>JANOHV010000187.1:0-3407 GCA_031406795.1 Candidatus Rokuibacteriota bacterium
CGCGGGCGTCGATAGCGGCGCCAGCCGCGAGAAGTGCCTCGACAACTCCGGTGTGATCCAACGCCGCCGCGAGCATCAGCGGTGTGAAGCTAAGGGTGTCCGCAACACTGGTGTCGGCACCTCGCTCCAGAAGCACGACGAGGCTTGCTTTCTTTCCTTTCATCGCGGCGTGTGACAGCGCAGACTCCCCACGGTCATCCCGCGCTTCGATCTTTGCCCCCTTGTCTAGCAACAGCTTGACCATGTCGGCATGGTCAAGGCCAGCTGCGAACATCAGAGCGGTCTGCTTCTCGCGCGTTCGTTCATCGACGTTGCGCCGGTGGGACACGAGTTCCAAAACTTTCGCAGTGTCATTTCGGATCGTAGCAGCGACCATGTCAGGCGTCGCTGGGTCTTGCAGGTATAGTGCCGTCCACTTCGGAAGTGGCGGCTTGATATCTTGGGCCGTGGCCGCCGCTGGCACTCCTGCCGACGAAGTCGACGTTTGAGAGTCTCGCGGGTCTTCCCCGCCCCATACGGGAACTGCCCTAGCTGCAAGGATTCCCAAAATCAAAAGAGTTGTCTTGATCAAAGCGTAATGTGTAAATCGGTTCCTCATCATGGTCTCCTCCTCAGAAAACTGAATACGCACACAACGTGCCATCTAATGCCGGACTGACTGATGGTTAGATTTTACAAGTATTGCCCTTTGAAAAGGGGAAAAACAAGAGTGCGTCTGAGTCGCACCTTCCAAATAATGGACGGAAAATCCAGAAGTTGTATGGAAAGCGCTAGCACTCACCCCATCCCCCATGGTCATGATCGCCGCCTTCGTTGGTGAGTCGTAGAACTGCCACTGGATCGCGGTGAGAATGGCGTCCGGGACTTCGGCGAGGTCGCGCTTGTTCTCGCTTGGGATGAGGATGCGCTTGGCGCCTGCTTCGACGGCAAGCTGCATGCGCTCGGGGAGCGAGGCGACCTTGAGTAACATTCCCTGCACGCTCATCTCGCCAAGGACGACAGTTCGATCGAGAACGGGCTTCCCCAGGATTGCCGACACCAGGGAGATGAAGAAGGCGACGGCGGTCTCGCAGCCTTCTTTGGCCTGGAGTTGACCCGCTTTGGTGGACACCTTACGGTTTGGACAGGAGGTGTTCGTCATGGGAGGAAAGACAAGGCCGCCGTACCCCGCAGAGTACCGTGCCTGGATAATGGAGTTGGCCCGGGCCGGGAGGAGGAACCCCGAGGAGCTGGCGAAGGAGTTCGAACCCACCGGCCAGACCATCCGGAACTGGCTGCAGCAGGATGACCGCGACAGCGGGCGGCGACAGGATGGCCTGACCACGGCCGAGCGGGAAGAACTGGTCAAGCTGCGCCGGGAATGCCGCCGGCTCCGTGAAGAGCGGGAAATCTTGGCAAAAGCAGCAGCCTGGTTCGCTCGGGAGACCGGCTCGATACCCCCGAAGTCTTCGAGTTCGTGAGAGCTAACCAGGTCAAATGGAAAGTCGCCGCGAAGTGCCGGATTCTGGGCGTCTCCCCCAGCGGCTACTATGCGTGGAATCACCGTCCGCCCTCTCGACGACGGATCGAGGATGAGAAACTCACCTTGGCGATCAAGGATTGGCATGCCGGCTCCCGAGGCACCTACGGATCGCCCCGGATTCTCGAGGACCTCCGGGAACAGGGCTGGCGGGTCGGCCGCAAGCGGGTGGCTCGTCTGATGCGTGCTGCGGGCTTGCGCGGCGTCTGCAGGCGCAAATGGGTCACCACCACGGTTCGTGACCTGCGCGTGCGCCCTGCCGAGGATCTGGTGCACCGTCAGTTCGCGGCGACCGCGCCGGATCAGCTATGGATCGCCGACATCACGTACATTCCGACCTGGGCCGGCTTTCTCTACCTGGCGGTGGTTCTCGACATGTTTAATCGCCGCGTCATCTACTGGGCCATGGCGACGCACCTGCGAACAGAGTTGGTTCTCGATGCACTGGATATGGCTCTCGGGCGCCGCCGCCCTCTTGACGTCATCCACCACTCGGACCAGGCTGCCAGTACACCTCGATCGCCTTCGGAAAGCGCTGCCGGGAATCCGGGGTGCGACCCTCGATGGGATCGGTGGGCGACTGCTTCGACAACGCCGCCGCCGAGAGCTTTTTCGCCACCCTGGAGTGCGAGCTGCTCGATCGCACCAAGTTCCGCTCTCAGGCCGAGGCGCGGATGGCCGTCTTCGACTTCATCGAGGGTTTCTACAACACGCGCCGCCGTCACTCTAGCCTCGGTTACCTCTCACCCTTGGAGTTCGAAAGAAGGTATGCTCTTACCGCTTGACCGGATCAAACCCCTTACCCGTCCACGAAAGCGGGGTAACTCCAATCCACTTCAATTCATAACCACCACAAGTGCAAAGAAAAGCCCCCGCCAGGGCGAACGACGGGGGCTAAATCCAACATCAGTCCAACAACGATATCGCTAACGTCAAAATTTCATCTGCATTGCAAAAACCAGATTAGATTTGTTCCGAGGATCTGAGTCGGTGCCACTCAAAAGTTCCTTCTTCATAGAATCCTCGGAAAGCAGGGAATCAGGATAGAAGAAGCGCCGACTCGCGCTCAAGTCCGTGTAGCCGAGGTAAGTGACGGCGATTCCAACGAGCGCGGGGACTATCCCAGCGCCAAAGGAGTCGCTCATCACCAGGATTCCAACTGTGGCAGTCCCCATGCCGACCGCGAGTTCTGCAAGTCCGAGCGTCCGAAGAGTTCTTGCCTCCCACTCCTTGGTTTGAGATTGACTACCCACACTGCCTCGTTGATCCTCGAAGAGGCCGGGTTTGGCGGCGCTCGCGAACTGAGCGCCGGCGGGCAACGTCAATCCAGCCATTCTCGATTGAAGAGGTTCCTGATCATCGGTTCTGTCCATAACCACCCCTGCTTCATCCAGGGGTGACGATGCAATCTGGCCTGGAGCCCCGTATGACAGTCCAGTCAGAGAAAGAATAGCAATAAATATGGGTAGGTTTGCCAGTACGAGCCACTTTTTCGACATTGTTGCCCCCTTGGTGTTTGCCTGTTCCCTACTGGAATCGCCTTGGACGCCCAAATACAAATACGCTGCCGAGCGGCCGCCTTGCCTCGATGTCTGTTCCATTAACTCAGCCCAAGGCACCTCCTTCTCCGCTTCGAGACAGTAACGGGCGATGGAAGTCTTCCGCCACTCCCTTTCATATTCATGGGATTAAGCGGACTACTATCAACAAAATCCATGTACTTTCCGATCAATCCACTTCTGCCGCTATTGGCTTCTTTCTTGTTGCTGCTTGCGATGATATTTTTATCCGCCGCGATTAAAGTCATTGGTGCTAACAGGGTGATGATGCAAATAAATATCCTCAGTATTCCGCTTTTCATTGCATTGACCTCCCCCGATAAGCTTTC
>JANOHV010000209.1:0-6076 GCA_031406795.1 Candidatus Rokuibacteriota bacterium
CCCTGCGCCCGCTGCACGGCGGTGGTCAGGGAGCTGAGCGAGCCGGCTTCCACGCTGATGAAATCCATGTACTTGACGAAGCCCGAATACAGCACGTTGCGGCCGTAGGCGGCCTTGATGATCACCGCGGAGTCGGGCACCGCGGACAACATCAGCGGACCGTCCATGCGGCTGCGGTGGTTGACGACGTAGACCGCCGGCCCCGCGGAACGGGCCCGCTCCAGACCCGAGAGCTCGCGGACGCGGTAGACCCCGAGAAAGGGCAGGTAGACACGGGAGAGAAAATAGACATACCACCGGAAGATGCCGTGGATGAACCGGTGCCGCAGCCCCGGAAAAGGCGCCAGCACGAAGTAGACCGGCACCACGATTACGGTGAAGATCACGTGGCCCGAGAAGTAGAACAGGTAGCCGATGAAGGCGGCCAGGGGCGTAAGGCTCATCACCGGTTGAGTTTCCCGCCGCTGGCGGCGAAAGTCAACATCGGTGCTATGATCGGCCCCGGTGGTAGAGCTCCGCGCGGCTGGGGAAAAGGCATGAAGATCTATTTCATCTGGGCCGGCTGGGAAAAACTGTACAAGCTCAACTACAACATCCCGCCGTTGGGCATCCTGCGGGTCGCCGGCGAGACGCCGCCCGCGATTCCGATCTCCTTCACCGACGAAACGGTCTCCGCCATCGATTTCGACGCCGATGCGGATGTCGTCGCATTATCCTTCCTGACGCCGGCCGCCGGTCGGGCGTATGAAATCGCCGCGCAGTTCCGGCAACGGGGAAAATACGTCGTGTTCGGCGGCACGCACGCCACGATCATGCCGCAGCAGTGCGCCGAACACGCCGACACGGTCTTCATCGGGGAAGCGGAGGGCCTGTGGACCCGGTTCCTGGCCGATTATGCGGCGGGAACGCCGCAGAAGACCTATTGCCACGCTCAGTTCCCCCGGCTCGACAACCTGGCGCCGGTACCCCGACACCTGCTGAAGACGCACATCTACCCCTACGAGAGCCCTTTTCCCGTCGGGATCGAATCGGTGGAACTGTCGCGGGGCTGCACCTCCCGGTGCGCCTACTGCACGGTGCCGATCACGCAGGGGCCGCTCTTCCGCAACCGGCCGCTGGCGGAGATCACCGCGGAGTTCGCCTCCATCGCGCCTACCGGCGGCATCATCTTCTTCACGGACAACAATCTGCTCGGCAACAAGGCGTTCACGCGCGGCGCGCTGGAGGCGCTGATCCCCTTCGAGAAGGACTGGATCGGGTTGCTGGCCCCGGAGGAAACCGCGGCGGATCCGGAGACGCTCGACCTGATGGTGCGCAGCGGGTTGTGCGGCATCTACGGCACGGTCAAGGCCATCACCGGCCGCGAGACCCAACAGGAGTTGGAGACCCGGAGCGCCTCGCTGAAGCGGCTGATGGACCTGGGGATCGTCGTAATCGCCACCTTCGCGCTGGGCTGGGACGACCACGACGAGTCGGTTTTCGACCGGACTCTGGAATTCTGCCGTCGATCCGGGTTGCAGGTGCCCGAATTCATCATCAACACACCCTTCCCCGGTTCCCGGCTGTTCAAAAAGTACACAGCGGAGAACCGGGTCCTGACGCTGGATTGGGGGAAGTACAACGGGAACTACGCGGTCTTCCGGCCGGCGAAGATGTCCCCTGAACGGCTCGAGGCCGGCTACCACCACTGCTATGACCAGTTCTACCGGGAAGTCGACCGCGACAAGGCCCTGTTCGAGGGGTTTCGCGGTCGCGTCATGAAAGCATTCATCCGGGCCGGTCGAAATACGGCCGCCAGGAATCCCCCGCGACGTTCCCGCGCCTGACCCGGTGCTGCTTGACACCGGCGAACCGGTGAGGTATTCAGTGTCGCTTCCTCCAGCCCCGCGGGCCGATACGGGCGCCGCGCCGCCGGAGGGCATATACTGAAACCGCGATGAAAGTCACCTTCGTTTATCCGAGATTCGAGAAGTTCCTCTCCGGCCTCCCGGAGCTGGATTCCGGCCTGGTCGACTACTTCCTCGGGAACTTCACCACCCCGCCGTCGCTCGGCATCCCGATCCTGGCCGCGCTGACCCCGGCCGATATCGAGGTCGAGTTCGTCGACGACAACGGCGGCATGCCGCTCGACTACGACGCCCCCACCGATCTGGTGGCGATCAACTGCTTCACCCCGCAGGCGACCCGGGCGTTCGAGATCGCCGACGGTTTCCGGGCCCGCGGACGCCAGGTCATCATGGGCGGCTTCTTCCCGTCGTTCATGGCGGAGGAGTGCCTGAAGCACGCCGACTCGGTCAACATCGGCGAGGGGGAGCCGACCTGGCCGCTGATCCTGGAGGACGCCCGGCGCGGGATGCTCAAGCCGAAGTACCACGGCGGCCACAGCTTCGACCTCGCGAAGATGCCCATTCCCCGCCGGGAGGTCTTCTACGGCGTGGAGACCTACGACTGGGACGAGGACCTGGTGCAGGTCACCCGGGGGTGCTCCTACGGCTGCCACATGTGCGCGATCCCGGCGCACATGGGCAACCGGATCCGCTTCCGCCCGATCGAGAAGGTCGTCGAGGAGATCCGGGGCCTCAAGCACGAGAACGTCTACCTCGCCGACGACTCCCTGTTCTTCCCGCAGCGCCGCACGCGCGAGTACGCCGAGGCCCTCTTCCGGGCGCTCGAGCCGCTGGGAAAGAAGTATTTCGTCTCCTCGACGATGGCGCTGAACGTCGACCCGGCGTTCCTCGACCTGGCCGTCAAGGCCGGCATGCGCAACTTCTACTGCACGATGAACGTCGACCCGGTGTCGATCAAGGCCCTCCAGGGCGAGGAGCGCGAGCGCCGCCTGCTGGCCGACCTGGTCCGGGCCATCGAGGACCGGGGGGCGCGCTTCTTCGCCTCCTGCGCCATCGGCCGCGACTGGGACGGCCCGAACATCGGCGAACGCGTGCTGGAGCTCTTCGACGCCGCCGGCATCCGCACCGCCGAGTTCTTCCTCTTCACCCCGTACCCGGGGACGCCGCTCTGGGACCGCCTCGAGCGCCAGGGGCGGATCATCGACCGCACCTGGTCCCACTACAACGGCGCCCATGTCGTCACCCGCCCGCTGGCGATGACCCCCGAGCAGTTGCGCGAGGAGTTTCTGCTCGTCTGGCGGGAGTTCTTCAAGCGACAGAAGGAGCGGCACGCCACGCACCTGGAGCCGGCGACCTGGAAGGAGGGCCGGCAAGTGGTCGGCAAGCCGCTGCGGCAGCAGGGGGTCGAGAACCAGGCGGTGATCACGGGGATCGGCCTGCTGAGCCCGATCGGCAACGACCCGGAGACCGTCACCGAATCGCTGCGCACCGGCCGCCACGGCATCGTGCCGATCACCCGGTTCGACGCCAGCTTCTTCCGCTCCAACCTGGTCGGCGAGGTGCCCCTCGACCCGACGCTCGGGCTGGACGACCCCGAACTGGCGCAGTTCGACGATCCGTACCTGCGCTTCGCCGTCGTGACCGCCCGGCGGGCCCTGCGCGACGCCGGAGTGGCGACCGACCCGCGGGCGCCGCGTTCGGACATCGCGATGGTGCTCGGCACCTGCAACGGCGGCCTGCGTTCCGGCGAGGCGGAGTACGCCTGGAAACACGGCAAGAGCGGGACGGCCTTCGACGAGCGGATGAACCTTCAGGCCCAGTTCTACGGGTTCGGCAAGGCCATGGCCAACGCGCTCGGACTCGGCGCCGAAGCCTGGGTCGTGACGACCGCCTGCTCTTCCACGACGGCCGCGCTCGGTCTGGCGCAGCTGCTGATTAACCGGGGCCACTTCAACACCGTCCTGGTGGGCGGCGCCGACGTGCTCTGCGTGGCCAACATGGCCGGCTTCGACGCCCTCAAGGCCACCTCCCCGGGGCGCATGGCCCCCTTCTCCCAGCCCTGCGGGATCAACATCGGCGAGGCGGCCTGCTTCTGGGTGATCGAGAACATGGAGCAGGCGCTGCTGCGCAAGGCGCGCCTCATCGGCCGTCTGGCCGGCCACGCCACCACCGCCGACGCCTACCACCCGACCAGCCCGGACCCGCGCGGCGGTGGCGTCTACCGGACCCTGCGCGACGCGCTGGCCGACTCCGGGCTGCCGCTCGAGCAGATCGGCGCGATCAACGCCCACGGCAGCGGGACCGAGGCCAACGACCGGGCCGAGTCCAAGGGAATCCAGAAGTTCCTCGGCGAACACTGCGTGCCGGTGGTCTCGACCAAGTCCTTCTTCGGGCACTGCATGGGCGCCACCGGCATCCTCGAAACCACCTGTCAGCTGCTGGCCATGAACGCCGGCTTCATCCCGCCCACGCTGAACTTCGGCGAGGCCCGCCCGGGATGCACGCTCGACTACGTGCCGAACGAGGCGCGCCCGGCCGACTACCCGGCCTTCGTGTCGGCCAACTACGCCTTCGGCGGCAACAACGCCGCCGTCGTGGTGACCCGTTGGGACCACCCGACGCCCCCCCGGCCGCGACGCTGCGGCCGGGTGGTCATCACCGGTCTCGGGACGGTCACCGCGGCCGGGATCGGAACGGCCCGCCTGCTCGAGGCGCTGCGGGAGGGCCGCACCGGCGTGGCGCCGGTGACGCGGTTCCCGCTGCCGGCGCAGATCCGCTCGCGCATGGCGGGGATGGTCGAGCCGTTCCGCGAAGCCGCCGTCGACCGCCGCCTGGATTTCTCGTCGCTCAACGACATCAGCCGCTACGCGGTGTCCGCGGCGAAGCTCGCCCTCGACGACGCCCGCCTGCGCGTCGGCCAGGCCAACGCCGATCGGGTCGGCGTGACGATGGGGGTCTGCAACGGCACCGCGGAGACGGCCCACATGGACAGCGTCTTCGGCAGCGACACCTGCACCGGGCAGGTCAGCAGCTTCTCCAACATCGTGCCCAACTCCACGGCCGGCTGGGTCTCGGCGTCGCTCCAGCTCCGCGGGGTGAATTGCACGCTGGCCGCCGGCCCGCACGCCGGGCTCCAGAGCCTGGCCTACGCCTACGAGGCGCTCGCCGAGGAGCGAGCGCTTGCCGTCGTGGCCGCGGCGTCCGACGAGATCTACCCCCAGACTTACTACAACTACGACACCATGGATTTTCTCTATCAGGGGGCGAAGGAGGAGGAGTTCCGGATCAGACCGGAGGAGAGCAAGCGCAAGGTCCTCGGCGAGGGTGCCGCGGCGCTCGTGCTGGAGGCCGCGGCGGCGGCGCTGGAGCGGGGCGCGCCGATACTCGCCGAGGTCCTGGGCCAGGGGATGACCATGGACACCGGGGGCTTTCTGGAGCCGAACCTCGACCCGGAAGGGCTCTGCCGGGCCATCGAACTGGCTCTGGACCGGGCCGCGGCCACGCCCGACCAGGTCGACCTGCTGGTCTGGGCGCCCCAGGGGAACCGTCAGGACATCAAGGTGCTGGAGGCCTGCCGGAAGGTCTTCGGCGACCGGTTTGCCGACCTGCCGCTTGCCGGAGCCACAGCCGCCACCGGCTTCATCGAGTCGGCTTCGATCCTGGTCAGCCTTGCCGCGACCCTCCAGGCGCTCAAGGAGGGAACGAACCTCTGGCCGGCCAAGACGGGCCTCACAGAGCTTGATGGCCGGCAACTCAAGGCCGCCCCCCGGCTGATCATGGCAGTAGCGAGCAGCGACGTCGGTTACAACTTCTCGGTGGTGCTCCGCAACGGCTGGGCGGGGTAGCGTCACCTTTCCCCTCCTCTTCCTGGTTTGCGTCAAAGAATCGAATCAGATCCGTTGATAATCTGACGAATATCGGTCATAATTTA
This sequence comes from Candidatus Rokuibacteriota bacterium, assembly GCA_031406795.1. Lineage (GTDB taxonomy): Bacteria > JAUVQV01 > JAUVQV01 > JAUVQV01 > DATDCY01 > DATDCY01. The sequence continues at coordinate 5,779 of JANOHV010000209.1, forward strand.
CCGATTACGGGAAACAACATGACGCTTCGCGGATAACGGCACGAGAGGAAATCACGGGGACCATGGGGAACGAAGATTTTCAGGGGCTCATCGATCGCCGGGCGGCGATCATCAATACGCTCAAACCGGAGCTGATCAAGCGGTTCAACCTGCCCTACACTCCGGAAGATCTCCACGAGGATGTCTCGCTGCTCGGCTCCGGGCTCGGGCTCGACTCCCTGGACGCGCTGGAGATCGTGCTGTGCGTCGAGAGCTGCTTCAAGGTCAAGGTGCCCGACAACAGCATGTCGATCCTGCG
>JANOHV010000253.1:0-2829 GCA_031406795.1 Candidatus Rokuibacteriota bacterium
TGGCTGCGGACGGCCTGAGCTTCATCGTCGGACAAGCTGACCAGTTGCCCGCGCAGACGGATCATTCCAGCTCAATCGTGCCGGGCGGTTTTGACGTGCAGTCATAGAACACCCGGTTCACGCCCTTGACCTCGTTGATGACCCGGTTGGAGATCCGGCGCAGCAGACGGTCGGGGAGCTTCGCCCAGTCGGCAGTCATGCCGTCGAGCGAGTGCACCGCGCGCAGCACGATCGCCTTCTCGTAGGTGCGCGAGTCGCCCATGACCCCGACGGACTGCACCGGCAGCAGCACGCCGAAGGACTGCCAGATCTTGCGGGTCAGGCCGGCCTGCTCGATCTCGTCCTGGATGATCGCATCGGCGCCCCGCAGCAGCTCGAGATTCGCCGCCGTCACCTCGCCGAGGATGCGGATCGCGAGCCCCGGCCCCGGGAAGGGCTGGCGGCGGACGATGTGCTCGGGCAGGCCGAGCTCGAGACCGAGTTCGCGCACCTCGTCCTTGAACAGTTCCCGCAGCGGTTCGACCAGCTTCAGGTGCATCCGCTCCGGCAGACCGCCGACGTTGTGGTGGCTCTTGATGACCGCCGACGGGCCCTTGAAGGACACCGATTCGATGACGTCGGGATAGAGTGTCCCCTGCGCGAGAAAATCGACTTGGCCGATGCGTCCGGCCTCCTCCTCGAAGATCTTGATGAACTCGTTGCCGATGATTTTGCGCTTGCGCTCGGGGTCGGTCACCCCGGCGAGCTTCCCCAGGAAGCGCGCCGCCGCGTCCACCACGTCGAGATTCAGGTGGAAATGATCGCGGAACGTGCGTTCGACGTCCAGGCGCTCGCCACGGCGCAGCACGCCGTTGTCCACGAAAATACAGCTCAGCCGCTCGCCGATCGCCCGGTGGATCAGCAGCGCGGCCACGGCGGAATCGACGCCGCCGGAGAGCGCGCAGACCACCCGCCCTTTCGGGCCGACGGTCTTTCTGATCTGCGCGATCGCGTAGTCCACGAAGGAGTGCATGTCCCAGGCGGCGGAACAGCCGCAGACCCCGTGCACGAAATTCCCGAGCAGCTCGCGGCCGCGGGGGGTGTGCGCGACCTCGGGGTGGAACTGGATGCCGTAGAAACGCCGCACCGGGTCGGCCATCGCGGCGACAGGGGAGTTCCCCGTCTTCGCAATCGGACGGAACCCCGGCGGCAATCGCTCGATGCGATCGCCGTGGCTCATCCAGACGACCTCCCGCGCCTGCCCCCTGCCGCCGAACCCCTTGAAGAGTTCCGTGGCTCGCGCGATTGCCAGGTGGGCGCGCCCATATTCGCGGCCGGCGGCCTTCGCCACGACACCTCCCAGACGATGGGCCATCAGCTGCATCCCGTAACAGATGCCGAGCACCGGCACGCCGAGATCGAACACCCCCGGCGGCCCGAGCGGCGCCTCCGGTTCGTAGACCGAGGCGGGCCCCCCCGAGAGAATGATGCCCCGGGGGCGGAAGGCGCGCACGGCTGCGTCGGCGGCGGTGCACGGCCAGATCTCGCAATACACCTTCTGCTCGCGCACCCGCCGCGCGATGAGCTGGGTGTACTGCGAACCGAAATCAAGAATGAGAATCCGCTCGGCGTGAAGATCCCGCGCAGTTGGCTTCGCTGTCTTTCCCGGTGCTTTCTTCATCCTCTCCTCAAATCTCCCGTGACGGGGGCGTGAGCGCGATTTTTCGTGCTGGCAAGGCGCGCGACGAGTCCCGACTGAGGCGTACGAGCCGTACGCCGCAGGGAGGGACGAGGAAGCGCAACGCCGCCAGCGCGGAAAAGCGCCTCACGCCCTATTCGCGGCGGTAGTTGGGGGCCTCTTTGGTGACATCGACGTCGTGCACATGGCTCTCGCGCAGTCCGGCGCTCGTCATCTGCACGAAGCGGGCCTTCGTCCACAGCTCATCCAGCGTCGCGCACCCGCAGTAGCCCATGCCGGCGCGCAACCCGCCGAGCAACTGGTGGACGCTGTCGGAAAGCGGCCCCTTGAAGGGCACGCGCCCCTCGACGCCCTCGGGGACGAGCTTCTTCTCGCTGTATTCGTCCTCCTGAAAATAACGGTCTTTGCTCCCCGCCGCCATCGCCCCGATCGAGCCCATGCCCCGATAGACCTTGTAGCTGCGCCCCTGGTACAACATCTTCTCCCCGGGACTCTCCTCGACGCCGGCGAACAGCGAGCCGATCATGACCGTGCTCGCGCCGGCGGCGAGCGCCTTGACGATGTCGCCGGAGAACTTGATGCCGCCGTCGGCGATCACGGGCACCCCGGCCGCCCGGGCGACCTTCGCGCAGTCCATGATGGCCGAGATCTGGGGAACGCCGACGCCGGCTACGACCCTGGTCGTGCAGATCGACCCCGGGCCGATGCCGACCTTGACCGCGTCAACGCCGGCCTTGATCAGGTCCCGCGTCGCGGCGGCCGTGGCGATGTTGCCCGCGACGAGGTCGACGCGTCTGCCGTGCGCGCGGTGCAGCCGGCGCACGGTGTCCAGCACCGATTGGGAGTGCCCGTGAGCGGTGTCGACGACGACGACGTCGACGCCGGCCTCCACCAGCTGCGCGCAGCGCTGCTCGGCGTCGCGCCCCACGCCCACTGCGGCGCCGACCCGCAACCGCCCGTGGCTGTCCTTGCAGGCGCTCGGGTACTTGAGGTTCTTTTCGATGTCCTTGATGGTGATCAGCCCGACGAGCTTCCCGTCCCGGTCGATAACCGGCAATTTTTCGATGCGATGGCGGTGCAGGATGTCCTTGGCCTTCTCAAGGATATCGAAAAAAATCTCAAGTACCCGAGCGCATGCAAGGACAGCCACG
>JANOHV010000271.1:0-43045 GCA_031406795.1 Candidatus Rokuibacteriota bacterium
GTTCTGAATTGATCCGACTTCTCAGGGGACGCGATGGAATATCTCGTCGCGTCCCACCAGCCCGCCGCTCATGATCAGCCGGCAGGCCTGCTCCGTCGTGATGTCCGTATCGAACACCTGACTTTCGGCGACCATGAAGAAATGCCCGGTGGCGATGTTCGGCGAGTTCGGCAGGAAGACGTGCAGCAGCCTCTCGGCCGGCTGTTTGCCCCCAACGCTGGTCTCCCGCGCTCCGGTCACGAACCCGATGCGGTAAAGCCCCTCCCCTCCCGGGTAGCGCATCAGCACCACCTTGTGGAATTTGTTCGAGTCCACGGCAACCAGCTGGCGGAGCATCTGCTGCACCGAACCATAGATCCCGCGCACGACCGGGATCCGCCCAAGCAGCTTCTCGAGTTCGCGGACGAAGGAGCGCCCGAGGAGGTTCGCGCCCATGATCCCGACGAACTGGATGACCAGCAGCGTCAGGATGACCCCGATGCCGGGGACCGGGAACGGCAGCCACGCCTCGGGGCGATAAGCAGCCGGCAAAATGGCCAGGACCCGGTCCATCCACTTCACCAGTGATGCCAGCACGTACCAGGTCAGCCAGAGGGGCACGATGACCAGCAGTCCGGTGATGAAGTGCCGCCGGGTGCGCTCGCGCAAGTGACGGAACAACTGCTGGACCCGGCCAATCACCGGAGGACCCCCAGTCTCTCGATGAAGGCGCCGCTGCGCGGCCGGACGCCGGTCCGCGCCTCGATGAACGCATCGAGGAGGCGCGAGATTTCGCGCTCGGTGGCCGTGGTCGTCCGCAGACGCCGCGCCTGCCCCTCGGGGAGCGCGAGGGCCCGCACCATGAACCCGTGTGCCCCGGGGGTGACCGGCAGAGTTCGTTCGTCGCGCGCGGGCAGGCAGGTGCGGCAGACCACGCCGCCCCCCTCCGGCGAGAGCAGCACGCCGGTCCCGGCCGCGACCTCCGTGCGGCAGCCGACACAGGAGAGCAGGTTCGGCGCAAAACCGCTCAGGGCGAGCAGCCTCAACGTGGCGATGATGCGGGCCAGACCCGGGCGGCTCTCGGTCTCGAGCCGGTTAAGAAAGTCCACGAGCAGCGAGAACAGCTCAGGTTGCGTCTCACCCTCGGTCATGCAGATCGTCAGCAGTTCGAGGAAAGCCAGCGAATGGACGGTGCGGTCGAAGTCTGCGCGGATTCCCGGCCAGACTCGCTGCGGCACGAACGAGGAGAGGCGACCGAAGCTCCTCTCCCGCGAACTGCGGAAGACCAGTTCGCCCCCCTGGAGCGGCTCGAAAAAAGTAGTCGACGACACCCGTCGCGAGAGTCGCTTGGCATAGAGCCGCACGCCCCCCTGATTCTTCGTGAGGAATGTCAGGAGCCTCTCGCGCGGACCGGCCGGCGCGACCGCGACGATCACGGCGGGCTCGCTGATGAGCTGCATCGCTCAGCCTTCCCGGGAGAAGCCGAACTCGCGAAGCGCGGCCTCGTCCTTGGTCCAGTTGCGGCGCACCTTGACCCAGAGGCCGAGGAAGACCGGCGCCCCCGTCAGATCGGCGATCGCCAGACGGGCCCGCTCGCCGATCCGGCGCAATCCGCTGCCGCCGGCCCCGATGATGATCCCCTTCTGCGAGTCGCGTTCGACGTACAGGGTCGCGCGGATGGTGTAGCGGTGCGGGTCCGGTTGTTCGCTGACTTCGTCGATCACGACCGCGACGCTGTAGGGCAGTTCCTGGTGCAGGGAGTGGAAGATCTGCTCGCGGATCATCTCGGCGAAGAACTCGCGTTCCGGCTGGTCGCTCAGGATCTCCGCCGGATGCCGCGGCTCGCCGACCGGGAGCACGGCGAGAACGGCGTCGATCAGGGCCGCAATGTTGCGTCCCGTACGCGCCGAAATCCCGACCACCCCGGACCAGGCGCCGGTGGCGCGCTCGCGCTCCACGATCCCCGTCAGGACCCGCGGGGCGATGAGATCCGCCTTGTTCACGGCGAGAACGGCCGGCAGGCGCGCCGCACGCACCAGTTCGCGCAGCAGGGCATCCTCGGCGGGGTGATCCGCACCCGTCGGGTCGGTGACGGCGAGGATCGCGTCGGCGCCGGTGATCCCGCGCCGCGCCTCGGCCAGCAGACCGCGATTGATCGCCTGCTCGGCGGCATGCAGGCCGGGGGTGTCCACGACGACGAATTGTCCTCCCGGCGCGTTCACGATGCCGCGCAGCCGGCGGCTCGTCGTTTGCGGCTTGGGCGAAACGATGACGAGCTTCTGGCCGATCAGCCGGTTGATGAGTGTGGATTTCCCGACATTGGTCAGCCCGAGGCAGGCGACCACGCCGGCACGGCCCGTCACCGGATCCCCCGCGCTCACTGCCCGCCCCTACTGCCCGCAGCCGCATAGCCGAGGCTGTAGACGGGAATCGCGGCCTCCAGACCGCGAAAGCGCACCTCCCCGACATAGCCGAAGTGCAGCCACAGCAGCAGATCGCCGTCGTACCAGCGCACGCCTTCGATGCCACCTTCCCTGAACGGCTCGAAGGGGAGCTGTTTGCGCAGTCCATCGAGCAGGGGGCCGCTCACGACGATGCCGTGATTGACGAGGTGCCCCGCGCCGTCGATCGCGACCTCGCCCACGACGCGCGCTCCGGGGGTCTCCCGGGCGCCGGCAAGATCGCCCTCCGACGCCGAGAGCCGTCCGGCGGTGTTCACCTGCCGGCCGATGATCGTCGTCGAGGCCTGTTGCTCGTCGATCAGGAAGCGGGCGACTGCAACTCGTCCGGTGTGCAGGCTGATCCCGAGACGAAAGCAGGTGCGCCCGAGCAGGCGCATCCGCCCGAGCACCTGCTGCAGCGAGATCGCGGTGCGCACCGCCGCGAGCGCTTCTTCGCCGGGACGGGAGCTGCCGGTGAAGGTGGCCATGAAACCGTCGCCGAGGTACTTGTCCATCACGCCGCCGAAGCGCCTGACGATCAGCGCCGCGGGATCGAAGACCTCATACAGTTCGCGCGCCAGGTCCCCCTCCGAAATGGCGCCCTCCGAGGCGCGCGTGAAGCCCCGGATGTCGGCGAAGAGAATCGTGGTCGTGCGCACGCCGCTCTGGACAACCGTCGCGGGGCCGAAACGGTAGAGCCGCCCTTCGAGAAACTGCTCGCGGGTCTCCTGGTTATCGAGGGTCCCCGACTTGAACTCCAGGGCGCACCGCAGCAGGTGGACCGTTTCGGCGCGACGGACACAGCGGGTGACCTCGGCGAAATCCTCGAACAGGTCGCTCCAGGAACGCTCGGCGGTGATTTCGCGGCGCAGGGTGCGGCTGCGCAGGAGCTGGGTGACGGCCCCTTCGAGATCGTGCAGGAGGTACTCGCGCACCGCATCGGCGAAAACCAGCCGGTTCCAGGACTCCACGGCGTCCGCGGGGGTGGGCGGGGGCAGGCCGCCGACCCGCAGGAGCAGGCCGCCGACCCCGCGGTCGCCGGCGGCGACCGCGCGGACCAGATGCGTGCGCAGAATCTCCAGGATTTCGGAAAAAGCCGCCGCGCCGATCCGGAAACGGCAGTTGCCGGGGACCAGCACCCGCGCCGGGTCGAAGGTGCGCGGATCGGTCTCGGTGAGCGCGAGCTGGTCTTCGATGACCGTCCGGACGATGGCGTCGTTCCAGGTTTCGCCGCGTCGGAAATCGTGAAGCGCCCGCTGGGGCCGCCCGGCCGCCGACCGCGAGCCCTCGTCGGCGCGCCGCATGATGCCGCACAGCAGCGGATGGATCTGATAGCGGATCTGCGAAACGGCTTCGGGGCCGCTGAAGTGCTTGTCCATCTGCTCCGCGACCTCGCGGCTGTGCGCGAGCCAGAAGATGTTCGCCAGGCCCTGCCGGCGATCGGCCGCGGCGACCATGCGCAGCGTCTCCTCGAGCGCCTCGAGATAGGCGCGCTCGGCGGCCTCCTCGGGCGAGCCGGGGCCGGGCATGATCGCGTGCCCCTGGCGCAAACCGCTCGCGGCGCCGCCGAGCCAGCGGACGAACGCGTCCCTGAGCTGCAGACTGGTCTCGACCGCGATGCGCTCTCTCCCCGCGGCGTCGCGGTCGCCGTGGGGGATCTTCGGCGGCGGGGCGCCAAAGAGCACGGCGCTCTCCTCGGGGGTTCCCAGCAGGAAAGAGACACCCTGCCGCTGCTGCCCGGCAAGCAGAGACGCGAAGCCCATCAGCGCTCGCTCAAGGAGCGCCGACGACCGTTGCCGGACCCTGTTCGCGCCAGATGCGGTCGAGAATGCCGTTCACGAACGCCCCGGAATCTTCGGTGCTGAATTTCTTGGCGATTTCGATGTACTCGTTGATCGTGACCTTCGGCGGTATGTCATCGCGGTGGAGCAGCTCGAAGATCGCCAGGCGCAGGATGGTGCGGTCGATGGCCGCCATGCGAGCGGGGTCCCAGTGCTCGGAGGCCGCAAGAATGCGCTGATCGATCGACTCGCGCTGGCGCTCGGCCCCGCGCACGAGCTCTTCGGCAAAGGCGCGGATGTCCGGTTGCGCCACCCCCTGGCTCTCCCAGAACGAGGCGATGACCGCCTCGACGGGCTCGCCGCCCGCGTCGCGCTGATAGAGGATCTGCAGGGCGAACTCGCGCGACTGCCGGCGGCGGCTCGGCCGGGGGCCGGCACCCGTGCTAGGCGCGGAGCCGGGCGGCAAGGTCGGACATCTCCAGCGCACTCAGCGCGGCGCTGAACCCCTTGTTCCCGAGCTTGGCGCCGGCCCTCTCGACCGCCTGATCGACGGTGTCGGCCAGCACCACGCCGTTGATCACCGGCGCGGGACCTTCCAGCATGATCTGCGCCAGGCACTTGGTGACCTCCGCCGCCAGGTAATCGAAGTGCGGGGTCGCGCCGCGGATGACCGCACCGAGACAGATGATCGCGTCGTAGCGCGCCGCGCCCTTCTTGCCGCTGCCGCGCTGCAGCGCCTGGGCCGCGAAGCCGATCTCGAACGCGCCGGGAACCCAGGCGACATCGATGTCGCCCGCCGCGACGCCGTTGCGCACCAGGGCGTCGCGAGCGCCCTCGAGCAGCCGCCCGGTGATGAAGTCGTTGAAGCGGGAGACGACGATCGCGAACCGCCGCCCCTTGCCGTCGATCTGGCCCTCGAATGTCGTGCCCATGGTTCCTCCCGTCGACTGCGTGATGGCTGGTGCTCAGACCTGCTCGAACAGATGCCCGAGCTTGGCCTTCTTGGTTTTGAGATAGCGCTTGTTGCGGCTCTGCGGCCGCACCTCGATGGGAATCCGTTCCACCACGTCGAGCCCGTAGCCCTTGAGTCCGATGATCTTCTTGGGGTTGTTCGTCATCAGCCGCAGATGTCGCAGCCCGAGGTCGGCGAGAATCTGGGCGCCGATCCCGTAGTCGCGCAGATCCGCCTTGAAACCGAGGCGCAGGTTGGCCTGCACCGTGTCCAGTCCCTGGTCCTGCAGCTCGTAGGCCCGCAGCTTGTTGAGCAGCCCGATGCCCCGCCCTTCCTGGCGCATGTAGAGGATCACGCCGCGGCCCTCCGCAGCGATCATCTCCTGGGCGCGCTCGAGCTGCTCGCCGCAGTCGCAGCGCTGCGAGCCGAAGACGTCGCCGGTGAGACATTCGGAGTGCACCCGGACCAGCACCCGGTCCTTCGGGCCGAACTCGCCCTTGACCAGCGCCACGTGGTGGAAGGAATCGACGTCGTTCTCGTACATGATCGCCCGGAAATCGCCGTAGCGCTCCGTCGGGATCACCGCCTGCGCGGCGCGCCGGATCAGCGAGTCGTTGCTCAACCGGTAGCGGATCAGGTCGGCGATCGTGCCGATCTTCAGCCCGTGCTTCCGCCCGAACTTGCGCAGGTCGGGAAGGCGCGCCATGGTGCCGTCGTCGTTCATGATCTCGCAGATCACGCCGGCCGGCACCAGGCCCGCCATGCGCGCGAGATCGACCGAGCCCTCGGTCTGGCCCGCGCGGCGCAACACGCCGCCGGGCGAGGCCTTGAGCGGAAAGATATGGCCGGGCCGCACCAGGTCGTCCGGCCGGGCGTCGGGCGCGATGGCCGCGAGGATCGTCGTCGCGCGGTCCGCGGCCGAGATGCCGGTCGTCACCCCGCGGCGCGCCTCGATGGAGACCGTGAACGCCGTCCCGTAGTGGGCCGTGTTGTCGGAGGCCATCGGCGGCAGGCCCAGGTTGCGGACCGCCTGCTCTTCGAGCGTCAGACAGATCAGGCCCCGCCCGTGCTTGGCCATGAAGTTGATCGCCGCCGGCGTGACCTTCTCGGCCGCCATCGTCAGGTCGCCCTCGTTCTCGCGGTCCTCGTCGTCGATCAGAATCACCATCTTTCCGCGGCGGATGTCGGCGATCAACTCCTCGACACTCGCCAGCGGTGCGTTGTCACTGCGCGTTCGCGCCACGGCCATGTTCTCCTCCTACTCCTCGCGTCGCGGCACCGATGCGGCGCGTCCCGCGCCGGCCGGCTGTCGCTCCAGAAAACGTTTCACCAGTTTCGCCAGGTAGTCGACCTCGAGGTTGACCTCGTCGCCGACCCTGCGCAACCCGAGCGTCGTCCGGCCGACGGTTTCGGGGATCAGGTACAACCAGAAGCCGTCGCGCTCGAGCGCACCCGCGGTCAGGCTCACCCCGTCGACGGCGATGGACCCTTTGGAAACCTGCAGGTCCATGACCGCCGGAGGCGCCGCCACGAGCACTTCGAGTCCGGCGGCGGTGGGCCGCAACCGCCTGATCCTGCCGACCGCGTCGACGTGCCCGAGGACCACGTGCCCGCCGAGCGGGTCGCTGGCGCTGACCGGACGCTCGAGGTTGACCCGGGCGCCGCTGCGCAGTCCGCCGAGCGTCGTGCTCTTCTGCGTCTCGGCCGAGAGGTCGGCGGTGAACGAGCGCTCCGCGAGCTCCGTCGCGGTCAGACAGACCCCGTTGACGGCCATGGAGTCTCCGGCGCGCAGCGCACCCCGCCCCGGGTCGTAGCCGACGCGCAGCCGCACGAAGCCCCCGCGCCGCTCGGCGCCGAGCACCGCGCCGATCTCCTGGATCAGGCCGGTGAACACGCCGGCTCCCGCAGATAGCCCTCGACCATGATGTCTTCTCCCACCGTGTTCCAGCGGACGCCGCGCAGGCGCGCGGCCTGCGCCAGCGGTCCGATGCCGCGACCGCCGATGACGGGGGGGGCGTCCCGACCGCCGATCAGCAGCGGCGCGATGAAGAAGACCAGCTTGTCGACGATCCCGGCCTCCAGACTGGAGGCGGCGATTTCCGATCCGCCCTCGATGAGCACGCTGGTGATACCGAGGGCGTACAGACGCTCGACGACCAGCCGCAGGTCGACGCGCCTCTCGCCGCCGTCGACGACGATGACCTCGGCGCCCAGCGCGCGCAACTCGCGCACGCGCGCTTCGGGCGCGTGGGGCCCGGCGATCAGGATCGTGCGGCCGCGATTGCGGTGGGAGAGCACCCGGGCGCGGCTCGGGATGCGCAGGTGGCTGTCGATGACGACCCGGTCGGGGTGGCGGCAATCGGCCCCCGCAAGACGCGTGGTCAGGTCCGGATCGTCCGCCAGGATCGTGCCGATGCCGACCAGAACGGCGTCGATCGTGTCGCGCATCTCGTGGACCCGCTTGCGCGAGGCCTCGCCGGTGATCCAGCGCGCCTCCCCGGTCCTGGTTGCCGTCTTCCCGTCGAGGCTCATGCCGATCTTGAGCGTGACGTGCGGCAGGCCTGTGGTCATGTTCGTGCAGTAGACTTCATTGAGTCGCACCGCCTCGGCGCCGAGCAAGCCGACGTGAACCTTGATCCCGGCCGCCTGCAGCCGCTTGATCCCGCTGCCGTCGACTTTCGGGTTCGGATCGCGCATGGCCGCAAAAACCCGGCGGACGCCGGCCTGGATGATGGCGTCGGCGCACGGCGGGGTACGTCCGTGGTGCGAGCACGGTTCGAGATTGACGTAGAGATCGGCGCCGGCGGCGGCGGACCCGGCCTGCGTGAGCGCGATCGCCTCGGCGTGCAGCTCGCCGGCGCGGGCGTGGTAGCCCTCACCGACGATTTCCTCACTCCGGACGAGCACCGCTCCCACCAGCGGATTGGGGCTGGTCCTCCCGCGGGCGCCGGCGCCGAGCTCGAGCGCCCGCGCCATGTAACGACGGCGCCCGCTCACGGGGTGACGCGATTGACCCGTTCGCGCAGCTCTTTACCGGCCTTGAAGACCGGCACTTTCTTCGCGTTGATGTTCACCTGGCTCCCGGTTTTCGGGTTGCGCCCGTCGCGAGAGCGGCGATCCTTGACCTTGAAGGAACCGAAGCCGCGAATCTCCACCCGGGGGTCGTTCTCCGAGGCCAGCGCGAGCTTGATGCTGTCGAAGATCTCGTTGACGATCACCTCGGTCTGTTTCTTGGTCAAACCCTCTATCTTCTCCGACACCTGCTCGATCAATTCCGACTTTGTCATGCCCGATCCCTCCCCTGCCGTTTGCGGGCGGTTTCTCCTGCAAGATTATAGAGTTGCGCCCTGCGGGGGTCAAACTGTTTTTTTTGCGACTCCCGCGCCGGCTACGAGGGCATCTGAATGCGCAGCGCGCGAAGAAACTTCCGATCGAAAGCCGAAAGGCGCCTGATGGAAACCGGCCGCTCGGACACGACCGGCCCGATCAGCGTCTCCTGGATCTCCTCGGCACGCTCGCCCGTGCCGGTGCGCGTCAGCACAACGCCGACGGTCAGGCTCGGGGTGTACCCGCGATTCTCGATCTCGTGAAGCAATTCCTGGAGTTTCTCGGAACCCCGGATTGCGTCCTTCAGGGCCTCGCTCATGTGTTCGAAGAGCCCCTTGAGGTCATCATCCATCTGCACGGTCAGTCCTTTCTCGGTCATCGGTTCCGGGGGCGGCCCCACCCGGGGAGTTCCTGGAAAAATCAGCCGGCGTGATGTGATCGATCCATCGCCGCCACTGATCGGGCTCGCCAAGATCCTCCGTCACTTCAATGCCGCGCGAGCGGGCAAGAACATCCTGCGTGACAAAAATCGGGGCGCCGGTCCGCAACGCGAGCGCGATGGCGTCGCTTGGCCGGGCATCCAGACGATGCTCGCGGCCCTCGCGGCTCAGATAAATCGAGGCGAAGAAGGTGTTCTCCAGCAGATTGTCGACGACCATGCGCTCCATCCGGGCGTCGAGCAAGCTCAAGACATTCTTCAGTAAATCGTGCGTCATCGGCCGGGGGGTGACAACTTTCTCCATCTCGATGGCGATGGCGTTCGCCTCGAACAACCCGATCCAGATCGGCAGCAGCCGCGTCCCGCCAGCCGCCTTGAGGATCACGATCGGGGCGTTTGTCACCGGGTCGAGGGCCAGCCCGCGCACGGTCATGGGGTGATCATCCTGAGCATTCACGGTTCCGCCACTCCTCTGCCGGTACTATAGCATCCGGAAGGAGGCGTTGCAAATCTAGCGCAGGAGTTCCTCCAGCGTGATGCCCACGCAGCGCGCGAGCGACGCCAGGTGGTACCCCCCCTCGAGCGTGCAGACCAGCGGGATGCCGGCGCAGGAATCCACGATCGTGCGCACGATCTCGCGCACCCCCTGGTCGCTCACCGCGAGGTCCGCGAGCGGGTCGCCCTCGTGCAGGTCGTACCCGGCCGAAACGATGCAGCAGTCCGGCCGGAAGGAGTCGATCTCACGGCGAAACACCTCGTGATAGGCGTGAAGCAGTTCGGCATCTCCGGATCCGGCGCGCAGCGGAATGTTCCGCGTGAAACCGACGCCCTTGCCCCGGCCCCGCTCCCCGGCCGCCCCCGTTCCCGGATAGTGGGGATACTCGTGCGTGCTGAAGTAGAAGACGCTGTCGTCATCGTAGAAAGCGGCCTGCGTGCCGTTGCCGTGGTGCACGTCGAAATCCACGATCATGACCCGCGCCAGGCCGATGCGCTGGGCGTGGCGGGCCGCTACGGCGGCGTTGTTGATGAGGCAGAAGCCCATGGCGCGAGCGGGCTCGGCATGGTGGCCGGGCGGCCGCACTGCGCAGAATGCCCGGGAGACCACACCCGCGCGGCAGGCGTCGAGCGCGCCGCAGACCGCGCCCGCCGCAGCGACGGCGGCCTCCCAGGAACGAGCGGAGAGGAACGTGTCGGGGTCGAGGTAGCGCTCCCCGGGGCGAGCCAGTTCGTCCAGATACGTGCCGTCGTGGACTGCCAGCAGCGCCGCCCGCCCCGCAGGGGCAACGGGGACGCGCGTCAGGCGCCTGAGCAGTCCGCTGGTCTCGACCTCCTCGAGCACACTCCGGATCCGCCGCGGAGACTCCGGGTGGCCGGGCGGGGTGCGGTGCTCCAGGAACACCGGGTCACAGAGGAAGCCGACCCGGTTCGTCACCCGTGCGTCTCCCCGTCCCCCCGTTCGAGCAGCGTGGCCATGAACTCTCCCCACGGGATCTTGACGTTGGCGGGGAGATTCGGGAAACTGCCCTCCTTGAAGACCACCTGACTCTGCGGCAGGTGCAGCAGGGCCAGCAGTGCCGCCTCGCCCCGCCTCTTGCCGAGGACCGCGTGCTTGAGGACGCCGTTTTCGAGGTAGATCAGCCCTTTGAAAGAACCGGCGTTGACCGAGATGACCCCGGTGCGCTGCGTAGCGCGCAGGAACTCGATGGTGTCGATGAGCATGCTCTCGAGTTCCGCGCCGCCCGCCGCCTTCTCGGCGCCGCCGAGCACGGTCTCACGCTGGTCGACCCGACCGATGAGCTGCTGGACCTTGGCCAGGATGGCGACGAGTTTGAACGGTTTGGTGAGGTAGTCGTCCGCTCCGAGCCGTAACGCCAGAAGTCGCTCGGGAGCCTGGTCGAGCGAACTGAGAAAGAGAAACGGGATCGCTCGCGTCGAGGGGAGCGTGCGCAGCGTCTGGCAGAGCTCCCAGCCGTTCATTTCCGGCATCACGATGTCGGAGATGACCAGGTCGGGCTTCCCCGCGAGCGCGGCTGCGACCCCCGCCTCGCCATTGCCGGCCTGGAGGATCGCAAACCCCTCGCGTTCGAGGGTTTCGGCGAGCAGTTCGCGCAGCGTCACGTCGTCATCGACCAGCAGTATCGTGCGCTTCGTCATCGCCCCGACACTCTAACCGCGGGCCGAAGGCGCGTCAACGTCCCCGTCGATGCGGATGATTCTCGGCAGTGCCGCAGTTCCGGCCGGCGGACGCCGGACCGGGCGACGGCTGAGCAGCAACCCCAGGATCGCGCCGGCGATGCCGCCAAGCCCGGCGGCGTTGCCCCCTGCCAGCGACGGCATGAAGTTCGCTACGAGCACCTCGGCGACCCCGGCGCCGGTCAGCAAGCCGGCGACGGGCAGCAGATAGGCTTTCGCCGAAGAGCCGATCGCCGATCGAACCGAAACCGCCACGCGGACCCGGTCCCCGGCGACAGCGCCGACGGCGTTCTGCGCCTCGAGCAACTGCTCGCTCTCGCCGTGCCCCGCGCGACACTGTCCGGCCGACGCGCAGTCGGCGCAGGACCCCGAGCGGCGCAAGCGCACCAGCGCGGTCTGCGCGCGCACCTCGACCACGGTTCCGCGCTCCTCGATGTGCACCAGGCCTCCGTCCCACCCGAAAAAAAAGCCCGCCGCAAGCGGCGAGCCGCAGACCATGGAGCCGACGGTCGGATTTGAACCGACGACCTATCGATTACGAATCGATTGCTCTACCACTGAGCTACGCCGGCCCTTCGTAATCAGTGATGGCTTATACCAGTCTCGGGCGTGCTATTCAAGTGAGAAGATGGCGCCCACCGCTGCCCCCCCTGCTCTTCGTAAGCGAATCAGGCTTTTCCCGGTGAGTTGAGATGCCTTGCTCTTCTGCTGGATCCGCGCGTACGCGCGTATCAAGGTGGCCCCGTGCTCCCGAAGAGCCTCCAGAGACTCTCCGGGTCGACGCGCTGCTCGAAGAGCCGCAGGCCGAGGTGAAGGTGCGGCCCGGTGGCGCGACCGGTGCTCCCCACGCGGCCGATGACCTGTCCCGCGCCGACGACTTCGCCCGCGGCGGCGAGCAGTTTCTCCAGGTGCATGTAGACGCTGACGAGCCCGGCCCCGTGGTCCACGAACAGCGTCAGCCCGGAGTAGTAGAAGTCCCCGGCGAGGCGCACCGTCCCCCCGGCAATGGCCTTGACCGGGGTCCCGGCCGGCGCGCTGTAGTCCTGGCCGGCGTGCGGGCTCTTGGGGATGCCGTTGAGGATCCGGCGGCGTCCGAAGTTGCCGGCGGCCCGCTGGCCGAGCGCCGGCGTGAACCCCCGGTCCCAGAGTTTGGCCGCGCCGGCGGTCCGGTACACATCAGCGGCCAGCCGCTGTTCGCGCGCGATCCGCTCTTCGAGTTCCTTCGGTGGCGTGACCATGGACGGCGGCAGGGTCAGTCGCTCCTCGGGAAACGCACGCGCCACGATGCTGATCGGCAGGCGCTGCTCGTCGCCGCCCGCCCAGCGCACGATAATCGACTCGCTGCCCGGCGCGGTCTCGAGATCGACTCCCATCAGGAAGAATGGCTCCGCCTCTCCCGGGGCGCCCAGCGCCGGATAGTCCTTGCCGAGGAAACGGGCGGACGCGGGCGCGGTCCGCCGCGGCGGCGGCCTCAGAACGAAGACGTCCCCCGGCCGTGCGCTGAGCGCGGGCGCGACCGCCTTCGTCGAGCCGCCGGCCGCTGCGGGCGCGAACGCCAGCAGCGCCAGGACGGCCAGCACGGGCAGCGCCCCGGCCGGACCGACGCGCTTCACGAGGCGTCCTTCCCGGACGATGAAAGCCTCGCGGCCATCGGGTTCACGGGGCCTCTCCCGCGACCAAGCGGATAGGAATGGCGGATGGCGTCGGTGACGAACGCCTTGGCGAGACGCACCGCCTCCGGCAACGCGAATCCCTGTGCGAGAAAACAGGCGCACGCCGTTGACAGGACACACCCGGTGCCCCGGGTGTCGCGGATCGCCATCCGGGGGGCGCTCAGCACCAGGGTCCCGTCGGCGTCGGCGAACACATCCAGCGCCTCGCCGCGGCGGTGTCCGCCCTTGAGCAGGACCGCCCTGGCGCCCAGTTCGCGCAGCTGGAGCGCCGCGGCTTTCATGCCGGCGACGCCGCGGACCCGCCGCCCGAGCAGCGCTTCCGCCTCGGGAAGGTTCGGGGTGATCAGATCGGCGATCGGCAGCAGCAGTTCGAGCAGCGCTCGCTGCCCGGCGCCATCGAGCAGTGCGCGTCCGCTCGTCGATCGCAGCACGGGGTCGAGCACGACGCGCGCCGCTCCTCTGCGGGCCAGCGCCGACGCGACGGCGCGCACGATCGGGGCGTTGACCAGCATGCCGACCTTGACGGCGGCGGTCCCGGCGTCCGCGAGCACACCGGTGATCTGGGCCCGCACCAGCCGCGGGGAGACCGGCGCGACCGCTCGCACCTCGCGGGAATCCTGGGCCGTGACCGCGGTGACGGCGAGTTGAGCGTGCCCGCCGAGCGCGGCGACGGTCCGCAGGTCGGCGGCGAGACCGGAACACCCGGCGGAGTCGGTTCCGGCGATGCACAATACCGGGTACGGCGCGCTTCCCCGGGACTTCCGCACCGTCATCCGCCCCTGTTCCTCCGCCTCCGTATTCCTTGACATCGCGCGATCGCACTCATTACTATAGCAGACGATTCTGCCAAGCAGTTCCGTGAACGTGAATCCGCGGCGCCAGCCGCACAATTGGGTGACCGTACATGGGGGATGGTCAGGCTCGGAAAATCATTTTCATCGACAAGCGGTTCCAGGGGAAATTCATCCTCAAGTTCCTCTCGCTGCTGCTGGTCGGGACCGCCGTCTTCGTCCTCGCCGCCTATCTGATTCTCAACCGGCGCCTCGAGGACTCCTACTACAGCGCCCATTTCGCCATCAAGAGCACGGGGGAGGTCCTGCTGCCCACCTTGCTGGCCTTGAGCGGCGTCTTCATCCTCGTTCTGGGCGCCGCCGCGTTCGTCATCACCCTGTACGTCTCCCACCACATCGCCGGGCCGCTCTACGCCATCCGTCGCTACCTGGAAAACGTTTCCCGCGGCGATCTCGATTTCAGGCCGCAGCTCCGCCTCAACGACCAGACCACCCCGCTGGCAGACTCCCTCGCGCACGCGCTCGAGACGCTCAATTCCCGGCTCGTGGCCGTCCGCATCGGCGCCGATGCGATGCGCCTCTCCTCGGCGAAGCTCTCGCGCCACATGACCGCCTCGGCGGGCGCGAGCGAGGAGTGCCGCAAGGACCTGGGCGAACTGCTCGCCCGGGAAGAAGCGTTGATCCGGGAACTGGAGTTCTTCCACCTGCGGACGCCGGACGGAAATCCCTGAAGCGCCCGCCGAGCAGATCAATGCGCGTGCCCGCCCTTTTCGTCGCCGCCGTGCTCTTCGTCGCCTCGCCGGCGTCCGCTGCGCCCGAGCGCAACCCGCACACATTCGATCAGGTCGGCTGCACCCACTGCCACCTGGTCGTTCCCGGGAAGGGTCGGGTCCTGCAACGCGGCGTCTTCCGCAAGGACATCGACGATCTGTGCCAGGAATGTCATGCCGCCTCGCTCGAGGACAACATCAACCACCGGGTGGGGATCCAGCCGTCGATGAGGGTGCCCGAGGACCTGCACTTGAACGAGAACGGCGAGATCTCCTGCATCACCTGTCACGACCCCCACGCGGAGTACGTGAGCACGAAAACCGGCAACCGCACCTGGTTCTTGCGCCGTCAGATGCTCAAACGCGAACTCTGCATCGCCTGCCACGCCGAGGAGAATTACCGGGAGCCGAAGCCCACGGTCACGCTGCTCGCGCCCGCCAACAACGCCGTCGTCGACCGGCTGCCCGTTCCGCTGATCGGCACGGTGTCCGACACACGGCTCGCTGAGGTCACCGTCGAGATCAACGACTCACGCCTGGTCCTGAGCGTCCGCAGCAACACCTTTTCGACGATGCTCAGCCTGCGCGAGGGTATCAACACGATCCGCATCACCGGTTCGGGGGTGGTTCCCGTCGTGCTGAACATTCTCTACAACCCGGCGCTGCCGAAGGAGATGACGTACCGCCTCTACCGCTCGCACGGCATGGTCACCCGCAAGGACTGCTTTGCATGCCACGACGAGCGGACTCACTCCTACTCCATCGCGGTCGCGGATGTCGATCTGTGCGCGAAATGCCACGATCGTCTGCCCGCGGCCAAATTCGTCCACGGGCCCGTCGCCATCGGCAGTTGCACCGTCTGCCACGACCCGCACGGCCAGACCAACCCGGCCTTCCTGCTGGCAAACGGAGAGGCGCTCTGCTTCCGCTGTCACACCGAGGGGGACGCGCTCAAGCATCTCGTGATCCGCCCGCCCGGCAGCGGCAACTTCCTGCGGGAGAAGGGCTGCACCTTCTGCCACGACCCGCACCAATCGGACCGCAAGTTCCTGCTCCGCCAGAAGATCTGAGCGCTCCTCACCCCGCCCATTCTGGTTGAACCGGCAGTTCCGGCAACAGACCCTTCAAAGATCTCCGACTGCGCCGAACGCCTCAGAATTGCCCGTGCGAAGCGCCTGCTAGTCCAGGCCGGTGCGGCGGCGGAGGACCCACTCCGCCGTCAGCACGGCCAGGAGCGCCAGAAAGACCGGAAGCGTCTCCGCGAGCGGCGTGCTCTCGTCGCGCTCATGCGGACCGGACGCGGTCAGCTCGTCGAGCGCTCGCTCCAGGGCGTCGGCGGTCGCGCCCGCCTCGCCGAGTTCGAGGAACGCCCCGCGACGGCCCGACAGCAGCGCCGCCGCCGCCGCCCGGTTCAACCCCGGGGCTCTGAACTCCTCGGGCGGCCAGCGCGCGCTGACGGTGCCCGCGGCGCGTGCGTACGCGGCGCCCCGCGTCGAGGCCTCGGCGGCGATCTCCCAGGTGCCCTCCCCGGACACCGGCGCCTCAACCCGATAGACGCCCGGCGCCTCGAGGGCGGGAACGAGGGCGCGCGTCTCCCCTGCCGGACCGCGCAGGGTCACGGAGAGTTCGACGCGCGCCGCGGGAAGAAAGTCCTCGCCCAGCACCCGGATGCGCGCACGGAGCGGCTCGCCCGGGGCGATCCTGGTTCGTTCGGCGTCCACCCTGAGTGGCTGCAGCTGGGGGTCGCCGATGCTCCAGCGGACCGCCTGCCGGACGAAGGTGAGGTAAGCCCGGTTTCCTCTCCCGCGACCGGCCTCCGCGAAGGCCCAGTCCCAGAGCGAGTCCGTCAGGACGGAGAGCACACGGCCCTTCCCGTAGCGACCGAGGACCACGAGCGGCTGGGTCTGCCCATCGCCCAGCGGCAGCTCGGCGAGGACCACCGCACCGGGCCGGGCCGCGCCCGAGAGGTTGTAACCCCTCAGCGGGGGCGGCTCGCCGCCGCGATCCGCCAGCCCCTGGAAGAACGGGTGGCTACGCCCCGCCGGGGTCAGGCGGGGCTGGATCGCCCTTTCGCTGAAGCCCCCTCCCGCGGGCGGTGTCTCCGGGAGCAGCACGGGAAACACGCGGGCGATCGGGCTCGTTTGATAGCGGCCCCCGAGGTAGGAGAGCGGCCCGCCGAGCATCCAGAATCCCCCGCCCTTGGCCACGTACTCTTCGACTTTTTCGAGATACGTCGACGGCAGGTAGGGTTGCGAACTGAAGTTGTCGAAAACGAGGAGGTCGAAATTCGCCAGTTCCTCGAGGAAGATCTTCTGGGTCGGAAACGGGATGAGGCTCAAGTCCTGCTGCGGGACGTCGACCGCGTCGGCGGCCGTGCGCAGGATGATGAAGGAAACGACATCGAGACTCGGGTCGCCCTTGAGGGCGCTGCGAAGGAAGCGATAGCTCCACCCCGGCTGACCGGTGACGAGAAGCACACGGATCTTGTCGCGTACCGCCTCGATCGGCAACTCCGCCCGGTTGTTGTCGCTGATCTGCTCGCCTTCCTGCACCGGGAGTTGGACGACCAGCGGGTAGCTTCCCGGTGCCGGCGGTGTCCACTCGAGGCTGACGTTCAAGTCCTGGCCGTCGGCTGGCAGGCTGACCGTCCGCGAGACCAGGACCTGCTCGTCGCGCTTGAGCAGCAGCGGCACGCTTCGCCCGGCCAGCCCGCTGGCGCGCAAGAGCACCCGGATCAGCAGCGGCTGGCCGGCGAAGGCGATGGCCGGGGGCGCGGCCGAGGCGATTTCGGCATCGATGGTGCGCTCCCCCGCACCGACCCCGACGATCACCAGCGGCAGGTCCGGCAGCATGGCGAGCGTCTCGGCCCGCGCGCCGGCGCCGTGCCCCCCGTCGGTGAAGACCACGACCGCTGCTGGCTCTCCGGTCCCGCCGGCAACGCGCAACGCGCCGGCAAGATCGGTGCGCGGCCCCTCCGGTCGCAGTCCCTCGAGCCCCTCGCGCGTCAGCGGCGAGAACGACTCGGCGACCGAGAAATACCCGGGCACAAACCCCGCGATCGAGCGGTCGAACTCTCCCGTTTGCAGGAAATCCCGCACGCGCTCCAGACGCGAGCGCTCCAGCCCACCGCGCAGCCCCATGCTCCGCGAAGCGTCGACGGCGATGGTCAGGGGGCGGCGCACCGGGTGGATGGCCCTGCGGACGATGCGCGGTCCGGCGATCAGCACGAGCACCAGCGCGAGCGAGACGCAGCGCAGCAGTGCGATCAGCGCCGCCCGCGCCCCGGAAACCCGGGAGCGTAACGAGAAGAAATACCAGAGGCCGAATGCGGCGATGAACGCCGCCGCGGCGGCCGCCATGAACTGCGCGCCAGTCCCCCTGAACACCTCTCCGAGAGCCATCGCGTGCAGGTCAAATCCTCTGGCGCAGAAACGGCATGTGGATCCGGTCCTGCTTGTAGTCGCCGCACAGGGCGTACATGACGATGTTCACCCCCAGGTGAAACGCCAGGCGACGCTGTCGCTCCCCGCCGGGAGCGCAGGGGTCGCTCCAGCGCCCGAGCGGATCGCGGGCGAACGCGCCGAGGAGGTCGTTCTGCGAGTAGAACACCGCCGTCCGTCCCTGGATCGTGATCCCCTCGAGAAACGGGCTGACCACGCGCGCTCCGGCAACCGTCCGCACCAGGAAGAACGATTTGAACACCGTGTGTTCCGCGGGGAGCCGCTCCAGTCGGGCCGCCGGCTCCACGCGCGCCAGCTCCCGACGCAAAGCGGCGTCGAAACCATAGCCGGGCGTCCCCGCGGCATCGTCGGCCACCAGCGTCCCCCCGGCCTCGAGCCAGGTGCGCAGGCGCTCGATCTCCTGCGGAGAGAAGGGCGTGAATTCGCGGTTGCCGGCGACATAGAGAAAGGGGTACGAGAACAACTGCGGATCGGCGAGGGCAACCTCGCGTCGCACCGGCTCGACTTCAACGCTGGTCATGCGTTCGATTTCACGGATGAACGGCTGCGCGGCGGACGGGTGCGGGTCCCAATCACCGCCCGAATAGCGCAACTGCGCGAAGGAGAAGCGCTTGACCACATCCTTCGGTTGGGCCTTGAGCTCGAGGTACCCCAGCGCCCGCAACGGCGTCAGGGAGAAGAACGCCGCCCCGCCCGCGAGCGCCGCGAGCAGCCTGCGCCTTCCGGCATCCTCGGGCAGCTCCGCCCCGTTCCCCGACCGGTCACACCGCCGCACCCTTGTCTTCATCGCGTCTCCACTATATCCTGTTTTCTTTGGACGACAAACCTCCCGCGACGATGCGGGATCGTGCAAGGAGAGAGAGCATGCCGGAGTTGCGCAAGGATCCCATTCTCGGACGCTGGGTCATCATCTCCAGCGAACGCGGCAAGCGGCCGTCGGATTTCACCCTCCCCCAGGACCGCCGCAAGGAGGGGGGGTTCTGCCCCTTCGACAGCGGCAACGAGTACACCACCCCGCCGGAGATTCTCGCCTACCGCGACAACGGCACGGACGCCAACAAGCCCGGATGGAAACTGCGCGTCGTCCCCAACAAGGTCCCCGCCCTGCAGATCGAGGGCGCGCTTGATCGCGTCGGCGAGGGCATGTTCGATAAGATGAACGGGATCGGCGCTCACGAGGTGATCATCGAGACCCCGGACCACGACGCGACGCTGGCGAGCATGTCGCCGAAGGCGGTCGAGGATGTGCTCTGGGCCTATCGCGACCGAATTATGGACCTCAAGCGCGATCTGCGCTTTCGCTACGCGCTGATCTTCAAGAACCACGGCATCGTTGCCGGCGCGACGCTCGAGCATTCCCACTCCCAGCTGATCGCGCTGCCGATTGTTCCCAAACGGGTGCGCGAAGAAGTCGACGGGGCGCTGACGTACTACCGGTACAAGGAGCGCTGCATCTTCTGCGACATCGTGCACCAGGAACTCGAGGCCGGCAGCCGCATCGTCTGTGAAAACTCCGAGTTTGTCGCTCTCGCGCCCTTTGCGCCGCGGTTTCCCTTCGAGACCTGGATCCTGCCCAAGAAGCACGACTCGTCCTTCGAGGACGCCTCCCCGAAGCAGTTCGTCGCGCTCGCGTCGATGCTCCAGGAGACCTTGCGGCGACTCGACGTGGTGCTCGAGAATCCCGCGTACAACTACATCCTCCACACCAGCCCGTTTCGCGAGGAGGACAACGAATACTATCACTGGCACATCGAGATCATGCCCAAACTCACCAAGGTCGCCGGCTTCGAGTGGGGATCGGGGTTCTTCATCAACCCGACGCCGCCGGAAGAGGCGGCGCGGTTCCTGCGCGAAGCCCGCATCGTGCGGCCCTAGGAGAGCGCCATGAAAGCGATTCTGGTCGTTGACGACGAAGAAAACATCCGGCGGCTCTACGAGGACGAGTTGACCGACGCCGGCTACCGCGTGGTGTGCGCCGCCAACTGGGATGAGGCCCGGCAGGCCCTCGAGCACGGGCGCTTCGACCTGGTGACTCTCGACATCCGGATGGGTGAAGGCCCGGACGGCATCGAAGCACTGCGCCTGATCAAGGAACTGCACCCCGGACTGCCCGTCGTCCTCGTGACCGCCTACGGGGAATACCAGGCCGATTTCGGGTCCTGGGCGGCGGAGGGCTACGTCGTCAAATCCGCCGACCTGACCGAGCTCAAGGGACGCATCGCCCGGGAACTCGGCGAGCCCGCCCCGTGAATCATTCTGCTCCACCGGGAATCGTAAGGCATATGTTTAGATGTGTGCCAGCCTCTTGCCGAAACGGAAAGGCTGCTCCAGGAGGCCCCGTTGCAGCGCGATAGCCGCAGCCGGGGCCTTCGTTGCGGCCCGCATAGAGAAAGGTGGTGCCTTCATGAGTGAACCCGAGCGGATTGTCGCGGGCCCCGGCGCCCAGCTGCTGCCGCTGTTGCCGCTGCGGGACATCGTGGTCTTCCCGCACATGGTCGTGCCCCTGTTCGTCGGCCGCGAGAAGTCGATCGCCGCGATCGAGCGGGCAATGGCCGCCGACAAGCAGATCCTGCTGGCGACGCAGCGTCGCTCCTCGGTCGACGACCCGCTACCGGAGGACCTCTACGGCGTCGGCGTGCGCGCCGAAATCCTGCAGGTGCTCAAGCTGCCGGACAATACCGTGAAGATCCTTGTGGAAGGGATCGAGCGCGTGCGCCTGGTCGACGTCGCGCTCGAGGAGACCTGCCTCGCGGCGCGGGCCGAGCCCATCGAGCCCGGCCCGGCCCCCGGCGGCCGCGAGACCGAAGCGTTGCGCCGTTCGGTGAACGAGCAATTCGAGAAGTACGTCAAGCTCAGCCGCAAGATCCCCCCGGAGCTGCTGGTGACGGTTGCCGGCATTGCGGAGCCGGACAAGCTCGCCGACACCGTGAGCGCCAACCTGATGGTCAAGAACCAGGACAAGCAGGCGCTGCTCGAGACCACCGGCACCAGCGAGCGGCTCGAGCAGCTGCTGCTCATCCTGAGCTCCGAGATCGAGATCATGCTCGTGGAGCGCAAGATCCACAGCAAGGTCAAGAAGCAGATGGAGAAGACCCAGAAGGAGTACTACCTCGTCGAGCAGATGAAGGCGATTCAGAAGGAGCTCGGCAAGAAGGACGAGTTCAAGAACGAGATCGACGAGCTGCGCGCGCGCGTCAAGGCCGCGAAAATGAGCCCGGAGGCCACCGAGAAGGCGACACGCGAACTCAAGAAGATCGAGATGATGCCGCCGATGTCGGCCGAGGCCACCGTGGTGCGCAACTACCTCGACTGGCTGGTCTCGCTGCCCTGGAGCGTGAGCACCAAGGATCTGCTCGACGTGGGCGCCGCGGCGAAGATCCTCGATGAGGACCACACCGGCCTCGAGAAGGTCAAGGAGCGCATCCTCGAGTACCTGGCCGTGACCCAGCTCGTGAAGAAGATCCGCGGGCCGATCCTCTGCCTGGTCGGCCCTCCGGGCGTCGGCAAGACCTCCCTGGCGCGCTCGATCGCCCGCGCGATGGGGCGCAACTTCGTGCGCCTCTCGCTCGGCGGCGTCCGCGACGAGGCCGAGATCCGCGGCCACCGCCGCACCTACATCGGCTCGCTCCCGGGCCGGATCATCCAGTCGCTGAAGAAGGCCAAGAGCCGCAATCCGGTCTTCCTGCTCGACGAGGTCGACAAGCTCGGGACGGACTTCCGCGGCGACCCGGCCAGCGCGCTGCTCGAGGTGCTCGACCCCGAGCAGAACAACACCTTCAACGACCACTACCTCGAGATCGATTTCGATCTCTCCGACGTCATGTTCGTGACCACCGCGAACTCGATGTACAACATCCCGCCACCGCTGCTCGACCGGATGGAGATCATCTCGCTGTCGGGCTACACCGAGATCGAGAAGGTCAAGATCGCCCAGCGCCACCTGGTGCCCAAGCAGCTCGAGGCGAACGGCCTGACCGCGAAGAACCTGACGCTCTCGGCGCAGGTGCTGCACGAGATCATCCAGAAGTACACCCGGGAGGCCGGCGTGCGCAATCTCGAGCGCGAGATCGCCGCCGTCTGCCGCAAGGTCGCGCGGCGGGTCGCCCGCGGTTCGCGGGGCCTGCGCACCGTGGTCAGCGTCCCCAACCTGGAGCGGTTCCTCGGCGTGCCGCGCCACCACCGCGGCAAGGCCGAACTCAAGGACGAGGTCGGCATCGCCACCGGCCTGGCCTGGACGGAGTCCGGCGGCGATCTGCTCGCGATCGAAACGACCCTGATGGCCGGACGCGGCAAGCTGATCCTCACCGGCAAGCTCGGCGACGTCATGCAGGAATCGGCGCAGGCCGCGCTCTCCTGGCTGCGCTCGCAGGCCAAGTTCTTCGGCCTGCCGGCGGACTTCGCCCACAAGCTCGACATCCACATCCACGTCCCCGAGGGCGCCATCCCGAAGGACGGGCCGTCGGCCGGCATCACGCTGTGCACCGCGATGACCTCGGCGCTCACGCGCGTCGCGGTGCACCGCAACATCGCGATGACCGGCGAGATCACGCTGCGCGGCCGCGTGCTGCCGATCGGCGGGCTCAAGGAGAAGGCGCTCGCCGCGCACCGCGCCGGGATCACGAAACTGATCATCCCGAAAGAGAATGCCAAGGACCTCAAGGAACTGCCGGCCCACGTGCGCAAGGCGATCAAGATCGTGCTGGTGGAGCACATGGACGAGGTGCTGCGCGAGGCGCTGGTCAGCTACGACTTCGACGAGACGGGCGCGCGGCCGGAGTACGCGCTGGCCGAGCTGCTGGCGGGCACGCCGCGCGAGGCGACGGCGCATTAGAAACGAACGGGAGGGGGTTAACCCCTCCCCTACATCCGGTACCGGTACGCGTTGGAGGGGGTTAACCCCTCCCCTACCTCCGGGATCGGTACGCGTAGGGGAGGGGTTGACCCCCTCCCCCGCATCCCTCAGATCGCGGCCAGCTGCGCGATCTCGTCGAGCTTCTTTCCCGCCCCGAGGATGATCAGGCGATCCCCGGCGGCGATCTTGTGCTCCGGCGCCGGGTTGAACTGCATGTGGTCGTTGCGCTGCTTGACGGCGACCACGATCGCGCCGTAGTTCTGCCGCAACCCGGTCTCGAGGATGCTGTGGCCAACCAGCGGTGAGGACGCCGAAACGAGCACCTCCTCCATCTGCAGCTCGAGATGTTCGCGGCGCGTCACCAGTTCGATGAAGTCGACGACGGCCGGCCGCAGGATGGCGTTGGCGATGCCCGCGCCGCCGATGACGTACGGGCAGACGACCTTGGAGGCCCCGGCGCGCAGCAGCTTCTTCTCGGCGCCCTCGTCGCCGGCGCGGACGACGATGTAGAGGTCCGGGCGGAGCCCGGCCGCGGTCAGGGTGATGTAGACATTGTCGGCGTCCGACGAGACGACACTGACCAGCCCGCGGGCGTGCTCGATGCCGGCGGCCTGCAGCACTGCATCGTCCTCGGCGTTGCCGCAGATCGCGAGCACGCCCGGGTCGATCGTCTGGAAGATCTCCGGGTCCTGCTCCACGACGACGAACGGCATCGGCTTCTTGAGAAATTCCCGGCTGATGACCCGGCCCATGCGGCCGTAACCGCAGATGATGTAGTGGTCGCGCAGCCGTGCGATCTCCTTCTCCATCTTCCTCCTCCCCATGATCCGCTCGAGCTGCCCCTCGAGCACGATGCGCGAGCCGTAGCCCAGGGCCACCGCGACCACCCCGACGCCGCCGAGTATCACCAGCACCGTGAACATCTTGCCGGCGGGCGAGAGCGGGTGTACTTCGCCGAAGCCCACCGACGTCAGCGAGATGACGGTCATGTAGAACGAGTCGAGCAGCCCCCAGCCCTCGAGCGCAACATACCCGAGGGTCCCGCCGAGCGTCACGATGACCAGCAGACCGAGGGTGACGGCCAGACCGCGCCCGCCGATTCGTGCCAGCGCGTTGCCGCCGCCCATGATGCCGACTCTCACGCCCGACACCCTACCGTTTCGGCTGCGGACGGTCAAGAATTCATCTGTATTCTGTATTCTTGACTCCGCCGGGGGCGGGCCCTACCATGCCGCGAGCGCGCGTGGTGCGTGTCGGAGGCGATCGGTGTTCGGAATCGGGATGCAGGAGATCGTTCTGATCTGTGTGATCGCGCTGGTCGTCGTCGGGCCGAAGAAACTGCCCGAGCTAGCTCGTGCGCTCGGCAAGGGCTACGGTGAATTCCGTCGCGCTTTCGACGAAATGAAGCGCAACGTGGAAACCGACTTCCAGACCGACGAGATCCGCCGCAGCCTTCTCGATCTTCCGCCTCGACCGACGGCCGCGCCGCAGCAGCCGGCGGAGTCCCTGCTCCCCCAGCCGCCGGCGGCCACGGCCGATTTCACCTACCCGCCGGTCATGGACGGCTCCCCCCCCCCGCCGGAAGCCACCGAATCGCTGCCGGCCCGAAACCCGCCCCCCGCTCCGGGGCAAGATCATGGTTGAACCCGAGGCGGAGCCCGGGTCCGCAGATCGCGTTTCGCTCGTCAGCCACCTCGAGGAGCTGCGCAGCCGGCTCGTGCGCGCGTCCGTGGCGATCCTGATCGGTTTCGGCGTGTGCTACTGGCAGGTGCAGCCGATCTTTCACTGGCTGGTGAAACCCCTGCACGACGTGATGCCCGATGCGCCCCTGGTCATGCTCAAGCTCACGGAGGGCTTCATGACCTACCTCAAACTGGCCCTGTGGGGCGGCCTGCTCGTCGCCTCCCCGGTCGTACTCTATCAGCTCTGGGCCTTCGTTGCGCCGGGTCTCTACCGGCACGAGAAGAAACTGATCGCCCCGCTGGTCGTCGTCTCGACGATTCTCTTCGCGCTGGGCGCGGCGTTCACGTATTACCTCATACTTCCCTTCACCTTCAAGTACCTGATCATGGAGTTCTCCACCGGCGACGTGAAGGCCACGCTCTCGATGTCCTCGTACATCTCGTCGACCTGCATGTTCATGCTGACGTTCGGCCTGATCTTCCAGATTCCACTGCTGATGATGCTGCTCGCGCGTATGGGTATCATCAAGGGTGCGACGCTCGCCCGTAACCGCAAGTATGTGCTGCTGGGGAGTTTCGTCCTCGGGGCGGTCCTGAGCCCGCCAGACGTCTTCTCCCAGGCCCTGGTCTCGCTGCCGCTTTTTCTGTTGTTCGAGATCAGCATCTGGATCATCCGGGTCCAGGACCTGCTCAAACGAAAGAAGACCGCCGCCGCTGCCGCCGCGCCCGCCGGTTAGGCCCTCTCAGCGGCCCGCCTCGGCGGCTGCGCGCGTGCGCGCGCGCTCGAGATCCTCCAGCGTGTCCACCGAAATTCCATCCCAGGGGGTGACGACAACGCGGATGCGGTGGCCGTGCTCCAGGATGCGCAACTGTTCGAGCCGCTCGGAGCGCTCGCCGAAGGTTGGCTCCAGCGCCGTGAAGCGCTGGAGGAACGCCGGACGATAGGCATAGACCCCGATGTGCCGCAGGTACCCGGCCGTCTCGATGGCGCCGCCGCCGGTTCCGCAGGCCGGGTCCGGCCGGCGCGCCTGCAAGCCTTCGCGCCAAGGTATGGCGTGGCGGGAAAAATACACGGCGTAGCCGTCGCGGCCGACAAGAACCTTCACCACCGCCGGGTTCAGCAGGTCGCCGGCGTTGCCGATGGGGGTCGCGAGCGTGGCGGCCTCCGGGCCCGCCGCTGCCGAGAACGCCGCAATGAGCGCCTCCAGCGGCCCGCTCTCGACGAACGGTTCGTCACCCTGGACGTTGAGCACGAGATCGCAGTCCTCGCCGCCGACGGCCTCCGCAATCCGGTCGGTGCCGGAGGCGTGGTGCGCGCCGGTCAGAACCGCCCTGCCGCCAGCGGCGCAGACGGCGGCGCGGATGCGCTCGTCGTCGGTCGCCACAAGCGTGCCCGCCACGCCGCGCACGAGCGAGCAGCGGCGCCAGACACGAACGATCATCGGTTCTCCGCAGATGTCGGCGAGCGCCTTGGCGGGCAGCCGCGTCGACCCGATGCGGGCCGGGATCGCGATGATGATCTTCACCGCGGTCGGCTAGCGCGGGAGCGCCGCGAGCAACTGGGACCGGTTGACCGGCACCGTCCCGAACTCGCCGACGACAATCCCCGCGGCGATGTTCGCCAGCAGCGCCGCCTGCGGGAGGGGCGCGCCTACGGCGAGGGCTAGAGCGAGCACGCCGACCACGGTGTCCCCGGCGCCGGTGACGTCGAAGACCTCCCGGGCAACGGTCGGGATGTGCAGCGGCTCGCAGCCGGGCTGAAAGAGGCTCATGCCGGCCTCGCCACGGGTGATCAGGATTGCGGCTCCTCCCGCGTTGTGCAGCAGGGCCGCCCCCGCGCTCTCGACGGATTGCTCGATGTGCCCGGCCGTCGCGCGCGCGGCCGCGAGCGCCTCGGCCAGATTCGGCGTGATCACCGTGGCACGCCGGTAGAGTTCGAAGCGCGAGGACTTGGGGTCGACGGCAAGAGGTCGGCGCGCCTTCCCGCGGTTGAGCGTGCGGATGCCGTCCATCAACGCCTCCTGGATCAACCCCTTGCCGTAGTCGGAAACGACCACGGCGTCGATCGTCGGCCAGGTCTTCTTCAGGAACGCGGCCACGGCGCGCTGGACCTCGGCGGCATGCGGGCCGAGCCGCTCCCGATCGAAGCGCACAACCTGCTGATGGTGGGCGACGACCCGGCACTTGAGGATCGTCGGGCGGCCGGCGTGCGCGCGAACGCCATCGACACCGATCCCGGCCCGCTTCAGTTGTTCACGCAGCCAGTCCCCCTCGGCGTCGGCGCCGACGACACCACAGACCTCGACCGCCGCGCCGAGGCGCCGCAGGTTGTGCGCCACGTTGGCGGCGCCGCCGAACCGTTGCGTCTCCTTGGCCACCTCGACGACGGGCACCGGTGCCTCCGGCGAAATGCGCCTGACCACGCCGGCATAGTAGCGATCGACCATGAGGTCCCCGACCACGAGCACCCGCGCGCCCGCGAAGTCGGCGACGCGGGCGCGCAGACCGGCTGACGAATCCGCCGATCGCCTCATGGGCGCATGGCGCCGAAGATTGCAGGGAGCAGCGCGGCCACCCCGGGCTCGGGAAGCCGGGGCGCCCGGGTCAGGTCTGTTCCGGAACGGCCCCGGGTGTCCAGGGGAGAGCCTCCTCGAAGATCATCACGGGGATGTCGTCCGTGATGGGATAGGCGACGCCGCAGCGCGGGCAACCGAGCGCAGCCGCATCGGGAGTCAGGATCAGTCCTCCCTTGCAGCAGGGACAGGCGAGAATCTCGAGCAAACCAGGAGCCAGGCTCATGGGTGCCGATTATACCGGCAGCGGCCGGTTTGTCAAAATCTGATACAATTTGCATCGTCCAGCGGCTATAATCATCTGACAAGAGAACAACCAACAGGAGGTTTCATGGTCAACGTTTCGGATGGCGCCAAGGAGAAGCTGCTCGAGTACCTCAGGACCAACAACTCGGACCTCGCGGTTCGGGTGACCCTCTCCCACGGCTGAGGGGGGCCCTCATTGGGCTTGGTGCTGGATGCACCTAAAGCGCAGGACAAGGTTTACGATTTCCCGCCCCTGAAGATGGTCATCGACGATTCGCTCCAGGGAGAGCTCGGGACGGTCAGCGTCGACTACAACGACTCGACGTGGCGCAGCGGCTTCAAGGTCACCTCCGCCAAGCCTCTCGGCAGCGGCGGCGGCGGCTGCGACAGCGGGAAGTGCTGCTGATCGCTCCGCGGACGTCGATTCGAGGCGCGGGCCTCTTGAGGGGGTCCGCGCCTTTCATCGCATGAAAACCGGAAAAGCCCTCCCAAAAGGCGCCGAGCGCCTCGACGCCAACCGCGAGCGGATCGATGCCATCGATCGGCGGCTGGTGGCGTTGCTCAACCGCCGCGCCACGGTCGTGCACGCCATCGGCGAGATCAAGAAGGCGCGCGGCATCCAGGTCGTCGACGCCGGTCGCGAGGAGCAAGTCATCGCGCGCATCGAGAAGGCGAACACCGGCCCCTTCCCCAACGAGTCGCTCAGAAGCATCTATCGCGAGATCTTCACCGCGTCGCACCAGATCGAGGAACCGCTGACGGTCGCCTACTTTGGTCCCGAGGCGACGTTCACTCACCAGGCCTGCCGTCGGGTCTTCGGGTCGGCGCCGAACACCCTGCCGAAACCGAGCATCCGCGAGGTGTTCCGCGCAGTCGAGCGCGAGGAGGCGGCCTTCGGTGTCGTTCCCGTCGAGAACTCCACCGAAGGGGTGGTGAACCACACCCTGGACATGTTCCTCGAATCGCCGTTGACGATCCACGCCGAGGTCGTCCTCGTCGTGCACCACCATCTGCTCTCGAAGAGCGGACAACTCGCGGAGGTGCGCACTCTGTATTCGCACTACCAGCCCGTCGCGCAGTGCTCCGAATGGCTGCAGGCCCACCTGCCGGAAGTCCCGGTAAGGGAAGTCTCGAGCACCTCCGAGGCCGCGCGTCGCGCCGCGGCCGACCCGGCGGGGGCCGCGATTGCCAGCCGCCTGGCCGGAGAACTCTACGGGCTGCGCACGGTGCGGCGCAACATCGAGGACCGCCGCGACAACGTGACCCGGTTCATCGTCATCAGCCACCGGGAGCACGAAGCGACCGGCAAGGACACGACCTCGATCCTCTTCTCGATCAAGGACCGCGTCGGCGCGCTGCACGACATTCTGCTGCCCTTCGCCCGCAAGAGCATCAATCTCACCAGAATCGAGTCCCGGCCGTCGCGTCGAAGGGCTTGGGATTATGTATTCTTCGTCGATTTCGACGGGCACCGCGCCGATCCGGTCGTCCAGGGCGTGCTCACCCGGGTGCGCCGCTCGTGCTCCGTGCTCAAGGTCCTGGGTTCCTATCCCACCAACCGGGAGGCACAAGAACGATGAGCCTGGCTCCCCCGCACATCGCCTCGATCCAGCCCTATGTCCCCGGCAAGCCGATGGCCGAGCTTGAGCGCGAACTCGGCTTGAGTTCGACCATCAAACTCGCCTCGAACGAAAACCCGCTCGGCCCCTCGCCGAAAGTTCTGCGCGCCGTGCGGGCGCACCTGGCCGAGATCAACCGCTATCCGGACGGGAGCGCCTTCGAGTTGACGCGCGCGCTCGCGGCGCGGCTCGAAGTCCCCCCGGAGGCCATCCTGCTTGGCAATGGGTCGAACGAAGTCATCGACATCGCGGTGCGCACGTTCCTGCGCCCCGGCGAGGAGGTGGTTTCCGCGGCGGGCGCATTCGTGGTCTACCAGCTCGCGACCCAGGCTGCCGGCGGGACAAACATCGTCGTGCCAATGCGCGAGCATACCCACGATCTCCCGGCGATGGCGGCCGCCACGACCCCGCGGACGCGCCTGGCTTTCGTCGCCAACCCCAACAACCCGACCGGAACCTGGGTCGCCGAGCGGGCGGTCGAACGCTTCCTGGCCGCGCTGCCCGCCGGGGTCATCGCCGTGTTCGACGAGGCGTATTTCGAATACGTCTCCCGCAGGACGTTTCCCGACACCCTGAAGCGCGTGCGTTCCGGGCGGCCGGTGTTCTGCCTGCGCACCTTCTCAAAGGCCTATGGCATCGCCGGGCTGCGCATCGGCTACCTGGTCGGCCCGCCCGAGTACGTGGCGGAGATGAACAAGGTCCGCGAGCCTTTCAACACGAACCACCTCGCGCAGGTGGCGGCCGTCGCCGCGCTCGCCGACGAGCGGCACCTGCGGCGCGTGGTCCGGCTGAACCGGCGGGAGCGTCAGCGCCTTGGCGTCGGGCTCGCCGCACTCGGCCTGGAAGTCATTCCCTCCGAGGCGAACTTCCTGCTGGTCGGCATGCGGCGCGACGGCAACGCGCTCTATCAGGATCTGCTGCGCCGCGGAGTCATCGTCCGTCCCGTCAGCAGTTACGGCTATCCGCTGCACCTGCGCATTACCGTGGGGTTGCCGGAGCAGAACGACCGTCTCCTCGAGGCGCTGCGCGAATCGCTGGCCGCCGTCCCGGTGCGCTAGCCCCTCCGCCCGGTTGTGTCCGGACGCCGCTCAGACCGCGGTCAGTATTGCGTGTGGCACCGGGCGCAGAGCGACATCACCTCGCGGTCCAAAAGATTCGGAAAGTCCGAGCCGTGCGGCTGGTGGCAGCCGCTGCAGGCGAGCGCGCCGTCCCTCTTGCGGATCGGGAAGCGGGGGGGCAGCGACGCCTTCCCGCTCGCCGGCTGTCCGGTGCCCACGTCGATTTCGACGAAGAGGTGCAGCTCGTGCACCTCGGCGTGGCAGGTGCCGCAGATGTCGAAGGCGGTCTTCTTCAGCAGCGCCTTTTCCGGACCCCCATGCGGACCATGACAGGATGAACACATCCCCGAGAGGACGGGTGTGTGCGGGACCGCCCACTCTTTTCCGTCGCTGTTGAAGTTCTTCTCCTCGTGGCAGCCCGCGCACAGCGCTCGCTGGGGGGCGGTGAGGAGGCGGCGGCTCTGCGCGACGTGCGGTACATGGCAGGCCGGGCAGCCGTCGTCGAGCGCCGGGTGCGGCACCGCCCAGGCAGTCCCCGCGGGGTCGCGTGTCGGGTCCTTGTGGCACTTCAGACACAGCTCGCGTCCGGGAGCCGCCACCAGCAGCTTCGGCAGCGCGGCGCCGTGGGGTGCATGGCAGCGCGAGCAGGCCCCCTGGGCGACCGGCAGGTGGATCGAGCCGCCCTTGGCGGCGTCAGGGGCGGCGAACGCATCGTGGCATCCGAAGCACAGCGGGGCCTGCGGGCTCTTGAGCATGCCGGCCGCCGGGGCCACGTGCGGCAGGTGGCAGGCGAAGCAGCCGTCATCCAGTGCCGCGTGAGTCGTTGTCCACTCCTTGCCCTCGGGTGTCAGTGAAGGATCGTCGTGGCACTTGATGCACAGGGCCTTGCCCGGGGCGGCCAGCAGCTTCTGGAGATCGGAGCCGTGCACCGCGTGGCAACCGGCGCATTCCCCCTCCTCCACGGGACTGTGGCGCACCAGCTGCTTCCCCCCCTCCTCCTGCGGGAAGGGGTCGTGGCAGTCGGCGCATAATTGCGCTGCCGGCTTCTTGAGCAGCCGCGGGGCCTCGGCCACGTGTGGCAGGTGGCAGGAGGGGCAGCCGTCGTCGAGCGCAGGGTGCGGCACCGCCCACGCCGCGCCGCTCTTGTTCAGCGAGGGATCGGCGTGGCAGAGCAGGCAAAGCTTGACGCCCGTTGCCGACAACAGGTTCTTCGCCGCGGCGCCGTGGGCCCCGTGGCAGCCGGTGCATTCCCCCTGCTGCACCGGGCGGTGCATCCGCTTCTTCCCGCCCGCGGTGAAGTCGTCGTGGCAGCCGAAGCACAGGCCACGTTTCGCGGCGGGCGGCAGTTGCTTGAGCGAGAGCCGGTGGAAGGCGTGGCAACCGAGGCAGTCGCCCTCCTCGGCCGGAGGGTGGAGGACCGCCTGCGGCTTGCCGTCCTTGCCCTTGAGCACGTCGTCGTGGCAACGCGCGCACAGCGCCGGCGGTTTCTCGAGGAGGCTCGCGCCCCCCCCCCCTGAAAACTTGTGACACTCCTCGCAGCCGTTGTCGACTGCGTGGGTGTCAGGAGCGGAGAAACCGGCCGGTGCGGGCGGGGCAGTTCCTCCCCCGAGAAAGACCGTCACTTTATGATCCAGCAGGGACAGGGAATTCTCGCCGGGATCGAGCTTGATCCGGACCGTGAATGCGCCGGCCCCCACCGGCTGCGTCCTTGACCCGCTCCCGCCGGTGATCGTCAGCGAGCCGGGCGCGCCCCCGGGAAGGTACCCGAGCAGTTCGAGAGACCCGTCGCCCGCGAGCAACGCCCGGTCGGGCGGGTAGACAATCGCCGGCGCGGTCGCCGCTCGCGCCCCGCCGGCAGACAGACCGATAACCAGCGCGAGGAGCGCGGCGCGAATCGCCGCAACCCGACGGCTCGTCAGACCCGAATAGCCCATGGCTTCGTTCTTGAAGCAATATTCATGCTCAGCCCGCGTGCATTTTGCCAACGAAACTCATTGATTATACAGAATAATTATTTCTGGGGCAAGCGTCAATCCCAACAGGTGCGTCAAATGCCACACATTGCCTGGAAAATGTGCCCCGATCGGGGTCTAGCACCGGAACTCCGCCTGCAAGGCTTCGAGAAAAAGATCGTTCTCCGACTGCACGCCGACGGTGACTCTCAGGCAACCGGAAAGCAGTCCCGGGGCGCCGCCGAGATCGCGGACGAGGACCCCCTTGCGACGCAGGGCTTCGAACACCAGGCGCGATGTCCGGTTCGTCCGAAAGAGGATGAAGTTCGCGTCGCTGGGGAAGATCGTGATCCCCGGCACGCGGGCCAGCGCGCCTGCGACGCGCGCGCGCTCCGCGAGGATCGCGCGAACCTGGCCCTCGAGAAACGCGCCGTTTTCGAGCACCGTCTGCGCCGCGATCTGCGAAAAACTGCCGACATTGTACGGCAGGCGCACTTTGTCGAGTTCCCCGACCACCTGCGCATCCGCGAGCAGAACGCCCAGGCGCAGCGCCGCAAGACCGATTTTCGAGAGCGTTTGCAGGACGACCAGGTTGCGGTGGCGCGCCAGAAGATCGACGACGCTGACGCCGGCGAAGTCGTGATAGGCCTCGTCGATGACGACGATCCCGGATGCCGCCTGGGTGTAGCGCTCCATGACGCCCCGGTCGAACAGGTTCCCGGTGGGGTTGTTCGGCGACGCGAAGATGCTCAGGCGCGGCTTGCACCGGCCGGCGCTCCTCGCCAGTTCCGCTTCGTTCAGTGCGAAGGAGGCAGTCAGCGGCACCTCTTCGACGCGCCAACCCAGACAGACCGCGATATGGCGGTACATCGAGAACGTCGGCGTCGGCACCAGCAGCGTCGCCCCGCCTCCGCCGCAGGCCGCGAGCAGGAGCAGGATCAGGTCATCGGAACCGTTGCCGAGCAGCACCCCCTCCGGCGTCCAGCCGCAGCGGTCGGCGAGCGCCCGCCGCAGCGCGGTCGCCGCCGGGTCGGGGTAGCGGTTGAGCTCCAGGGCGGCCGCGGCGGCGCCGATGCGCGCCATCAGCGCCGCGGGCGGCGGACAGGGGTTTTCATTGGCGTCGAGCTTGATCAGCCCGTGCGCCTCTTCGGCCTCGTAGCGACGCAGGCTCCGCAGTTCCGGCCTGAACAGACGCGCGACTTCCTCGCTCACGCCTTCTCCCTGCGGACCAGCACCGACCGGGCGTGCGCCTCCAGCCCTTCGAGTCGCGCGAAGCGCACGACCTTGTCGGCCATGGCCGCGAATTGCTCCTCGGAGAACGACATGATGTTCGAGCGCTTCTGGAAGTCCGGGGTTCCCAGGGTCGAGAAGAAGCGCGCCGAGCCGCCCGTCGGCAGCACATGGTTGGGTCCCGCGAGGTAATCGCCGAGGGCCTCGGGGGTGTGCGCCCCGAGAAAGACGCTGCCGGCATTGCGGATCAGCGGCAGGAATTGCAGCGGCTCGCGCACGAGCAACTCGAAGTGTTCGGGTGCCACGGTGTTGGCGACCTGGATGCCCTGCTGCAGGTCGCGGACGACCAGGATCAGACCCTGACCGCGCAGCGCGGCGCGGGCGATCTCGGGACGCGGCAGCGCGTCGACCTGTCTCTCGACCTCGACCCGGGTGCGGTCGGCGAGCTTCTGCGAGTCGGTCACCAGCACGCAGGTCGCCAGTTCGTCGTGCTCGGCCTGCGAGAGCAAATCGGCCGCGATGTGACGGGGATCGGCGGAGGCGTCGGCGAGAATGAGGATCTCGCTGGGACCGGCGATCATGTCGATGTCGACTTCGCCGAACACCAGCTTCTTGGCAGTCGCGACGTAGATGTTGCCCGGCCCGACGATCTTGTCGACCCGCGGGATCGTCGCCGTCCCGTAGGCCAGCGCCCCGACCGCCTGGGCGCCGCCGATGCGGTAGATCTCCTCGAGTCCGAGCATGTCGGCCACGACGAGCACGTGCGGGTTGAGCACGCCCTCCGGCGCCGGCGTGCAGATCGCGAGCGACGGGACGCCGGCGACTTGAGCCGGGATCGCGTTCATCAGCACCGAACTCGGGTAGGCGGCCTTCCCTCCGGGCACGTAGAGCCCGACCCGCCCGATCGGCGTGACCAGCTGGCCGAGCAGCGTTCCGTCCGCGGAGGCCTCGAACCACGACTCGGCCCGCTGCCGCTGGTGGAAGGCGCGAATGCGCCCCGCCGACTCCTCGAAGAGCGCCAGGGTCTCGCGCGGAACCTTGCGGTAGGCCTGCCGCACCTCCTTCCTGCTCACGGGGAACTGCGCCGGCGCCAGGCGCACCCGGTCGAAGCGCTCCGTGTACTCGGCAACGGCCTCGTCCCCGCGCAGCTGCACCTCCTGCAGGATCTGTCTGACCGGCTCTTCGACGGCGGTGGCGTCGCGCCGGCCGCGATGTTCGAGACAGTTGAGCATTTCGCGAAATTCGCGATCCCGGTACCGGACTGTCTTCATCTTCAATCCTCCCTGAGTCTTGCCAGTTCGCTGAACAGGGCGTTGCCGCTAGGCTCGTTCCCTGACGCGACCGGTCCGCGCGCCGATCCCGGCGAGCTTTTCGTCGAGTCGCTCGTAGCCGCGGTCGAGATGGTAAGCGCGGGCGACGACCGTTTCCCCCTCGGCGCGCAGCCCCGCCAGCACCAGCGAGGCGCTCGCCCGCAGATCGGTGGCCATCACGCGGGCGCCCGAGAGCGACGCCTTGCCGCGCACGATCGCCAGATTGCCGTCGAGCGTAATGTCCGCGCCCAGACGTTTGAGCTCGGCAACGTGCACGTAGCGATTCTCGAAAATGGTCTCGTGGATGACCCCCAGGCCGCGCGAGACGGCGAGTAGCGCCATGAACTGCGCCTGCATGTCGGTCGGGAACTCGGGATAGGGACCGGTCTTGATGTCGACCGCGCGCGGCCGCGGCGGCCCCTCGACACGCACACCCGCCGGGGTCTCCTCCACGCGCGCGCCCGCTTCGCGCAGCTTGGCGAGAACCGCGCCGAGATGCGCCGGGTCGGCGCCTTCCACCAGCACGTCGCCGCGGGTGATCGCGGCGGCGAGCATCAGGGTGCCCGCCTCGATGCGGTCGGGCATGACCGTGTGGTCGAGCGGCCGCAGTTGTTCGACCCCGTGGACGACGATCGCGGCGGTCCCGGCGCCGAAAATGCGCGCGCCCATGCCGCTGAGCGCCCGGGCGAGATCGGTGATCTCGGGCTCGCAGGCGGCGTTGGTGATCTCGGTCGAACCCTCGGCGGTCACCGCCGCCATCAAGGCATTCTCGGTCCCGGTGACGGTCTGTTTCTCAAAGTGGATGCGCGCGCCCCGCAACCTGCCGGAACGCGCCGTGATGTAGCCGTGCTCAATGGCGATCTCCGCGCCAAGGGCGCGCATCGCCGCCAGGTGCAGGTTCACCGGCCGTTCGCCGATGGCGCACCCCCCGGGGAGCGAGACCCGCGCCTGGCCGGCGCGCGCCAGCAGCGGGCCGAGCACCAGAACCGAGGCGCGCATCGTCTTGACCAGGTCGTAGGGTGCCTCCTCGCCGCTCAGCGCCCTCGTGCTGATAAAGAGTTCGCCGCCCCGCCACTCGACCTTCGCGCCGAGAATCTCGAGCAGCTGCGTCATGGTGTCCACGTCGCGCAGGTGCGGGACATTGCGCACCCGATGCTCCCCGGGAACGAGGATGGTGGCCGCGAGAATGGGCAGGGCGGCATTCTTCGCGCCGCCGACCCGCACACTGCCGCGCAGGCGCGGCCCGCCGGCGATCGTGATGCTTTCCATGTCAGGCGGCCCTCCTCGCCGCGATCACCCGCTCGATGCCGCCGAGATCGCGACGGCTCGAGATTTCGACGAACCGGCCGGTCCGCTGCAGCAGCGTGCGCACCCGGTCGGCCTGTCCCGCGCCGATCTCGAGCAGCAGCCAGCCGCCGTGACGCAGCAGCGGCGCCGCGCCCGCGACGATCCGCCCGATCAGGGCAAGTCCGTCGGGCCCGCCGTCGAGCGCCGCGCGCGGCTCGAAGTCGCGCACCTCCGCCTGGAGACCCTCGATCTCGGCCGTAGGGATGTACGGCGGGTTCGAAACGAGCGCGTCGAGCGACCCGGGACGGGCGCACAGCGGCTCGAGCAGGTCGCCTTCGCGGAACTCGATGCGGTCAGCCAGACCGTGCTCGGCGGCGTTGGCCCGCGCGACCGCGAGAGCCGGCGCCGAGCGATCGGTGCCGAGGAAAGCGCCGGCCCCAAGTTCGCGCGCCACCGCGATCACGATGGCCCCCGACCCGGTGCCGACATCCGCCACGCGCGCCCCGGGGCGGAGGCGATCGAGTGCGGCCTCGACCAGGGTCTCGGTCTCGGGACGCGGGACGAGCACGTGGGGATCGACCCGCAGGCGCAGGGACCAGAATTCACGCTCCCCGGTGACGTACGCCAGGGGGATACGCCGCGCCCGCTCCGCGAGCAGCCGCTCGTACCGCGGGGTGACCTGCGGATCCACCGGCTCGCGACCCCGGGCGAGCAGCGCCGCGCGATCAATCCCGGCAGCGTGCTCGAACAGCACGCAGGCCTCGAGACCCGCCGTCTCGATCCCGACGGCCGCCAGCCGCGCGCGGCCCCGCTCGACCGCAGCGGCGATCGTCCCCGTCACTCCGGGCCCCCGCTCAGCGCCATGGACTGGAAATGAGCTGCGAGCGCGTCGATCATCTCCTGGATGTCGCCCTCCATGAAGCTCTCGAGCCGGTAGATGGTCAGGCCGATCCGGTGATCGGTCACGCGGTTCTGGGGGAAATTGTAGGTCCGGATCCGCTCGCTGCGGTCCCCGGTGCCGACCATGCCCTTGCGCTCGGAGGCACGCTTCGCCGCCGCCGCCGCCTCGAGGCGATCCTTGAGGCGCGCGCGCAGGATGCGCAGGCCCTTGGCCTTGTTCTTGTGCTGGGACTTCTCGTCCTGACAGGAAACGACGAGTCCGGTCGGCAGGTGCGTAATGCGCACCGCGGAGTCGGTCGTGTTGACGCTCTGGCCGCCGGGGCCCGAAGACCGGAAGACGTCGATCCGGAGCTCCTCGGGTTTGATGTCGATCTCGACTTCCTCCGCCTCGGGGAGCACGGCGACCGTGACGGCCGAGGTGTGAATCCGTCCACTGCCCTCGGTGACCGGCACGCGCTGCACGCGGTGGACGCCTGCCTCGTACTTGAGGACGCTGTAGGCGCCGTGGCCCTCGACGAGGGCGATGACTTCCCGGAGGCCGCCGATGCCGGTCGAGGTCTGGCTCATGACCTCGATGCGCCAGCGCCGCCCCTCGGCGAAACGGCAGTACATCCGGAACAACTCGGCGGCGAAGAGTGCAGCCTCCTCCCCCCCCGTGCCGCCCCGGATCTCCAGAAAGGTGTTCTTGTCGTCATTCGGGTCGCGCGGCGTCAGCAGGACGCGCAGCTCGCGCTCGCTGGTCTGGAGCTGCTCGGCGAGTTCGACCAGCTCCTCCTGCGCCAGGGAGCGCAGTTCGGCGTCGCCCTCCTCGAGCAGGGCGCGGCTCTCGTCTTGACGCAGCCGCAGCTGCCGGTATTCCTGATATTTCTCGACGATCGGCCCGACGGTGCCGCGCTCGATCATCAGCTCCCGGTAGCGCTGCCGGTCGCCGAGGACCGCAGGGTCGGCCAGCTGCCGGTCGATCTCCTCGCAGCGTTTCTCGACTTCAGCCAGCTTGGTGAACACCGCGGACTCCCCTTTCCATCTCCAACACCTCGCG
Organism: Candidatus Rokuibacteriota bacterium; assembly: GCA_031406795.1. GTDB lineage: Bacteria > JAUVQV01 > JAUVQV01 > JAUVQV01 > DATDCY01 > DATDCY01. The sequence goes on from JANOHV010000271.1 coordinate 37,556, forward strand.
CAGCGCGCGCAGGGCCACTTCGATCTGGTCGTCGCTCGGGGGCCGCGTCGTCAGGGCCTGCAGCCAGTACCCCGGCGCCGCCAGCCAGCTCGCACGCGGGCGGGCGCCGAGGCGCAGGATCTCGAAGGCGATCCCGGCGACAAGCGGCAGCAGCGCCAGGCGCGAAACGAACTTCGCGAAGAAGCCCCAGGGCCCCGGGATGAACGAAAATACCAGCACGCTCACGGCAACGACGACAAGCAGGAAGTTCGTGCCGCAGCGCGGGTGGCGGGTCGAGTGGGCGCGGGCGCCCGCCACCGTGAGCGGATCGCCGTGTTCGTACGCCGAGACGACCATGTGCTCGGCTCCGTGGTACTCGAAAACCCGCCGAATCTCTGACCATTGGGCGATCAGCGCGAGATAGACGAGAAAGATGACGAGCCGGATCGAACCATCCACCCCGTTGAAGGCGAACCCCGCGCCGAGAGACGGCGCCAGGCGGGCGATCCCCTGGGTCAGCGCCAGCGGCAGCAGGAAGAAGATCCCGATGCCGGCGGCGACGGCGACCGCCGACGCGAGCGCCATGCCGAGAGCGTTCGGCACCTCCTCCTCGGCAACCGCCTGCGCCGCGGAGAACCGCAACGCCCGCATGCCATGGGCCAGCGACTGCAGCAGCGCGGGCGTTCCCCGCAGCACGGGCAGCCGCAGCAGCCGCCAGCGATCCGAGAGCAGGCGCAGCGGTTCGCGCAGCACCGCGACCTGGCCGTCCGGACGGCGGACCGCGACGGCAAGCGATCGCGGGGCGCGCATCATGACCCCTTCGATCACCGCCTGTCCGCCGATCAATGGCTCTCCCATTCCCGCCCGAGACCCGCTCAATCCGGGAGCGCCAGCCGCGGCTGCGGCTCGCCGGGGGCCCAGCCGCGGTAGGCCGCTCGGACGTCGCGCAGCCGCCCGCAGGCCAGCTTGCCCTCGGAACAGGCTCCCGCGATGCACGCAGGACCGCACCTTTCGAACAGCACCGGGGCCGCGTCCCGGGCCAGACCGAGCATCCGCTCGGCGAGACCGCGGATCTCCCACTGCGCCCTCAGGCAGCAGCGCAGCGCGAAGAAGTGGCGCAACTCGCGGGCGTTCATCGTGACGATGAGGCGGGTCGCCGCCGCGTTGGGGAGCACGAAACGCGCGTCCTCGGCGGGAACCCCGGCCGCCAGCAGCTCGCGATACCGACGGCCGGCATCCCGCATCGCCCGGGCAAACGTCCGCGAGAGTTCCGGCCGCGCGGCGATGGACGGCGGGACCACGTGTTCGAAATCCGCACCCGCGGCGACGTAGCGCTGGCTCTGCTGGGAATAGGAGGCGACGCGGTGCCGCACGAGCTGGTGACTCGCCGCACGAGAGAGACCCTCGACGCCGAAGCTGAACACTGCGTGTTCGAGGACCGAGAGATGCCCGAGGCCGAGAATGCGGCGGATCAGCACCGCCGCCCCGGCCGCGTCGGCCCCGCGTTCGAGATCGTCGATGCCGTCCGGCGAATAGCAGAGCCGGGCCGCCAGGGCCACAGCAAGCTCGGGTTCGGCGGTCCGGCGCAACAGGGAAACGCGCACGCGACCGTTCATTGGGTAATCCGGCGTCGGGAGAAACCCGACAGGACTAGGCCTTGGCCGCTTCTTTCTGCCCGTACTTCTTGCGGAAGCGCTCGACACGGCCGGCGGCATCGATGAGCTTCTGCTTGCCGGTGAAGAAGGGATGGCATTTCGAGCAGATGTCGACCTTGTAGCTCGGTTTCGTCGAACGCGTATGAATGACCTCACCGCAGGCGCAGGTGATCGTGATCGCGTCGTAATCGGGGTGTATGCCCTCTTTCATCTCTTCGGCCTCCTCGCCCTTGAAGCTTGTGTAAAGAGTGTGGAAGATACCCGCTCGATCGCGGAAAGTCAAGCAGTGGTGGAAAAATCCCGTCGCGGGGTGCTATAGTCCGACGACGGGTTTCGACAGGACTTTGGCAGGGGCCGCAGCCGTTCGGAGGTCGATTCGGTGTGCTTGAGAAGTTGATCCGCCGCGCGACCGCCCTGCTGATCGGCATCCTCGCGCTCGGCGCGTCCGCAGGTGCTTCCCGCGGCGCCGAAACCGGCTCCGGGGCCGCGCCGCCGGAGATCGAACTGCGGAAATCGTTCAGATCTCTCCGCCGCGTCGGGCAGCAGCTCTCCGGCGGGGGGCGGGAAAACCGCGCGGGAGTCGACCCGGGCACTCCGGCCGGCCAGCCAGGGGTGGATCCGCCGCGCCTCGGGGGAGTTGCGGATGCCCTCGGGGAGCAGCTCCAGTCCTCGGGCACGCTCCATCTGCCGGACGTCGGCGGAGGGGGGATCGTGCTCCAGGCAGCAAACACGCCGATTCTGGAAACGGTCACCGGACGCCATCTGATCCTCGACCGCGACCGGACCATCGCCGCGGACGTCGTCGAGGGTATCAGCCGCCGCTGGCCGGGCTTCTTGGTCGTCCAACCCCCCGCCGGCGCGGGGCTGCAGACCATCATCGACACGCTGCTCGACGCGGCCGGTTACGACGCGGTTCTGCGCGACGCGCCGCTGACCTTCGGTCGGGGAATAACCCTGCGGATCACGCCCGACTTCATCGTGCTGCGAAGCGATCGCGACCTGCTCGCCGGCGAGACGCGGGCGATCTCGGTGGTCGAACCGGCCGAGGTTCTCCCCCCCGAACTGAGGGAACTGGCCGGACAGCACCGCGTGCGGATCGTCGAACTGACCGCCGCCGGCGAACCCGCCGGCAGCGAGCAGGCCCCCTGGCGCGACTCCGCCGGCCGCGTCACCACGGTGGAAGCCACCCGCGCCGCGCCGGTCATCGAGGAGATCGCCCTCGCGCTGGGCTGCACGGTCGAGCGCCGCGTGCCGTTTCCCGCAACCGCCGAGGCGCCCGCACGCACCGCCGATCTCGGGATCGGCCGCGACGCGAAAACGCACTACGTCTTCGCGCGGGCGGACCCCGGCAACCGGGAGAGCGCGGGCGACAGCCGCGAGGCGGCGATCACGGTGAAATCCGCAGCCGCACTTCCGGAGGCGATCGGCACGCTCATCGAACGCCTCGGCCTGACGGCGATCGGTCCTGCGGTGGAGTTCTATCGCGCGGCGAAGCCTGGCGCCAGGCGGCGGTTCGTCATCGGCGTGCCGGGCTGGCTGGTCGAATCCGGCGGCCGGCGGCTCCTGATCACCGACGTCGCGCCGCCGCCCCTGGTGCGTCTCTACCTGACCCGCGAAGGGATCGACCTCTTCGAATACCGGATCCGCGACGGCCGCTGAACGGGGCCCAGCCGCCGGCTTGCGACGAGGTGAATTTCCCGCCGTCTGCGGCCTACAACTTGCCGACCAGCGCCTCGTTGATCTTCACGGCGCGCAGCCGCCGAAGATCTTCCAGCCAGGCCTCGAAATACTGCTCCCGCTTCGCGCTGCGGAGCCGGGCGACTACGGTCTGCTTCTCCGCCTGAAAAGCCTCGCGCGTCGCGGGGATCCTGCCGTCGACCCGATAGAGAATGACCCTGCCGTCGGGGGCGGCCACCGGACCGCCGAAGGACCCGACTTCCAGGGAGAACGCACCCTGGAGGAGTTCGCCCTTGACGCCCGCCTCCGCAACGAAATCCCGCTGCGTGAACAAGGCGGTTTCCCGCACTTCACCCTTGGTTTTCGCGGCGATGCTCGGGGGCTGTTCGCCCCGGCGCAGTTCCTCGAGCCGCAGCCGGCCTTCGCCGATAAGACGCTGGCGCGCCTGCTCGGCCAGCAGCGTCCGCTCCACGTCGCCGCGAGCCTCCTCGAAGGAGGGCACGGCTGCCGGACGCTTGGCCAGCGCCTTGTAGACCCAATAGTCGTCTCCCTGGCGCACCGGTTCGCTGACTTCACCCTCCCCGAGGGAGAACATGGACTCGACGACGTCGGGCCGGGCCGCGGGGCCGGGGAGCGGCCCCTCGCGCGGCACCAGGTCCGTGGTGCCGACGATCATGCCGAATTTCGCCGCCGCCGCCTCCAGATCGCTGGTGGCGAGCGCGTCGTTGAGCGCCTCGACCCGGTTGGCGACCGCCTCGCGCGCCGCCGCCGCCGCGTACTTGCGGGCCACGTCGGCCTGCGCCTGCTCGAAAGCCGGCGTGCCGGCCTCACGCGTCTCTTCGACCTTGATGATGTGAAAACCGTATTGGGTCCGCGCCAGATCGCCGACCTGGCCCTTGCTCAACGCGAACGCCGCCTGCTCGAAGGCGGGAACCATCTGGCCGGCCAGAATCCACCCGAGATCGCCGCCGGCCGGGCCGGTCGTGTCCTGGGAGAACTCGCGCGCCAGTGCGGCAAAGTCGATCCCGGCGGCCCGGGCCTTGTCCAGGACGAACTGCGCCCGGTCGCGGATCTTCTTTTCCTCCTCGGGCGGCGCCCCCTCGGCGAGACGAAACAGGATGTGCCGCGCGCGAACCGAACGCTCGGTCCTGAACGCAGCGGCATTCTGCTCGAAGTAACTCCGCAGTTCCGCCTCGCTCGCCGGCGCGGCCGCCGCGAAGTCCCTGGCAAGCACCGCGGTGTAGGCGAATCGAGCGCGCTCCGGCCGGGTGTACTTCGCCGGGTCGGCGTCGAACACGCGGCGCGCCTCTTCGAGCGAAACGGTCGCACCGGGGCCGGGGCCGGATGCCGGCAGGATGACCAGCAGGAGCCGCAGCTTCTCCTTCTCGCGGCGGAATTCCTCGAAGGCCTCCGCCTCGGCGATCTGCACGGGTTCCTGGACGAGGGCCCGGACCTTGCCGGCAAGCAGTTCGCCGCGCACATCCTCCTCGTAGGCCACCGTCTTGACGCCGGACGCGGCTAGCACTTCGCGGTACTTCTTCGGATCGAACACGCCATTCTCCTGGAAAGCCGCGGTCTCGCGCACCTTGCTCGCGATCTCCGCGTCCCCGACGACGAGACCCATCCGGCGCGCCTCGTCGAGCAGGAGTCGCCGCCCGATGGCGGAATCCAGCGCGCCCTTCTTGACGCGGAAGCGCGTTTCGAGTTCATTGGCCGGGATGCCCGGGTAGAAGCGCCGGTAGAATTCCATCCGGCTGTCATGCGCTCGCAGGTATTCCGCGTACGGGACTTCGGCCGTGCCGACCCAGGCCGCGACCGAGCGCTCCGCATTCCCTGCACCCGTGTCCCCTCGGCCCCAGACGAGGAAGATGGTGCCGATGAAGACGCCGACGATCAAGATGATGATGACCAGGACAAAAACCGCGTTCCCTCGAATGAAGCGCATCATGGCGCGTTACCCCCCCCTTGCACGTGCCTTCCGACCGTTGAAATCGATCGCGCATCCTACCCCGATTTTCAATCGTATGCAACCATCGGATGACGCCCGCAAACGATTCCGCCGGGTTGTTGACAACCCCGCTATGCCATGATACCTATACCGGCGATTTGACGAGCCCTTGCCAGGTTGAGGAGTTGAAGCGACGATGAAGAAATCAGCAGCTTTGTTCCGCCGGGCTCA
>JANOHV010000080.1:0-14939 GCA_031406795.1 Candidatus Rokuibacteriota bacterium
CTTCTACATCTCCACGAGGGATGAGTTGGGCGAGGTGCTCAGTTCGCGCGACCACTTCCGCGACAACCTTCAGACGGCGCTGCTGAGCCTCATGGGCTCGGTCCCCGTAGCGCGCGGCGCGCTGCTGCTGCGCGACCGCGCGAGCGGCGACCTGGTGGTGGCGGCCGCGCGCGGCACCGCGGCGCGCCCGGGGTTGCGGATCCCCCTGCCCGCGGAGCCGGCCCGGGCCCTGCTGCGCCGGCGCCGCCCGCTGAGCGTGAACGCGCACGTCCCCGGCCTGATGGCCTGGTTGCGCCGGACGACCGTGCTGGGCGAGATGGGGGCCGAACTGCTCGCGCCCCTGCGCTTCAAGGAGGAGCTGGTCGGTATTGTCGTCCTCGGGCTCAAGTACACCGGGGAGACGTACACCCCGGGCGATCTCGAATTGATCATGGTCATGGCCAACTTCATCGCGCTGGGCGTGCACAACCAGGAATTGTTCCGGAACCTCGAAACCGCGAACACCGCGCTGCGGCGCAAAGTCACCGAGAACCGGCGGCTCTACCGGAATCTGGAGTCGATCTACGGCGACACGGTGCGCGCCCTGGGAGCCGCCATCGACGCCAAAGACCCCTATACGCGCGGCCACTCGGACCGCGTCGCGCGGATCGCCGTCGCGATCGGCCGGGCCCTCGGCCTGCCGGAGCGCGAGATCAACGCCCTGCGGATCGCCAGTCACCTCCACGACATCGGCAAGATCGCCGTCGACAACAGCATCCTGCTCAAGATCGGCCGTCTCGACGAGCAGGAGATGACGCAGATCCACCGCCATCCAATGGTCTCCTACGACATCCTCTCGAACATCGCTTTCCCCTACCCGGACGTGGCTCTGATCGCGCGTCACCACCACGAATGGGTCGACGGCTCCGGTTATCCCGACCGGCTGGGGGTCAAAGAGCTGCTCCCGGGGATGAAGATCATCTGTCTGGCGGACTCCTTCGACGCGATGACCTCGGACCGGCCCTACCGCCCCGCCTTGAAGCTGAAAGAGGCCGTGGCCCGGATTCGCGAGGGCGTGCGCGTCCAGTTCGACCCGCGGGTGACGCGCGCCTTCCTCGAGGTGCTGCGCGGGGAGCTGCGCGAGGAGATGCCGCCGCCACAGATTCTCTGCGGGCTCGACCGGCGCTTCTCCACCAGCGCCATGGTCGGGAGCATCGAGCGGTTTCTCGGCGAACTCGGACCGGCCCACCGGTGAGCCGCGGATGGTGATCTCCTTGACAACCCGGCTCAACTTCTCTAGTCTTTCCAAAGCGTTGGGAGGCAGATCACGATGACCCGCAGTCACGGCGACCAGCTGACCGCCCGGGAGCGCACCGTGCTCTCTCTGACGGTTCTGCACCACATCCGCACGGGCGAACCGGTCGGATCCCGCTCGCTCGCGCGGCGGCTCGACCTCGACGTCAGCCCGGCGACCATTCGCAACACGATGGCCGACCTCGAGGAGAAGGGGTATCTGCGCCAGACGCACGTCTCATCGGGGCGCGTCCCGACCGACCTCGGATACCGTTTCTACGTCGACGAAGTGGTCGGGGTGCAGGCCGTTCAGACGGACGGCCTGGAGGAGATTCGCGAGCGGCTTGGTCGTCGTCTGCAGATCCCCGAACTCATCCGCGAGGCCTCCCGCACGCTCTCGGCCGCCTCGCGCCAGGTGGGTCTCGTGCGCGGGCCGCAGTTGCTCAACTCGCGCTTCGAGCACCTCGAGCTGCGCCGGGTCGGCCCCCATCGGGTGCTCGCCATCTTCGTCACCTCCAGCCGGCTCGTCCAGACCCGCCTGCTCGAATTGAAGGAGGACTGGCCGCAGCAGGAACTCGACGCGATGTCCCGCATCTGGAACGAGCGCTTCTCCAGTCTGACGCTGAGCGAGGTGCGCGCCCGGCTGCTCGCCGTCATGTCCGAGGAGAAGGCGGTTTTCGACACGCTCGTCGATCGCGCGCTCGAGATGGGCCGGCAGGCGCTCGCCGGGGAGGACGCCGAGGGGGAACTGCATCTCGACGGGGCGGCGAACATCCTGGACGTCCCGGAGTTCGCCGACCCGGGGAAGATCCGTGCGCTGGTGCGGGCCATCGAGGAGAAGGGCCGGCTCTGCCGTCTGCTCGACCAGTGCCTGTGCACCGACCGCGTCAGTATCTTCATCGGCGGGGAACTGCCGCTGCCGGAGTTCAGCGGGCTGAGCCTCGTGACCGCCCCCTACCGCCGCGAGGGGCAGGTTGTCGGTGTCCTCGGGGTCATCGGCCCGACGCGCATGGCCTACGAGCGGATCATCCCGATCGTGGCCTGCGCCGCCGACAGTCTGAGTCTGAGCCTGAGCCTGGAGTGAACCCGCAGCGGCCGGGCGGGCGGTTGGTGACACCGCCACCCGGTCGGGGAGAAGCCGACCATGACCCGCAAGCATGACAAACCGGTGCCGACCAGCAGTCTTCCCGAGCCGGAACCGACCGGCGACAACAGCGGTGCGTCTCCGGACGCGTCGACCGACGGTGATCCCATCCAGAGCGAGGCCGACCGCTTGCGGGCGGAGATCGCCGCGATGCAGGAGCGGTACCTCCGGCTGCAGGCGGAGTTCGAGAACTTCCGCAAGCGTCAGCAGCGTGAGCGCGAGGAGCTCAACCGCCAGGCCAAGGAGCGCGTGCTGGGGGAACTGCCGGGCATCGTCGACAACCTCGAACGCGCGCTTCAGCACGCGGGCGCGGCCGGCGCGGCCCCGGAGACTCTCGCCCAGGGGGTCGAACTCGTCTGCAAACAGCTGCAGGAGGTTCTGACCCGCTTCGGTGCGGAGCCGATCGCCGCGCTCGGCTCGGTGTTCGACCCACGGCTGCATGAGGCCATGGCCCGCGTCGAAACCACCGGAAATCCTCCCGACGGGACGGTGGTCGAGGAATACCGGCGCGGCTACCTCCTCGACGGCAAGGTGCTCCGACCGGCCCTGGTGGCCGTCGCCAAGCTGGCTGAGGAGCCGGAGGGGCCGGATTCATGAGTCGCGTCGTCGGGATCGACCTCGGGACCACGAACTCCTGCATTGCGGTGATGGAGAGCGGCGGCCCCGTGGTAATCCCGAACGGCGAAGGGAGCCGCACCACCCCCACGATCGTCGCCTTCACCGACAGCGGCGAGCGGCTCGTCGGCCAGATCGCGAAGCGCCAGCTCGTGACCAGTCCGGCCGGCACGGTCTATTCGGCGAAGCGCCTGATCGGCAGGCGCTTCGACAGCGAGGAGGTCGCCCGCACCCGCGAACTGGTGCCCTACGCCATCGTGCCGGCGCTCAATGGCGACGCCTGGGTGGAAGTCCACGGCACCGCCTACAGCCCGGCGGAGATTCAGGCCATCGTGCTGCGTCAGCTGCGCAAGGACGCCGAGGAGTATCTTGGCGAGCCGGTCGCGGACGCGGTGATCACGGTTCCGGCCTATTTCAACGACAGCCAGCGCCAGGCGACGAAGGATGCCGGGACGATTGCCGGTCTCAACGTGCTGCGGATCGTCAACGAACCGACCGCCGCCGCGCTCTGCTACGGTCTGCAGGGCGGGGAGCGCCGAACGGTCGCCGTCTACGACCTGGGGGGCGGCACCTTCGACATTTCGATCCTCGAGATCGGTGACGGCGTCTACGAGGTGCGCGCCACCAGCGGCGACACGTTTCTCGGCGGCGACGACTTCGACCAGCGCATGGTCGACTTCCTCGCCGCGCGCTTCCGCGAGGAGCAGGGGCTCGACGTGGGCCGGGACAAGGTCGCGCTGCAGCGGCTCAAGGAGGCGGTGGAGCGTGCGAAGCATGAGCTCTCCTCGCGGGTCGAGAGCACCATCAACCTGCCGTTTCTGATCGCCGACGCCACGGGGCCGCGGCACCTGCAGTATCTTTTCACGCGCGCCCGGCTCGAGGAGCTGGTGCGCGACCTCGTAGAGCGCACGCTGAAGCCCTGCGCGGCCGCCCTCGAGAAGGCCGGGCTCAAGCCGGAGCAGATCGGCGAGGTCATCCTCGTGGGCGGCCAGACCCGGATGCCGCTGGTCCAGCAGGCGGTGCGCGATTTCTTCGGGCGCGAGCCGCACCGTGGCGTGAACCCCGACGAGGTGGTCGCGATCGGCGCCGCGGTTCAGAGCGGCATCCTCAGCGGGCAGGTCCGCGACGTCCTGCTGCTCGACGTGACGCCGCTCTCCCTCGGCATCGAAACCAAGGGGGGGATCCTGACCCGGCTCATCGAGGCGAACACGACCATCCCGTTCCGCAACCGGCGGGCGTTCTCGACGGCGAGCGACAACCAGACGTCGGTCACGATCCACGTTTTGCAGGGCGAGCGCGACATGGCCGCCGACAACAAGTCGCTGGGGCAGTTCGAACTCGTGGGGATTCCGCCCGCGCCCCGCGGTGTGCCGAAGATCGAGGTCGCCTTCGACATCGACGCCAACGGCATCGTCAACGTGTCGGCCCGCGACATCGGCACCGGGCACCAGCAGGCGATCCGCATCACCGCCTCCGGGGGGCTCGTCGCCGAGGAGATCTCCCGCATGCGCGCCGAGGCCGAGCGTCACGGTGCCGAGGACGCGCGCAGCCGGGAACTCGCCGAGGTGCGCAACGAAGCGGAGGCGCTGGTGTACTCGACCGATCGCGCTTTCGGCGAATACCGCTCGCTGCTCGACGCGGCGGAGAGCGCGCTGCTGCAGGAGGCGCTGGCGGGTGTGCAGGCGGCGCTCGCCGCCGGCGAAATCCGGCAGATGCGGGAATCGGTGAAGGCGCTCGCGGCGGCCGGCCGGGTCATGTCCCGGCTGATCTATGAGAATGCCCAGCCGACCGACCCGTTTCAAGCCGAGGCGGGACGCTCGGCGACCAGGAGGGATCATGGTCCCGGCAGGCGTTAGGGGGGCGCTCTTCGCCGCCGGTCTCGGCCTGCTTCTGCTCCTGCCGGCCTGCGGGAAGAAGGCGCCGCTGCGGCTGAGCGACGACCGCGCCGCCGAGCGAGCGCCGGCACTGCAGGCGCGGGTTCAGGAGGGCCGGGTGACGCTTGGTTTTCGGGTCCCCGCGCACCGCTTCTTCCCCGAGCGCGAGGCGCCCTGGGTTCTCGCGCGCATCCTGCGCCAGGGGGCCCCGGCGTCGGAGCAGGTCGAAGTCGGGGCCATTCTCCAGAGGGAGGGATTCGCCTTCGACGCGCCCCTGACCTGGAGCGACCAGGCACTGCCGTCGAAAAGCTCCTTCATCTACCGCGTGGAGTTTCGGGACGCCTTGCGCCGCCGGCGCGCGCTCTCCGAACCGTTGACGGTTTCCTGGAGCGAGATACCCGGGGCCCCGTCGCAACTGACAGCCACCGGCCACCTCCGATCGGTCATTCTGACCTGGACGCCGTCGCCGGGCGCCGGTTCCGGGGTCAAGTACCGGGTCTATCGGCGGGAGGCGGCGCAGCCGCTGGCCGAGCCGGTCTCGCCCGCCCCGGTCGTTGAGAGCACGTATGTCGATTCGCGGATCGAGTCCGGCCGCGAGTACTGCTACGTCGTCCGCGCCGTGATCGCCGCCAAGGCCCTCGAGGTCGAAGGCCCGGCCAGCCCCGAGAGTTGCTCGCGTCCGGAGGCCGCGGAGCTACCGCCCGCGCAACCGCCGGGGGGCAGGCCCTGAGGCCGTTCGCTCAGGCCTCGTTCCCCGTCTTGCTCTTCTCCCGCTGGTAGGCCTCTTTGCCGGCCTCCACGGCCGACTGGATCAGCGAGCGTTTCTCGTCCAGAAAATCCCGGCCGCGTCCGACGGTCGAGGAAACCGTGTCCTTGGCCTGATCGAGGTAGTCGGAGGCGCGCTCCTTCATGTCCTGCCCGAACTCGCGGATGCGGTCTGCCGACTCTTTGCGCGCTTGCGGGGCGAGCAGCAGCACGGCGGCGGCCCCGGCGACGGTCCCGAGTAAAAAGGAGATGACGACGGTGTGACCGCTGTAGCCTTCTTCGCTCTTCATGGGGTTCCTCCCTTTTTCAAGATGTTTCTTGCCAGGTACGCCACGCTGGCGCCTACCCCGGCACGCAGTCCCGCGATCTTCGCCCCGACACCGCCCCCCAGCACACCGATCAGGCCGCTGAGTTCCCGGACGTCGTTGCCGACCTGACGGATCGAACCGGAGAACACCCGGACATTGTCGGTGACCGTGCTGATGTCGGTCGTGATGCGGTCGAGGTTTTCCAGAGTCGCCCGCAGTTCGCTCAGGGTCTGCGGCAACGACTCCTCGGTGATCTTGAGGATGGAGTTCATGGTGCGGACTGCGCGGCGCAACTCCAGGAGCACGGGGATCAGGAAGAGAATCCCCGCGATGACGGCGACTGCAAGAACAGTTACGAGTGTAGCGGCTGTCGGTGTCATGGTTTATATCCTCTTCTCATGATGATTTGTAGCACCCGGCGCCGGGGGTGTCAACAGGAAGCGCCGTCCGGCGGTTTGCCGCCGGGTTGTGGCGTCAGGGCGGCGACCACGCAGCGGTTCCGCCCCTCGGCTTTCGCCTGGTAAAGCGCCCGGTCGGCGGCCGCCACGAGATCGTCGCTGTGCCCGGCGGGGCAGTCCGGCCACACGGCGACGCCGATGCTGACCGTCATGCCGACCTCCCGCGGAGAGCCGGCGCCGTCGGCGACGTTCACCCGCGCCGCGCCGACGCGTTGCCGGAGTCGCTCCGCGACCAGCAGGGCCTCGGCCGGGGCGGTCTCGGGGAGAAAGCAGATGAATTCCTCGCCGCCGTAGCGTCCGGCGCAGTCGTAGCTGCGGATGCCGCCGAGCAATGCGGCCCCGACGGCCCGGAGCGCCTCGTCCCCGACCTGGTGGCCGTAGTTGTCGTTGAAGGTCTTGAAGTGGTCGATGTCGAGCATGAGCAGCGCCAGCGAACTGCCGAAGCGCCGGGAGCGGTGGAACTCGATCTCCAGGCGCGAGAAGAACGAGCGTCGGTTCGGCAGGCCGGTCAAGCCGTCCTGGTTGGCGAGCCGCTCCAGTTCGAGGTTGGCGCGCTCGAGCGCGGAAGCCTTGCGCTGCAGTTCCTCCTGGAGTTCCTTCATCTTGAGCATCACCGTGACGCGCGCCAGGAGTTCCGCGCGTTCGAAGGGCTTCGTCACGTAATCGTTCGCGCCGAGCGTCAGACCGCGCACTTTGTCGACGGACTCGCCGAGCGCCGAGAGCATGATCACCATGACGTCGCGCAGCCGCGGGTTGTTGCGCACCGCGGAGAGGAATTTGAAGCCGTCGAGCCGCGGCATGTTGATGTCGGTGAGGATCAGGTCCACCGGGGTGCGCGCCAACAGCGCCAGGGCGTCGATGCCGTCCACCGCTTCGACGATCTCCCCGATGGCGGGCAGGTGCAGCAGCGCCTCGCGCAACGCGACGCGCACGGCGTTCGAGTCGTCGACGATGAGGATGCGTCTCGCCGGCGGCTCGCAGGTCTCCGCGCAACTGAACCCCGCCGGCTGCGCGTCCGGGCAGGGTGGGGCGCCACTTTGCTCCGGCACCGGGTCCGCCGCCTTCTCCATGGGTGCATCATCGTGCCCCGTGCGGCGCAGGTCAAGAAAAACTTGACACCCCGCGGCGCGCGGCTATGATCGTGCGGGTATTGCGACTTTAAACTCATCCCGCGAGGTGAGAAAGCGCCCGTGAACGCCAAAGCTGAGATACTCGACGCAATCGGGGTGCGGCGCGCCCTGGTGCGCATTGCCCACGAAATCCTCGAACGCAATCAGGGTCTGGCCGATGTCGTCCTGGTCGGCCTGCGCAGCCGCGGCGACCATCTGGCCCGGCGTCTCGCCGCGTTCTTGTATGAGATTGAAGGCACCGCCGTCCCGGTCGGCGTCATGGACGTCACGCTCTATCGCGACGACCTCGCGCACGCGAGCCTCTGGCCGCGCGTCCAGCGGACGGAAATCCCCTTTTCCGTCGAGGGGCGAACGGTGGTTCTGGTCGATGACGTGCTCTTCACCGGCCGCAGCGTGCGCGCGGCGCTCGATTCGCTGATGGATTTCGGTCGGCCGCGCTCGATCCAGCTGGCCGTTCTGATTGACCGCGGCCACCGGGAACTGCCGATCCGGGCCGATTTCGTCGGCAAGAATGTCCCCACGGCCCGCCGGGAGCTGGTGCGGGTGCTGCTGCTCGAGACCGACGGGGTCGACCGCGTCGCGATCTCCAGCGGCGAGGCCGGGCGATGACGGGCTGGGCGCGCAAGGACCTGCTGGGCATCGAGGAACTCGAGCCGGGCGAGATCGTCGAGATCCTCGACACCGCGCAGACCATGAAGGAGATCTCGACGCGGGAGATCAAAAAGGTCCCCGTCCTGCGGGGCAAGACCGTCGTCAACCTCTTCTTCGAGGCCAGCACCCGCACCCGGGTGTCCTTCGAAATCGCGGAGAAGCGACTCTCGGCCGACTCGGTGAACGTCTCCGCCTCGGGCAGCAGCGTGAGCAAGGGCGAGACGCTCCTCGACACCGCGCGCAATCTCGAGGCGATGCGCCCGGACATCATCGTGGTGCGCCACGGCAGCCCCGGGACGCCGCTGCTGCTCTCGCGTCGTCTGGGGTGCTCGGTGATCAACGCCGGCGACGGGGCCCACGAGCACCCGACGCAGGCGCTTCTCGATGCATTCACCATCCGCGAGCGACTCGGGCGCGTCGCCGGGCTGACGGTCGGGATCTTCGGGGACATCGCGCACTCGCGGGTCGCCCGTTCCAATATTCACGCGCTCAACAAGCTTGGGGCCCGCGTTCTCGTCGGCGGCCCGCCGACGATGCTGCCGCCGGGGATCGAGGCCCTCGGGGCGCAGGTCGTCCCGCGACTGGACGAGATGCTCCCCGCGCTCGATGTGCTGATCGTGCTGCGGATCCAGCTCGAGCGCCAGGGCGGGCTGCTCTTTCCGTCGGCGCGCGAGTACGCCTCGCTGTTCGGCCTCGGCAGCGAGCGGCTGCGCCTGGCGCGCCCGGAACTGCTGGTCATGCACCCGGGGCCGATCAACCGGGGGCTCGAGATCGCGCCGGAGGTCGCGGACGGGGCTTCCTCCCTGATCATCGACCAGGTCACCAACGGGGTCGCGGTGCGCATGGCGGTTCTCTACCTGGTTTCCGGGGCCCACCGGGGCGCCACCGCGGCCGACGCGGTCCGGGGTGCGGCGTGAGCGCCGTCGGGCGGTTGCTGATTCGCGGCGGCCGGGTCATCGATCCGGCTGCGGGGCGGGATGGCGTGGCCGATCTGCTCGTCGTCGACGGCGCCGTTGCGGCAATCGGGCCGGAGGCGGCGGCCCGCGGCGGCGATTGCGCGGTGATCGAGGCGGCCGGGCTCTGGGTGCTCCCCGGACTGATCGACATGCACGTCCATCTGCGCGAACCGGGCTACGAATACAAGGAGACCGTCCTCACCGGTTCCCGCGCCGCCGCGGCCGGCGGGTTCACGGCGGTCGCCTGCATGCCGAACACCGACCCGCCCAACGACAGCGCCGCCGTGACGCGGGCGATCCTGCGCAAGGCGGAAGAGGCCGCTCTGGTGCGCGTCTATCCGATCGGGTGCATCACCGCCGGGCAGCAGGGCCAGCGCATGGCTGAATTCGGCGACCTCGTTGCGGCCGGCTGCCGCGCCGTTTCCGACGACGGGCGCCCGGTGATGCACGCCGGCGTGATGCGCCGCGCGCTCGAGTACAGCCGCTACTTCGACATACCGGTCATCTCCCACTGCGAAGATCTGCACCTCGCCGGCGACGGGGTGGCCCACGAAGGGGCGGTGGCCACCCGCCTCGGCCTCAAGCCGATCCCGGCGGCCGCCGAAGAGGCCATGGTCGCCCGCGAGGTGGTGCTCGCCCGCCAGACCGGCGCGCGGGTGCACATCGCGCACGTCTCGACGCGCGGGTCGGTGCTGTTGCTGGCTGCCGCGAAGGCCGAGGGGCTGGCGGTGACCGCGGAGGCCACGCCGCACCACCTCTCCCTCACGGACGAAGCGATCGGCGGCTTCGACACTTCGACCAAGGTCAACCCGCCGCTGCGCTCGCCGGAGGATCGCGACGCCCTGCGCCGCGCGCTCGCCGAGGGGATCATCGACGTCGTCGCGACCGACCACGCGCCGCACGGCCTTGCCGATAAGGACCTGGAGTTCGACCTGGCGGCCAACGGCATCGTCGGCCTCGAAACGGCCCTGCCGCTCGTGCTGCGGCTCGTCGCCGAGGGCGCCTGCTCGCTGCATCGGGCGATCGACGCGCTCACCTGGAGACCGGCCCGGATCCTCGGCGTGCCCGGCGGGAGGCTCGCGGTCGGGGACCCTGCGGACATCACGCTCGTCGACCCGGAGGTGACCTGGACGGTCGAACCGGAAGCCTTCTTCAGCAAGGGACGCAACAGCCCTTTCCGCGGCTGGGCGCTCAAGGGGCGCGTGCGCGCCACGATTGTCGGCGGCCGGACCATCTTCCGCGATGGGGTCATCGTCGGCGAGGAGCGCCGGTGAGGCCGCTTCACGGAACCCGCGCCCGGCGAACTCCATGCTGCTGAAGATTCGCGCCGCGCGTCGGCTGACCGAGGATTTTCAACTCCTCGAAGTCGACTGGCCCGCCGGCCTGCCCGAGCCGCTGCCCGGCCAGTTCGTCATGGTCCGCACCCGCGAAGGGACCGACCCGCTCTGGCGCCGGCCCCTGGGTGTGCACGACTTCCGGCGCGTCAGGGGCGCCGGGGTGCTCTCGCTGCTCTTCCAGATCGTCGGGCCGACCACGCACGATCTCGCGGGGCTCGCTCCCGGGGCGCCGCTCGATCTCCTCGGCCCGCACGGACGCGGGTTCAAAATCGACGCCGCAGAGATCTGGCTGGTTTCCGGAGGCCGTGGAGTCGCCCCGCTCTTCTACGTGGCGCGCCTGCTGCGCCGTACGGGCGTGCCCTGCCGTGCGTTCCTCGGGGGGCGCAGTGCCGGTCACATCCTGCGGGAGCGCGACTTGGTGCGCTTCGGCTGCCGGGTCGAGGTGGCCACCGACGACGGGAGCCGGGGGCGCCGGGGGCTGGTCACCGAGCCGCTCGAGCACGCGCTCTCCCGGCTCTCCGCGCGCCGGCGCGCGGCCGTGATGCTTCTGGCCTGTGGACCGCACGGGATGCTCAAAGCCGTGGCGGGAATCGTCGCCGTGCACGGTGTTGCGGCGCAGGTCTCGGTCGACCCGTTGATGGCCTGCGGTCGCGGGCTCTGTCTCGGGTGCACCGTGGCCGCGCCGGGCGGCTACCGGCTGGCCTGCCAGCACGGGCCGGTCTTCAACGTCCGGGACCTGGACTGGGACGCCAGATGACGCCGGATCTCAAGGTCAGGATCGGCGCCCTCGAACTGCCGAATCCGGTGCTGCTCGCCTCCGGAACCTGCGGGTACGGGCTGGAGATGATGCCGCACGGCAACATCGCCGGACTCGGCGCCGTGGTCGTCAAGGGGCTCTCGCTGCTGCCCTCCAAGGGCAACCCGCCGCCGCGCATCGTCGAGACGCCCTCCGGCATGCTCAACTCCATCGGGCTGGAGAACATCGGGCTGGAGGCCTTCCTGGCCGACAAACTGCCGAAGCTCAGGCACCTCGGCGCGCGGGTGATCGTCAATTTCTACGGCGGCTGCCGGGACGATTACCGGGAGTTGGCCGCGCGTCTCGACGGCGTCGAAGGGATCCACGCTCTGGAGATGAACATCTCCTGCCCGAATGTCGAGCGCGGTGGCGTGCTGATCGGCCAGGAACCGGAGGAGGTGCACAAGGCCGTTGCCGCCGTGCGCGGCGCGACGCGCCTGCCGCTGCTGGTCAAGCTGACGCCGAACGTCACCGACATCCGGCTGACCGCGCGCGCCGCCGCCGAAGCCGGAGCGGACGGTCTGACGCTGATCAACACGCTGCAGGGGATGGCCGTCGACGTCGAAACCCGTCGGCCGTCGCTCGCGCGCATCGTCGGCGGCCTCTCGGGGCCGGCCATCCGGCCGGTGGCGGTGCGCATGGTCTGGCAGGTGCGCCAGGCGATCGCGCTGCCGATCATCGGTTGCGGCGGCATCTGGACGGCGCGCGACGCCCTGGAGTTCCTGATCGCGGGGGCGACGGCGGTGCAATTGGGGACGGTGAACTTCACGCACCCCGACCGCTGGATCGACGTGCTCGCGGGCATCGAGGCCTACCTCGATCGCCACAAATTCGAGCACGTCACCGACCTGATCGGCTCGCTGGAGAGTTAGCCCGGGCCGCTCGGGAGGGCTTCTTTCGCCTTGGCGGCGGTGGTGTCCTTGCCCTCTGCGAGCGAAGCGAGCGCAGGGTATGCGGCGGGCACCAGCCCGCCTCCGCGCACACTTCGCCCCTGCCTTGCCAGGACGAAAAAATCCGCTCCCGATCGGCACGGGCAGCTTGTTTGCGGAAAGACCAGGAGCGTCCCGGAGGCCTTGTCTTCGCTGCGCGGGGCGGACCGAATCGACCGCAGGCCGCTGAGAAGGGTCCAGATGCCAGGCGGGCGAGTCCTGAGGAATGAGGCGTACGAGCAGTACGCCGCAGTGACGAAGGGCGAAGCCCAACGCCGCAGGTGGGGCCTTCTCAGCGGCCTGCGGCCGGGCGGGTGCCGGCGCGGTTGAGTCCGCGCCAGAGATACTGCAGCCCCGAGGCGATCGTCAGCGTGGCGGTCAACACGATGACCACCTGCCAGGTGCGCTCCACGGGCGCGTCGAGCAGCAGCAGCAGCGTCAGCACGAGCGTCGCGAACTGGCCGAGCATCGCCGCTTTTCCCGTGAGCGACGGCGCGATCTCCAGCCGGCCGTCGTGCAGGTAGAGGATGAGCGCCCCAAGTGAGATCAGCACGTCGCGGCTGATCACGACGATCACGAACCAGGCCGGAATGGGGCCGATCAGCGCCAGCGTGACGAATCCGCTCACCGAGAGCAGCTTGTCCGCGAGCGGGTCGAGAAAGCTGCCGATCGCCGTCTTCTGATCGAGCCAGCGCGCCAGCAGGCCGTCGAGTGCGTCCGAGAGTGCGGCGAGCAACAAGACGACGAGCGCGAGGCCCGGCCGGCGGTACACGAGAAACGTCAGGAACAGCGGCAGCAGCAGCAGCCGCAGCGCTGTCAGCAGATTCGGCAGGTTCACGGCAGTCACCGCGGCCGCGGCGTCACCCCGCGCCCCGTCGCGGAGCGGGCCCAGGCCAGACGCGGAGCGCAGACCGCAGCCACCTGGCGGGCGGCCTGCGCGAAGGCTTCGGCGGCCGGGCGGCCGGGCGGCCGGGCGATCTCGATGAGCGCCGAAGCCAGGGTTGTCTCGGAGGCGGTGGCGATCAGTTGCGCGTCGAGCACCAGTCCCTCGCCGCGGCGGCTCAGCTGTATGATGAGAACGGCATCGGCATCGAGTTTTCTGCCGGCCGCGGCGGCCAGCGCCACGCGGTTCTCCTCGGAGGTGGGGCCGGTGCCCTTCTCCCAGGGGGTCGGGTCGGTGCTCGCGACGATGATGGCGCCGCGCCGCGCCAACTCCGCTTCGATGGCGACGCTGGCGGCGCGGCCGTCGTCGAGCTCCTCGTCGGCGGTGCGGTCGACCAGGGGCAGGGAGGCGGCGAGCAGCATCACCCGCACGGCGGCCGCCGCCGTGGCGACACCGGTCGCGCGCGCGGCGCGGGCCAGCTTGTCGCGGTAGATCTCGAGCTCCGCCGAGAGGGTCAGAAAGCCGTCCTGCTCCTCTTGCGCGAGGATGCGCCAGGCGCCGACGAAATCGCCGGCCCGCGACAGGATGGTCTCCTGCCAGGTCTCCAGGTCTTGGGGACTTTGGCGCTCCGGTTCGATGCTACGAAGGGCTTCGAGCAACCCGCGGCGAAACGCCTCGTCAAGGGCCTTCTGATAGGCGGTGTCGGCGCGACCACCCCGCACGGGCGCCCGTCCAGTCGTGCG
This sequence comes from Candidatus Rokuibacteriota bacterium, assembly GCA_031406795.1. Classification (GTDB taxonomy): domain Bacteria; phylum JAUVQV01; class JAUVQV01; order JAUVQV01; family DATDCY01; genus DATDCY01. Next base: position 13,862 of record JANOHV010000080.1, read on the forward strand.
CAACACGATGCCCGAGTGGATCACCGGCGCCGCCTCCGCCGGCGGGAGTGACGCCGCGAGCGCGATCACGATCCCCGGCAGCAGGGCGAAGCGCCGGAACAGGTGGGGCCGGCCGCTGCTCAATAGTGGTAGTACTGTGCGGGGGTCTGCTGGGCGATGAAATTCACGGCGGCCTGCAGGCAGACCCGGATGGCTTTCTCCATCGGCGTCTTCGCGAAGGCCCCGAAACCGTGGGCCAGCGGCCCGACCGCGATTCCCGCGAGCCCGCCGATGTCCTGCGCCTTGCCCTCGACGCTTTGCGCCGCCAGGATGCGCGAGGTCCTGGCGTCGATGACGCGGACGTCGATGGCGATGTGGGCGGTCTTGCCCCCGACGCCCACGCCGAAGAAGCCGGTGGTCGTTCCGCCGGCAAAACCGCCGGCGTTCGGCTCGAACTCGGTGATTGCGCCGACGAGGAGCAATTCGGCGCCCTCGATTTCGCCGATGGCCGCCTCGGTTCCCTTTTTGATGCGGCCGGAAGCGCCGAGATCCTGTTCGCGCAGCACCTCGCCGAGTTCGCCCCGCTCCAGCACGATGAAACGGTTGGTGTTGAAAAGGGCGGTCGTGATCATGTCCGTCATGCCCGCGCCGATCTCGCCGTAGCCCTTGGCGGTCTTGTCGACGAAGCGGGAGACGGTGATCCGGGCCTTAGGCCCGTTGTAGGGCACGCGTTGCGCCTCGGCGATCCCCGGACCGCCGCCGCTCACCGTGGCCGAGGGCTGGATCGGCGCGCAGGAAGCGCCCAGCATCACGCACAGAACGCCCAGTGCCAGAAGTGTCGAACGCCTCTCGTTCTTCATGACTCTCCCCCCCTTGCCATGCCGTGCTCGCCGGGTGCACTCCCGTCCGGCCGATGGTAGTTGCGCCTGCGGGTTGCTGTCAATCGGCAGCGCGCGCGCCGCACGGCTACGTCAAAGTCCGTCGGTCTCCCGAGGCGGCTCGGCGAGCAATGGTGGCACCCACGGGCCCAACCGTACGGCTACGGGGCTGATCCGGGTTGCGAGAGGGGTGCAAGAACGCGGCAGCGGGTGCCTGAGGG
>JANOHV010000177.1:0-27301 GCA_031406795.1 Candidatus Rokuibacteriota bacterium
CTGGCATCCCGGTGCCAGCCCCTCGACGCGGCCTATCCGGCCGCCCTCTCCCGCATCGCCCTGCGGGACGGAAAACCCGAGGAGGCGTTGCGTTTCACCAAGAGTGCGTTGCGCCAGCTCCCGCTCGACGCAGCAACGCTAATGCAACTCGGCACGCTGCTCGCGGCGCGGGGTGACGCGGAGCCCGCCCGCCGGAGTTTCGCGGCGGCGGTGGCCGCCGATCCCGGCTCGGCGCCGAACCGCGAGCGTTTCGGCGCCTGGCTCCTCTCCAGCGGTGATTCGACGTCCGCTCTCGCTCAGTTGCGCGGAGCCCTGGCACTCGACCCGCAGCGCTCCCGCAGTGTCTTCGGGCTGCTGGTGCTCGCCGGTCTCGACGACGCTCGAATTGCGACAGTCCTCCCGCCCCTGCCGGCGGTGCTGCTCCAATTCGCCCGCTATGCGGAGGAGACCGGCACCGCCGCGCTCGCCCGCGAGACCTACCTCCGGGTCCTGACGATCGAACCCGGCAATGCGGCTGCCGCCGCCGAACTGCGCCGCCTGCAACAGCCACGTTGACGCGACTGAGGAGGGCGGGGTATAAATCCGGCATGAATTGCCTGCGGCTGATCGCGGCGACGGTGTTCGTCGCTCTGTTTACCGGATGCGCGGCCCAGCCGCGGGGCGGGCTGCAAGCCGCCGGCGAGCCGGGGATGCTCCTGGTGAGCGCCGGTCGCTTCATCATGGGCAACGACAAAGGCGAACTCAACGAGCGGCCCTCGCACAAGGTCGAGATCGGCTCTTTCGCGATGGACCGCACGGAAGTGTCCGCGCGCGAATTCGCCGAATTTCTGAACGCGGCCGGGAGCAGTGGTGATCTTTACTTCACCGCCGATGAGCACGCGACCGTGATGGCCGCTCCGGCGGACGGCCGCGCAGCGACAGCCCGGTACTCGGCGCGGCCGGGATTGGAGCGCTTCCCGGCGAACAACGTCTCCTGGGAGGGAGCGAACGCCTATTGCCGCTGGCGGGGAAAGCGCCTGCCGACCGAAGCCGAGTGGGAGAAGGCCGCACGCGGAACGGACAAGCGCCGCTTTCCGTGGGGCAGACGCGATCCCGGGGAGGAACTCGCGCGGTTCGAGCAGATCTGGCAGGAGAAGCAGTTCGACGTTTTCGTACCGGTCGACGCCCTGCCGGAAGGCGCGTCCCCCTACGGGCTGCTGAACATGGCGGGCAATGTCCTCGAGTGGGTGAACGACTGGTATCGGCAGAATCTCTGCGATTTCTGCAATCCGGAGGCGGAGGGCAACCTCGATCTGATCCGGCAACTCACGGGCCGGCCTCCCGAGGCCCCGGCCGTCGGACCGACGGCTGCTTCCGGGGGAGCTGCCCGCGAACGGAGCTCCCGACGGGTGCGGCAAGTCCCGCTGCGCGTCGACCCGGGCGGCCCGACAACCGGGAGTTTCCGCGTCCTCAGAGGCGGATCGTGGCAGGATCGTCAGGAGCAGGACTTGGCGACGACGCGCCGCTACTGGCTCGACCCTGCGCAGCGGTTTCCTCACACCGGCTTCCGCTGTTCGAAGGATTCACCCCGGACGCCTTGACAGCGCGGGCGATGCTGTTAGATTAAAGAGCATGATAGATCTCAAACGCTCGATGGTCGCGTCCCTGTCCGTCGCTGCGTGGCTGCTCTGCGGCGCGCAGCGTGCGGCGGCCGAGTCGGCCGCCGATCTGGTGCGCGAATCGCTGCGCCAGCAAAGCGCCGCGGAGCGTGCCGCCTGCGCGGGCGTGCAGCGCTCGATCGCGGGAGATTTCGACCCCATGCTCGTCGTGAGAACCGCCGTGGAGCTGGGCCACAATCCCTGCCAGACAATCCGGTGCGCTGTCGAGGGGAAGATTTCAGACCACCAACCGGCGCTTTGCGAAAAAGTCATTCTGGGCGCGGTCGCCGCCGGGGTGCCCTCCGACGTGATCTCCCGCTGCGCTGCCGACGTCTGCGACCCCGCCGCCGTGGCCGCGATCCTGACCGCCACCCGGTTTGAGCCGAATTACTGCTACCTCTCCCCGCGGGCGCCGCTCGCGCCCGCAGCGCTGCCGCCTCCGGGACCGGTCTTCGGGCTTGCTCCGCTGTCGCGTTCGGAACTGCTCGTCGACCGCACCTATCTGCGGGCGCAGGCCAGCCCCTTCACCTTCTAGCGGGCAGGGGCCTACGACCGGGTTTCGCCCGCGTCGGTCGGCGCCTCGCGCGCCTCGCCGCTTCTCTTGTCCTTCTCGCCGCCGGCCGCGGCATAGTAGTGTTGATGGTAGTAGTAGTAGGCGCCGCTGCGCTTCTCGTCGTAGGCGTTGAGCACGAGTCCGAGCGGCTGGACGTTGATGTCGCGCAGCGCCTTGAGCCCGCGCCGCACGCCGTCGTAGGTCGAGCGTTCGGAGCGGACGACCAGCAGCATCGCAGCCAGCTTGCGGGCGAGGACGAGGCCGTCGGCCACCGTCAGGAAGGGAGGCGAGTCGACCACGACGATGTCGTATTCCTCGAGCAGTTTCGTCAGCAATACGTCCATGCGCTTCGAGCCGAGCAGCTCGGAAGGATTGTCCGGGGCCGGTCCCGAGACGAGCACCGCGAGGTTCTCGATCCCCACCGGAACGGGCGTCGGGTGCACGCCCTCCTTCAGCGCGGTGCTCAGTCCGCGATCGTTCGGCAGTTCGAAGATCACGTTGACGCGCGGCTTGCGCATGTCCGCGTCGATCAACAGCACCGAGTAGCCTGACTGGGCGAGGCCCACGGCGAGGTTGACCGCCGTGGCCGTTTTCCCCTCCTCGGGGGCCGTGCTCGTCACCAGCAGGCTCTTCGGCGGTCCTTCGTCCGACGAGAGGATGATCGAGGTGCGCAACGCGCGGTAGCTCTCGGCGGCAGGCTGGCGGGGTTCCTTGATCATGGCCATGTCGATGGTGGCGCCGCGGCTTGTGGCGGGGGGAATCACGCCGAGGACCGCCACCCCGGTCTTGAGTTCGAGGTCTTCAGCCGAGCGGACCGTGTTGTCGAGATACTCCACGAACAGCGCCATGCCGACAGCGCCGACCAGCCCGAGCACCAGACCGAGGAGCAGCGTGCGGGCGGTGCGGGGGCCGTCCGGGGCCAGGGGAGGCACGGCCGGCTCGAGTGTGTAGACCTGCACCCCCTGCAGCTGCTGGTTGAGGCTCTCCTCCTTGGCACGGGACATCAACGTCTCGTAGAATTGCCGGTTGGTGTCGACCGCGCGTTTGAGCTCCTCGTAACGGACCAGCTTCTCGTTGGCGGCCACCGCGTCGCCGCGACCGCTGCTCAGACGCCTGCGCAAATCCTCCTCGCGCGCGACCGCGAGGTCCAGTTCGCTCTTTGCCGAGAGCACGATGCGCCGGATCTCTGCCAGCCGTCGCTGCTGCAGCGCGTCGAGCTCCTGGCGGGCGAGCACCATCGCGGGGTGCTTGACGCCGTATTTCCTGGCGAGTTCGGCCAGGTTCTGTTCCGCCTTGAGCTGCTGCGACTTCACGGCGGTGAAACCCTCGTCCCTGATGACGGCGGAGCTGGTCTCGGCCGCGGCAGGGTCGTCCGCGACTGCGGCCAGACGTTCGTACAGGGCCTCGAGCTCGCGTCGGCGGGTTTCGGCCCGGGTCAGCTCCAGACCGAGTTCGGTGATCCGTTCGGGGGAGACCCCGACCCGGCTCTCCATACCGAGGATGTCCTTGGCCTTCATGAACGCCTGCAGGTTGCGCTCCGCCTGCTCGAGGCGGGCGCCCTCTTCGCGCGCCTGGCTCGTCATCCACTCGACGGCGTACCGCGAGTAACTCATCTTCATCTCGAAGAGCTGGTCGATGTAGGCCTTGACGACGGCGTTCACGATACTCGCGGCGAGCGCCGGCTCCGCAGAGACGTAGGAGATCGTGACGATCTTGCTGTCCTTCTCCGGTGTCGCCGAACTGCCGCGCCTGATCATCGCGGCAAGCTCCGTCGCCAGCGCCGCCGGATCCGTTCCCCGCCCGCGGTCGCCGGCCGCGCTCGCGCGAAAGCGCGCGCGGAAGCTCTCATCGGCAGCGAGCGCCTTCGCGGCGCGCTCGGCCGTCGGCGCGCTGCGGATGATCTCCACCTGGGTGCTGTAGAAATCCGGGTCCCAGGCGTTGTACATCGGGGCGTTCACCCCGAGACTCTGGACCGGGGTTTTCTCGATCAGGATCCGGGTCGTTGCCCGGTAGACCGGCGGCACGAGCAGGGTCCTGATGACGGCCGCGGCGACAGCGACCACGAAGAAGGCCAGAGCCGGCCACCGGCGCCGGTAGAGGACGCGCAGATAGTCGCGCAGATGCAGATTCAGCGCGGGGGTGCTCAAAAGAAACTCTTGGGGACGACGAGGATGTCGTCGGGAAGGAGCGGATCTTCGAGACCGACTCTTTCCCGAACCTGCTCCTGCCCGTCGATCCGCCGGACGATGCGGATCTTGCCCTTCGCGGCGGCGTCCGTAAAGCCCCCGGCGAGCGTCACCGCCTTGAGGACATTGGTGTCCCGGTCGCAGCGGTACGCGCCGGCGTTCTTGATTTCACCGGTGACATAGCAGACCTCGGCGCGCAGCGCGCTGACGACGATGATGTCGCTCCGCCGCAGCGCGAATCCCTCGTCGGCGCCGACCTCGACGACCCGCTCGCGTCCGTTCCCCGTGCGGATCACCTTGAGGCGGTCGGTCACGGCGCGCTCGGAGAATCCCCCCGCGAGCGTGATGGCGCGCAGCGGGGTCATCCCCTCTTCATGCCGGTATTCCCCGGGCCGCAGGACCTCGCCGGTGATGAAAAGCCGGCCGGCTGCGGCGACGTAGATGCTGTCGCCGTCGTTGATCGCCACGTCGGGCGTCGCCCCCCCCGAGGAGGGGAGCGCCGGCAGGTCCACCGTGCGGCTCTCCCCCGAACGGCTGGTGATGACCGCCCGGTTCTCCGCATCCGGCAGCAAACCGCCGGCGAGATTCAGGGCACGGCTGGCGGTCAGCCCCTTCTCGTAGCGAAACTCCCCGGGGCGCCGAACCTCCCCCGTGACCGAGAACTTCGGCGCCGCCGCGACGAAGACGCTGTCCCCGTCGCGAATCTCGATGTCGAGCGAGACATTCCCCAACGTCAACAGCCCGCGCAGGTCAACCGTCCTGCTCTCCCCCGTCCGACTCGTGACGACGGCACCGCTGTCGGCATCCGCGGCCAGGCCGCCGGCGCGCGAGAGCAGCTCCAGCAGCGTGAGCCGGTCGCGAAACTCGTAGACGCCGGTCCGGTTGACCATGCCGATGATCGTCGCCTTCAAGGTGCGGTACTCCTGAACGGAGACCGTCACCTGGGGATCGACGAGATAGCCGTTCGCCAGGCGCCCTTCGATGACGTCGCCGATGCGGGGAAGCGCAATGCCGGCGACGAACACCTGCCCGATCAGAGGCAGCCTGATCTGCCCCTCGTGCGTGACCCGGGTCGTGGTCGTCAAGTCGGGGTGTCCCGTGACCGTGACCAGCAGCGCATCACCTTCGCCGACGACATATTCCCCCGCGGCGGGGACGGGGACGGGGACGGAAAGGAAAACGGCCAGCAGTACCGAGCAAACCAATCCGATCGACTTCAGCGTGCCACTGCCCCCTCTCGGGTCAACGCGTAACGACTCTCCGTGCACCCGCCCTCTCAATGAAAACATTGTCTTTATCATAGGATACCGCCGGATGGGTGTCAATGAACCGGGCGGCGCCTGAGCTGAAAAACCCTCGGTCACGAGCCCTGTTCATGGGTTCCCGGTCGTCCCGCGTCAGCGAGCCGCAGGGGAAGGCGCGCCGCGGACGCCGGTGTCTGCAAGAAACCGCGAACCCCGTCGGCGAGCGCTCCGGCCGCGTCCGACAGACTGCTGCGCCCTTCGTTGTCGCGGTCCACGCTCACCTCGAGCAAGTCGAAATTGGACGTTTCCCGCACCACCGTCACGCAAACGCTGACCCGGCTCCCGGCCACGGGTACGCCGTCGCTGAACAGCGATTCCGCCCCGCCGCCGGCAACTCGCAGAACGATCCTGACGCCGACGAGCCCGGTCTCCCGGATGAACGAGTCGATCAGCGCCGTGAGATCCGGGCGGCTGCCGGCTGCGGGGGCGCTGCGCCGGAAGAGGCGCGCCTGGTGCAGGACCCGGCGGCGCTCCCGGTTCATGAAGAACGTCAACGCTTCCTCGCGGATGGATCCGCCGGACAGCATGTGGCGCGCGATCCGGTAGGCGATGCCGGCCGGGACGGTGAGCAGGGCCAGGATCACCACAACCCCCGGAAGCCGCCGGTTGGCGAGATAAAGCACCAGCGCCAGCAGGACACAGTTGAGCACGACCAGGATGCCGAGCGCGGCCCGGCTCGAGTATCCGCGCCGCAGAAGCAGGTGGTGCAGGTGCTCCCGGTCCGCGAGCCCGAGCGGTTGGCCGCGATGATAGCGTCTGAGCACCGCATACGCCAGATCGGTCAGGGGGTGGCCGAAGACAATCAGCGCCAGCACCAGCGCCGCCATCGTCGTGGCCTTCGCGAACGTCAGCAGCGAGAAGGCCCCGAGCAGGAAACCGACGCTCTGGCTGCCGCTGTCGCCCATGAAGATCCGGGCCGGCGGGAAGTTGTGGCGCAGAAAGCCCAGCAGCGCGCCGGCAAGCGCGACAATCGCCAGGGGACCGAGGGAATCGGTGCCGGTGTACAGCAGCAGCATGCCGACGCAGATCGTGAGCCCGGTCGTGGCCGCGAGCCCGTCGATGCCGTCGATCAGGTTGTAGGCGTTGGTGATCACGACCAGCCAGAGCACGGTGAGCGGGAGTCCCAGCCACCCGAGCCGGAAGACCTCGCCGGCGGGATTGGTCAGCACCTCGATCCGCAACCCGGAGAAGTAGACGACCGCCGCAGCCGCAATCTGCGCCGCGACCTTGACCCTGACGCTCGCCGAGCGCACATCGTCGTACGAGCCGACCACGAACATCAGCAGCGACCCGAACAGGATGCCGATCACGCGCGGGTTCTGCGCCGGGTCGCTGCCGAGCGCTAGAGCGGCGACGGTGATCGCCGCCCAGACGGGGTAGATGCCCAGGCCGCCGAGGCGCGGCACGGCCCCCTGGTGCACGCGCCGGCCGCCGGCGTGGTCGACCGCGCCGACCCGCAGCGAGACGGCCCGCGCGCCGTGGACCGCGACGACGGTGAGCAGGGCCGCAGCGGCGAGAATCGCACCGAGAACGGGTCCGCTCATCGCCCCAAGCCCCCGCCCTCCCCGTCCCCGGAGGCCCGCCCGCCGAGCCGCCAGCGAAAGTATCGCACATATTCCGCCACTCCCACCCGGTCCCGTCCCGACAGTTCCCGCAGATCCGCCGCGGAGGGCAGGATCGTCTTCGCGACGGCCGCGACCACCCGGCGCGGCGAGTCCAGGGCCAATCGGTGGACGAGGGCGTGCAGGAACCGGTCGCTCGCGCGTCGCCGACGCCCGGGACGCAGGGCACCGGCCGTGGCCCGCGCCAGCAGGGCCGCCCGCAGTGAGCGCCTCGATGCGCACCCGGCGCGCTCCGGGGCCCGCGCTCCCCACAGCGCTCCAGCCTGCAGACCGACGATTTCCGCGACCAGCCGCAGCCCGACCGAAGCGAGCTGCTGTGTAAGGCGGTCCTGCTGCGTCTCCTGCCCCTGACGCTCGAAGGCCCAGACCAGATCGACCAGCGTCCGCAGGTCCATGCACCCGTGCAGGTGGTGGTGCATCAGCAGCAGCGTCATGCGCGGTAAGGGCAGCAACCGTCCTCGCAACCCCTCCAACTCGACGCCGGACCAGATCTGATCGGGTTCGAGGTTGAAGAAACCCGGGATGCTGAAATTCCAGTGGATTTCCACCGGGAGCTGGTGACCGGCACGCCGGTACACCGCATGGTGCAGGCGCCGCATCCAGAAGGAGAGTGGACGATCGTTGTCCCGCCGATACCCGGCCGCGGTCAGCGTAGCGTCGGCCGCCGGCACATCCGCCGCGCGCACCAGCAGGTCGACGTCGGCGCTGCTCCGGCAGTGGGGCTCGCCGAAGAGTTCCCGGGAAAGCGCCGAGCCTTTGAGGACGACCGACGGGAGGCCGGCCGTCTCCAGCACGGCGACGGCATCCCGCTCCTCGCACTCGGAGCAAAGCGCGTGCCGGATGTGTCGCTGTCGCAGCGGCCGCACGGCATTTTCGTACTCTCCGGTCACCAGCCCCGCGGGGAACAACGCGGTGTGCTCGCGCACCCGGCGATCGAGCAGCAGGAACATCCCGTGCCCGAAAGCCAGGGCCGCCGTCGCCCGCAGCTCCCCGCTCGTGCAGTCCCCGCACCCGCGCGGGGTTCCCGGCCGGATCAGCTCGAGGAAGAGCCGCTCCGCGCGCCTGGCATCGCCGCGCGCGCGGCTAGGAGCCATCGCGACCTCCGCGCGCACTTGCGGAGAGTCGTCGGCGCAGAACCCGCAACAGAAAGAGCGGGTTGGACACCAGGTTCCTGCGCCAGAGCCGCCCCGGCTGGCGCAGCAGCCGCGGCAGCCACTCGAGCCCATGCTCCAGGAACCAGGGCGGCGAGCGGGGCACGTTCCCGGTGAAAAAGTCGAAAACGGCGCCGACCGGCCCGATGAGCTTCGCGTCGAGCTCGCCGCGGTGCGCGAGAATCCACAGCTCCTGCTTGGGCGCGGTCAGCCCGACCCAGAGGACATCCGGGCGGGCGGCATTGACCGACGCGACCATGTTCCGGCTTTCCTGCTCGCTGAACACCGCCGCGAATGGCGGGGAATAGCAGCCCGCCACCACGACGTCGGGGTATTCCAGCGCCATTCGCCGCCGGATGCATTGAAGATTTTCCGGGGTCGAACCGAGAAAGAAACACCGCCGCCCTCCCTCGGCACCAAGGCGCGCGTTGATCGCCCGGAAGAGATCCATCCCGGTGATCCGCTGACCGATTGCGCCCCCGAGCAGGCGCGACGCGACCACGATGCCGACCCCATCCGGGACGACGAAGTCGGCTTCGCCGATCGCGCGCGCGAACGACGGATCGCGTCGCGCCAGCTCGAGCGAATGCGGGTTGGCGCAGACGAAATAGCGGCCGCGCTCACCCGCGGCCATCCAGCCCCGCGCGCGATCGACCAGGGTGTCGAGGGACTCGGTCGAGACGGAAAACCCGAGGATGCTCTCGTTCCCCATGGATTTCACGCGGGGGCGCCCGCGCAGACCTGCCGGTAGATCGTCATCAGCGACTCGAAATTCATCGACGCCGAGTACCGTTCCTCGAACACCGCGCGAGCGGCGCGGCCCATCTCGGCGCACTGCGCCGGATGGTCCGTCATCCATTCCAGAGCGGCGGCGAGGTCCGCGGGATCCCCGGGCGTGAAGAGCCGGCCGGTCCGCCCGTCCTCCACCAGTTCGGCCATCGCCCCCAGCCGCGAGGCCAGCACCGGCGTGCCGCACGCAAAGGCCTCGATGATAGCCAGCGGGAAGTTCTCGTAGCAAACGGAAGGTACGACGACGAACAGCGCGCGCCGCATCGCCTCAAGGCAGTAGGCCCGTTTCCGGGCCCCGGAAACAAGAATCCGCCCACCGCTTTGCGCGGCTTCCCGTTCGACGGCGCCTCGCATCGACCCGTCGCCGACGATCTCGAGCCTGAAGTCCCGATGACCGACCAGCGCCGCGGCCTCGAGCAGCACGGCAAGACCCTTCTCCGGCGTCAGTCGCCCCACGAACAGCGCCCCGGCCCCGGTGCCCTGTTTCGCCGGCGGAGGGGCGGCGAGAAAATTCGGTTTGACGCTGACGCGCTCGCGGGGCAGCCCGGCGGCAATGAAGCGTTCTCGGGCGAACCGCGACAACGCGATGAAGCGCGTCACGTCGCGCTGCCAGGTTCCCCGGGCGGCGTGCAGCCACTCGGCAGCCGCCACCGGGAGGGTTGCCAGACGCGAGCCGCGGAAGCACCCGTGCCGCACGCCGCGCCAGGGGGCTTTCCCGATGCAGTCCTCACAGGGGCACCCGTCGCGCAGCAGCAGCGCGTTCGCGCAGAACATCCGGAAATTGTGCAGTGTCTGCACGACCGGTACGCCGGCATCGCGGCACGCGGCATAGGCCGCCGGGGATATCCGGTACCAGATGTTGTGCACGTGCGCCACGTCCGGCCGCTCGCGGCGCAGCACCGCGGCAATTTCGCGGCGCGCCCGCCGGGACCAGACGGTCTCGATCGCCGCTGCGAGCGAGCTGCCGATGTCGTCGTTCGTCCTCTCGTAGCGCACGACCTCGACGCCGTTGCGCGCCAACAGATCCGCCTCGGCGTCGCAGACCGCGTCCTCCCCGGACGGGGCCGACGAGCGATAGCGGTTGTGGATGACGAGAACCTTCACGCCAGCGCCTCGCGGCTCGCTGCTAACCGGTGATCCATGCCGCTCTCGCACCCAACCACGCTCCGGCTGCCCACCGGAGCGCCAGCGGCACGCCGAGCGCCACGACCAGCAGGGGAACCTGGGCCAAGAGGGGGTGGTCGGACACCACCGCGCCGAGAAGGTACTTCGACCACTGCAGCCACGGTTCGTGCAGCAGATAGATCGAGTATGAGCGCACGCCGAGACCCGCGAGCAGGCCCCACCGCAAGCCGAAGTGCTCCCCGGGAATCGTGTTGACCGCAAGAAACACGAGGACGCCGAGCACCCCCACCGCGTGCCCCGGCAGGATTCTTCCGTAGCCGACGAACCCCGCGACCGCAATCGCTGCGACGACCCCGACCACGACCGCCGCCGGCACCCAGCCCGGTGTTGCGGTCGCTGGAGGCCCCGGGCGCGTGCGACGGCGGAAGAAGACACCGAGCAGGAAGAAGACCCCCCACTCGGCGTGGACGGTCCTGCGGAACAGCGCTTCGGCCAGATAGGTCGTCCGCAACCCGAGCGGGTCGTCGGGCAGACAGCCGTAGAACCAGAGCCCGCCGGCCCCGGCCAGCGTGAGCGCCGCCCGCACCGGCCTGTCGAGCGTCCAGGCAAGGACGGGGTAGAAGAGATAGAGTTTGATCAGGACCGACACGAAATAGAACGGGTAGGCGAAGCGTCCGTTCACGATCCCGACCAGGTAATCCGACGCCCGCCACGTCCCTCCGGCCACGCCGATCACGAAGAGTATCGTCGCCCACAGCAGATAGGGCGGAACGATCCTCTCGACGCGCCGGGCGAGGTAGCTGCGGTAGTCCGCCCAGGAAACGACGTCCTCCCGGCCGAGATAGTAGCCTGAGACGAGGAGGAACCAGGGAATCCAGATGTCGAGCGCCGGACGGACCAAGAGGTGCAGCTCCGCGAAGCGGTGCTCCGGGGGGAAGGCGGACCATTCGGCCGTCGTGTGGGTCACCACGACCGCCAGGATGGCGAGCCCCCGCAGCGCGTCGTTGCCACGATGGCGCCCCGCGCCGGCAGCGTGGCAGTAGGCCGGCGTCGGTCCCCGCATCACACCCACGAGCCGCACGCACCGGCCGCCCCCAGCAGATCGGCGCGCTCGACGACGAACGCTATATCGATCCTCGCGTTCACGTGAAAACCTCCTGCAGCTGCCGCTGCACTATCCGCTCCCAACGAAAGAGCGGGCGACACTCCCGCGCCCGGCGCGCGATCGCCGGCAGCTCGGCCCGACGCGCGCCGATGGCGCACATCAGATCGACCAGCTCCGATTCGGTGTCGAAGAAGAAGCCGTTTTCGCCGTGTCTGATGACGTCCTCGGCAACACCGACCCGGCGGCAGAGCACCAGCCTGCCAAGGAGAAGCGGTTCGACGATGCAATGGCCGAAGGTCTCGACGTTCGTCGCGACCACCGCATACTGGCAACCCCGGTAGCAGGAGAGGACCTCGCGCGGCGCAAGAAAACCGGGGAACTCCACGTGGTCCCCGAGACCGAGCCGCGCGGCCAGCGCCCGGCAGGCTTCGAGACGCTCGCCGCGGCCCGGCAGGACGAGGCGCGCATCGGTCTCGCCCGAACGCTCGCGGTAGCTCTTCAACGCCCTGACGAGCAGTTCCTGATTCTTGCCGCTCCGGAACTCTCCGGCGAAGATGATCCGCGGCGGCGCCTGGAAATCCGGTTCGGGGACATCCTGGTGGATCAGCTCCCCCTCCCCGATCGGGATGACGCTGATCCTGTCCGCCACGAATCCGAATCGCCGGGCCACGAAGGTCGACGGAGCGATCACCCGGAACGCGCAGATCCTCAGGAGCGTCGCGATCATCGCCCGCGCCGCCACGGCACGCACCGGGTGGTTGTGCCGGTAGCCATGGATGGTGTAGACGATCCGCGGCCGCCGCCCTCGCGCCGCGCCGGCGGCGGCCGTCAGCGCAAGTTGCCAGTTGGTGTGCGTCGAAACGTAGTCGGGCCGGTGCTGCGCGATCACCGCCGCCAGGGCGCGCATGAGCCGGGCGCCCCCGCGGTGGTCGTCGAGACCCGGGATGGTCAGGTGGACGGCACCGGCGCGACGCAGGCGTTCGGCAAGCCCCGGATACTGCTCCTTCTCCCCGGACACGAACACCCACGCGGCGCCGCCGACCGCGAGTGACGCCTCGGCCTGGCTCACGAGCTGCCCGGTGACGCCGATGCGATGTGAAGAGACGAACTGGATGATTTTCTTCATTGCGCACCGCCCGCGAGCCGGTCGAAGAACGACAGGGTGGCGTCGGCCACTCCTTCCCAGCTCAGCCTTGCGCTCGCCGTGAGCGCCGCGTCGCGCATCCGGTTGCGCAGCTCTGCCGAACGCACGAGATCGAGCAGCCGGGCGGCGATCGCCGCGCCGTCCCGCGGGGGAGACCAGAGGACCCCGAAGGCTTCATAGAATGCCCGCGCCTCCGCGACCCCCGCGGTGAGGACGGTGGGCAGACCGTGTCCCAGTGCGGCCAATGCGCTCCCGCTGTTCGAACCCACCCCGCCGACGAACGGATAGACCGCGGCATCCGCGCAGTGCAGGCAGCGGGAGACCTCCTCGTGCGGCGGATCGCTGACGATGCGCATCCACCCCTCGCGGACGGCGTCGGCGGAGCTCCGCCGGACCTCCCCCTGATACTTCTCGTTCGTGCCGTCGGCGCGGAAACCGCCAAGCGCCAGCAGGATCAGCGGGGCGCCCGATCGTCGCCGCGCCTCCGCCACGCCGGCAAGCAGGTATTCGAACCCTTTCACGCGACCGATCCCGCCGAAGAACGCGACGACGAAATCGCCCGGCGCAATCCCCCGCTCGCTCCGCCAGCGCTCCCGCAGTCCGGCATCGCATGGCACCGGGGTCACGTTGGAGCAGATCTGAATGAACGCCATTCGCCGCTCCCCGAGGCCGCCGTACCGGCGCAGCGGTTCGCGGTTGTGCTCGTCGACGTACACGACGCCCGAAGATGCCCGCAGCATGGGAATGGTCCGCAGCCGGTAGAGCAGGGACTGCTCCCAGAACCCGTGCATCGTCGTCACCACGGTGCACCGCGGCACCGCGGCCCGCAGCGCGAGCGGCAGCAGGTTGACCATCAGGTTGCGTCGATACGCCGTGGGGCAGTTGTACTGGATGTCGACGATCGGCGCGGCCCCGGCGCCGACCCGCCGCACCACCCGGCCGATTTCCGGAATCGTCCAGCGCCGCAGAGCGCGCGTCACGGCCACACCGTCCCGCGGCGGCGCATCGCCGCCGGCGTGCTGTGTCGTCAGCACCTCGACCGCGATCCCCCGTGCCGCCAACGCCGCGGCGAGATGCCAGGAATAATCGCCGACGCCGGTTGGCCGCGGCGGGTACTCGCCGGTGACGATGACGAACCGCCGGCTCACGGCCGTCCGCCGGGCCGTCCGGCGCCCCGGGGGCGCGGCGCGGCGGGATCGATGTTTGCGGGAGCGCTTCGCCATGTTGTCCGGGAAGGCCGGCCCGATTGCGGAGCCTCGGCCGCCGTCGTGCTCTCCCTCGGCCCGCCGGCGTACGCCAGCCCGAGAATCGCGAAGTGCAGATTCCCGAAGAACGCCGGGTAGAGAATGATGTTGTCCGTCATCATGAAGATCCCTTGTATGACGAACGCCGAGGCGCCCGCCGTGAGCAGGACCTTGCCCTCGAGCGGGGAATGACGCGCGCGCCACAGGGCGTGCGCGATCTGCGCCAGACAGGTCATCGCGAAGACGATCGTGCCGAACCAGCCGTAGTCGAAGCGCAGACGCAGCCAATCGTTGTGCGGATGCTCCAGGACGCCGCCGGTCAGCTTCCGGACGAACAGTTCAGACGCGTTCGCGCCGTGGCCCAGCAGCGGTCTGCGAGCGATCTCGAGTTCCATGCTTTGCCAGAGCGCGCTCCGGCCGAACGTCGCCAGGTTGGTATTGTCGAGCCTGAGGTCTTCGTACGTGCCTTTTCCGGAGTAGAACATCTTCCGCTGCACCCGCCCCGACGAAAAGACCGCGGCGCCGACAGCCGCGACGAGCACGGCCAGGACGACCCTCTTCGCGAACCGCAGCGGCGCCAAAGTCAGCGGAAACGACAATCCGGTCGCCACGATGCCGGTCCGCGTGACACCGATGATCGGAACCGCGAGCAGGGCGCACCACCACGCCAAAGCCGCTCGGTCGCCATAGACCCAGGCGGCGACGAAGACGCACGCCAGCAAAGCACCCGTCATGACCGGCGCGGCGAGGTTCGAGGTCGCGGGCAGATCGCCCGTCAGTAGAAGACCGGTCCGCGCGCCGACCAGGAGCAGCAGACCGGCCGTCAGCAGTCGACAAAGACGCATGAAGGCCGCGATTTCGGCCTTTCCCGCCGCGTACTTGGAGATTGCGAGTCCCACCACCAGCGGGCAGAGCATGATCAGGCAACGTTGGAACGCGTGAGCGAACGGCGCCGCCAGCAGCCAGCCGAGAACCGTGAGCGCCCAGGGAACCCAGAGCAGGATCGGGAAGCCGACACGGCCGCGTTTCATGAGCAGGGCGAACCCCGCGACGAGCAGGGGGATCACCCAGCCGTACCCGCTCAGGCTGAAGCCGAAGACCTGCCCGCCGACGCAGGCAACAAGCACCGAGCCGGCTACGACCAGGACGGGCGTCGGCAAGCGCGAAAAACCCCACCCTTCCCCGGAACCCGGTACCGCTGGCGGATCGAGATTTCGCTCACGCATAGGCCGCCAGCACCGCTTCCCGGTATCGCGCCGGGCTGAACTCCCGCTGAACGCGCTCCCGCCCCGCGCGGCCCATGCGCCGCGCCAGATCCCCGTCCCGAAGCAGGCGCACGATCGGCGCGACGTAGCCCTCGGCGGCGGCACCGTCGACCAGGATGCCCGTGACGCCATCCTGGACGACTTCGACCAGTCCACCTACTGCCGCGGCCACCACCGGCCGGCCCGCGGCCATCGCCTCGGCGCTCACCAGGCCGAATCCCTCGTACTGCGACGGCACCATGACCAACTCAGTGGCCGCGTAAAGTTCCACCACCTCGTCGTGCGTCCTGCCGCCAGCCCAACGCACGCGCTGCGTCACGCCTCTTCTCCCGGCCTCTGCCCTGAGGAAGTCCTCGTCCGTCCCGTCCCCGACGATTAGCAGCAGCGCTTCCGGGACGAGCGCCAGGATAGCGGGAAGCGCGGCGATTGCCAGCGCCTGACCCTTTTCTTCGCGCAGCCGCCCGACAACCCCGATCACGCGATCGTCGCGGTCGATATCCAGCGACGCTCGGATTTTCTCACGCTCGGCGCGCTCCACGCGCCGCGCGATCTCCTCGCCGGCGACGGCATTGTAGATCGTCGCGTGCCGCCCCGCAGCGCCGGGGTTTGCGGGATCGAACACCCTGCTCGAGCCGAACCACGATGCCTCCACCGCGCGCGAGACGCAGAAGAACCGGGTGGTGAGCCCGCACGCCGCGCGGAGCAGCGCCTTCTGCCGCCAGCCGAATCTGCCGCCGGGCTGATGGACCGTCGCGAACACCCGCCGCACCCCCGCCGCGCGCGCGGCGAGCACCGGCACGAACCCCGGCGCGACGTACTGCACGTGCACCGCCCCGGGTCGCCATTCCCGCAGCAGTGACCGGAGTCGGGCGAACAGGGCGCGCAGTCCCGCCTCGCGCCGCAGACCGAGCAGGGTCACGGCGCAGCCGCCCCGGCGGAAGTTCTCGGCCATGGCCTCGTCGTATTCGTGATAGCAGCAGAGCCGCACCTGCCGCCCCGATTCGACCAGAACCCGCGCGAGCGCGAGGGTCTGCTGCTCGGTTCCCCAGTGCAGCAGGGTCGGCATCATGACGACAACGAGTTCGTCCGTCATGCACCCTCCGGCAGGCGGCGCTCGTCGAAGATCCGGCGCCAGGCATCGACCACCGCCGCGGGGGAGAAGACCGGCGCCAGGACGTTTGAACCGTACCGCTGCTCGAGCGCACCCTCGTTCCGGCTGTTAAACAGCTCGGCGATCGCCCGGGCGATCGCCTCCGGTTCGTCGCAGGCCGCGTGGATGCCGCCGCCGCGCTCCCCGATCAGGTCCACCAGCGTGCCGCGCCGCGGCGAGACCGCGAGGAGCGGCCGGCCCGCCTGCACGCAGTCGACCACCTTCGACGGCAGGAAGATCCCTTCCGCGCAGGGAGCTTCGATCACGACGTTGACGTCGCTCGCCGCGAGGGCGTCGAGCGTCGCCAGATACCCGAGAGAACCGCGGACCTCGACGAGTCCAGCGAGGTCCGCGGCCTGGATTCGGCCCTGAAGTTCCCCAGGCGGCGCGCCGATCAAGACCAGCCGCGCCCGGTCCCGGGCACGCTCCTGCCGGACGAAGCGGGCAAATCCCTCGAGAAAGGGCCCCGCGTCGCGCCCGTAGCCGAGGTTGCCGGCGTGGCAGAGCACGAATCGCGAGGGATCCCGCACCCCTGTTACCGCGGCCCCCGGCAGCGCAACGTGGGGGATCACGCTGCTGCGCGCCGCCGCCACCGGGCCGAGATAGCGCGTCATGTGCGCCCGCAGTCGCTCGCACGGGAACGTGTGCCAGGAGGCCGCCGCGGCGACCCGAGAGCGCAGCCGATCCTCCCGCGGACGCCGCTTCCGCTCCTCTCCGCGGCCGCACGGCGGCGGCATTTTCTCGGCGGAGGGATCATTCCAGTTCGCGACCCACGGCAGACGCGCCTGCTGCACAAAAGCGAGCGCAGCCAGGTGGGCGGCCTCGGGGCCGGAACGTGAGAGCACCGCGTCATAACGCCGGTCCCGGGCAAGTTCCCGGGCGAGCGCGACCGCGTGCGCGGCCCACCGGCACCCGGGAGCCAGCGAGCGCATCTTCAGCCCGCCGCACAGCGTGTCCAATATCCGGCCGGGCCGGCCGCCGGCCGTCGGGTAACGCACTTCGTGGGTCACCGCCCGCAGCGGCAGCCACGGTTCCACCCAGCCGGAGCCGTAGTTGTACTCGGACTCCTGCTGCAGGTTCCGCGAGATCACGTCCACTTCCCACCCCGCGGCGAGAAACGCGAGCGCCAGCTTGCTGTTGACGATCGCCTCGGGATTGGCGAACGGCGCGAAGGCCGGTGCGAACATCAGGATCTTCATGGTGTCCCGAGCATCCGCGCCACCTTCCTCACCGGCCGGACCAGGGCGAGCGGCAGGCCCGGCCAGTCGCCGAGCAGCGAACGGTCGACCTCGCCGGAGCGGCGGCGCTGCGGCCGGGAGCCGATGATGCCGTCGAGCAACTCCGCGTAGGCCTGTCCGTTCGCCCGGGAGGTGAATCTGTCCCGCGCCGTCTCCCAGGCCCGTAGCGACAGCGCGCGGAGGCATGCGCGGTCGGCATCCATCTCGGCGATCGCCCGAGCGAATCCTGCCGCATCCCCCGGCGCCGCAAGATAGCCGTTCACGCCGTTGTCGACCACGAAGTCCGTGCTCCCGGGGATCCGGGTGGCCACCGGAACGACGCCGCACGCCACCGCCTCGAGAAGAACGAGCGGCAGCCCCTCGAAGCGCGACGGCATCAGGAGAACATCGGCTTGAGCCAGGAGCGCCTGCGTGCGCTCGTGCGGCACAGCGCCGTGAAGAGTCACGGAAGCGCCCAGCTTCTCCCGCTCGAACGCCGCGGCAAGGGCGGCCCGGTCGGGTCCGTCGCCGACGACGTCGACGTGAAGCGTCCGGCCGGCGTCCCGGAGTTGTCCGAAGATGGCAGGAAGCAGCAGCACGCCCTTCTGCGCATCGTCGAGGGATCCGACGTAGATCGCCCGCAATGCGGAAGCAGCGCGCTCCCTCCCCTTGGGCCAGACCGCCGGAACCGGCACGCCATTCGGAATGCAGCGCACGCGCTCCGCCGGGACACCGGCATCCAGCGCCGCCGCGCGCGTCGCCGGGCTGACCGCCGCCATCACGTCCCATTCCCCGCCGTTGCCGGCCGCATTCCTGACCATGCTGAGAAGCGCGAGGTGCAGGATCGGTATCGTCGCCGTCCGCGGCGGCAGCAGCCCCAGCCCCGCTTGCGCCCACGGCGCATCGTTCAAAACGATCGCGTCGAAGCCGCCAAGCGCCGCAGCAATCCTCCGCA
Organism: Candidatus Rokuibacteriota bacterium; assembly: GCA_031406795.1. Classification (GTDB taxonomy): domain Bacteria; phylum JAUVQV01; class JAUVQV01; order JAUVQV01; family DATDCY01; genus DATDCY01. Next base: position 18,448 of record JANOHV010000177.1, read on the forward strand.
CGTGGTGCAGCCGCGAACGAGATCGCCGCGGGAGCACCTGCCGCACTGTGTACCCCGCCGTGGAGAACGATCGCGACCAGACCCCCGCCGCGTGCGTCTCCACGAACTCCACCACGTCCCCGCGGTTCGTGAAGAAATCCGCGAGGTGCCGCAGAAACGTCTCCACGCCGCCGACATTCAGCGCATAGGTTACGAGCGCCAGGCGCATGCCGCCACCCCCGCGAGCGTGTTCACAGCCGACCGTAGAGGTCTTGATGCCGTTGAAACCATGCGGACGCCGAGAATTCCCGCTCGACGCGCGCCCGGGCAGCCGCCCCGAGCCGCGCTGCGAGTGCCCTGTCAAGAAGCACGCGCCCGAGCGCTGCCGCGAGCGCTGCCGGGTCGCCCGGCGGCACGAGCCGTCCATCCACGCCGTCCGCGATGATCTCCCGCAGACCGCCAAGCCGGGACGCGACCACCGGCACGCCGAGCGCCATCGCCTCGAGCGCCGCGATCGAGGTCGCCTCCTCGATACCATGCACGGGCACAGACGGAATCAGCACGGCGGTCGCGTGCTTCACCAGCGGCAACAACGCCGCGTGGTCCAACTCGCCAGGAAAGGCCACGTCGTCCGTCAACCCCAGTTCCGCTACGAGCGCCGCCAGCCGCGGGTGCTCCGGACCGCTGCCGGCGAGCAACAGTCGCGGGCGCGCCGCCGGTTCGAGGAGCGCGAGCGCCCGGACCGCGAATTCAACGCCGTTCTTCGGCGCGAGCCGCCGCGGCACAACGACCCAGGTCCGCCCCCCGGCCGCAATCTCCGGCAGCCGACCGGCCGCCAGTGCGTCCACCGTCGCCAGGTCCACTGCGTTGGGGATGACGACGACCTTCGCGGGGGACGCCCCCTGCCCGATGACTATCGCGCGCTGCCCCTCGTCGACTGCGACGATCGCGTCCGCGCCGGCCCAGGCCTCCCGCTCGCAACGCTCGACCGTCAACACGTCCGGAGAATCGGGGGCGGCGCCGGCCTCGATCATGTGCCGCGACACCGGCCCGTGGACGGTGCTGACTACCCGAAACCGGCGTCCGTCGCGCCGCAAGCGCCCGCGCGCGCCGAGCGCCGCCCACGTCGCCATCGCATCGTGACCGTGCACGATGTCGATCCCGCGCTCCGGCAGGAGACCCCGCAGCGTCCGCGCCCAGAGCGAGACCGTCTCGCGCCCGGACGCCGCGCGCACCCGGCGCCGCACCCCGAAGCGCACCCGGGCCCAGCCCCGCGCCTGCGCCGCGCAGATCTGCCGGAAGCCAACGACCTCGCTCTCGGGAATCCCCAGCCGGTCGGCGAGCAGCCGCAGGTGTGAACTCACCCCGCCCGCCGCGGGGAAGACCCACGAGGTGACGAGCAGCACCCGGGGTTCAGCGTCCGCCATCGTCCCGTTCCTTTTCGTCGCGACGGGCGAGCAGGGTGAGCTGGAAGCCTCCCGAGGCCATCGGGTCGACCGGCGCGAATGCCGCCCTCCCCAACCGCGCCCGCACCGCCGCGAAAAAGGCCCGCCGATCGGCAAGCGCCTGGTACTCCGGCAAGAACGGCTGCGACGATTCCCAGAAGCATTCCGTGAGGAACCCCGCCTCGCCCAGAAGCCTGCTGAGCGTCCGCGTGTCGAAGTAGTTGAGGTGTTCCAGATCCACGCGGAAGCCGACCCACGCCGGGCCGATCGTCGTCGCCTGACCCGCGATCGGGACCCCCACCACCACTCGCGCGCCGGGGCGGGTCAGCCGACTGACCTCGTCGAGCAGTCCCCGCGGGTCCGCGACGTGCTCGAGGACCATCGAAGCCACGACCACGTCTGCCTGCCCGGCGATCTCCGCCACCCGCGCATGGACTGCGAAGCCCGCTTCCCTCAGCCGCGCCGCAGCGACGGGGTCGACCTCGACGGCCATCGCCTGCGCTCCCAGGCGTCGAACCTCGTGGAGCACTCCCCCCGCGCCGCCGGGACCGAGTTCGACGACGATCTTGCCCGACACGCCGCTGGTTCGCACCAGGACCTCCGTGTAGGGCGATATCGGCGTCCGCCCCGTCACCCGCCGCAGCAACCGCCCGAGACCAAAGCCTCGACGTCCGCCCGGCGGCTGCAGATAGCGCTTGCGCTCCGCGTACCCGGCATAGAACCGTTCCAGCTGCGCCGCTGAAGGCACGCGCGGGAGGTACACCGCGCCGCACTCCCCGCACCGCGCGACCTCCAGCCCGTCCGGGCGCTCGCAAAGCGTCTCCCGCGTCGCCGACCCGCAGGCGAAGCACTCCCGCTCCGCGAGATCGCGCGTATCCCACGCCGGCACCGGCTCGCCGGACAGCGGCGGCAGCCGGGTCACGCGCGCACCGCCTTCCGCACCATCCCCAGCAGCGGCACAGACGCCAGCACCGTGAGCGCGACGCCGGCGAGCACCGGGAAGCGCTCCCGCACGCCGCCGCCGAGACAGGCGGCGAAAACCGCCGCAGTGAATGCGAACAGCCGCCACAGACCGCTGATCGCCGCGGGCGCGATTCGCAGTTCCACGTACGCCATCTGCCAGAGCGTGTGCAGCAGGTACGCCGCCAGGTAGGCGATGCCCAGCCCCGTCGCCCCGCGGCGCGGCACGAGAAAGGCCGCCGCACCGACGAGCGCGAACGCCCACGCGAGGTTCATCAGGGTCCCGGTCCACAGCCGCCCCGCGCCCACCAGCGCCGCTCCGACCGTCGCGTTCACGATCGAGAGGAAGGCCGCCACCATGAGCGCAGGCAGCACGAGCTCCATCCCCGCGAACTGGCGCCCGAAGATCGCGGCGACCGGTCCCGCGAGCACCACGGTCACGACGGTCAGCGGGAGGGCGACTACCCAGGTCACACGCAGATTGAGAGTGAACGCCTCCCGGAACCCGGCGCGGTCGTCGCTTCCGTGGGTTTGCGCGAGCACCGGCAGCACCGCCGCAGCGAGCATTCCCGGGAGAAAGACGATCACCATCCGCCACTGGTTGGCGGCGTTGAAGATCCCCAGCTCGCCGTAGCCGCCCGGACCGCGCACGAGCATCAGGTTGGTGACCCACATGACGGGAATCAGCAGCAGGCTCGAGAGCAGCGACGGGAGCGCGACGCGGGTCAGGACGCCGGCTTCGCGCCAGATCTGCCGATCGTAGCGCAGCGGGACGGCGTGCGACGCGGTCGTGCGCCCGAGCACGACCGCCCCCCAGGCCAGCCCGAGCGCCGCATTGACCGTCACGGCCGCCACGGCGCCATCGACGCCGTAGAGCCAGACCAGGGGCACCGTGATGAACGGCGCCGCGGCCCCGAGCCAGAGCTGTATTCGCGCGATGCGGCGGAACTCCTCGAACCCGGCGAGTGCCGCCGAGACGACGCCCCCGAGCGTCGTGACGACCAGCTGGAGCGCGGCGGCCATGACAAGCCGTTCGAGCGACGCGCGCCCGAGCGTACCGCCCGCGAGCCAGCCCGCCCCCGCAACGCAGGCGACGCCCAGCACCCCGGCGGTCAGCACGGCAACAGCGAGCGTCAGGCCCGCGATCCTGCCGGCACGAGCCGGGTCGGTTCGCCGGTGCTCCGCGATGCACTTGGTGGCCGTGGTCCCGAGACCGAAACCGGCGAAAACCCCGAGCATGCCCACCGTGGACTGCACCATGCCCATCTCGCCGTAGCCGACCTTGCCGAGCAGTCTCGCCGTGATCACGGCGCTGCCCACCGCAAGCACCTTTGATCCCACGCCGCCGACGAGCGACCACCAGGCGCCCCGCGCGACGCGCGCCCCGGCCGGCGAACGTTCGACATTCACCCGCAACCGACCCAGCACCCGCGACGCCGGCCCGATCACAACGCCGCCACGATCCGCCCGGCCGCCCGCCCGTCGCCGTAGGGGTTGTGCGCCCGCGTCATCGCCTCCCGGGCGCCGCGGTCATCGAGCAGCCGGCGCGCCTCGCGCAGGATCGCGTCGCGGCCGGTCCCGACCAGTCGCGCGGTTCCCGCCACCACCGCCTCCGGCCGCTCGGTGGTCTCCCGCATCACGAGCACCGGCTTGCCGAGCGACGGGGCCTCCTCCTGGACGCCTCCGGAGTCCGTGAGAATGAACTCGGCCCGCTGCATCAGAGAGACGAAGGGGAGGTAGTCGAGCGGGTCGAGCAGGTGGACCGCGGAAAGCCCGCCCAGGATCGAGCGCACCGGTTGCTGGACGTTCGGGTTGAGGTGCACGGGGTAGACGATCTGGAGATCCTCGCGCGTGACGGCGAGTTCGCGCAACGCCTCGCAGATGCCGCGGAAGCCCTCCCCGAAACTCTCCCGACGGTGGCCGGTAACCAGGACGAGCCGCTTGCCGGGGTCGAGGAAATTCAGCTGCTCTTCGACCTGCCGACGCAGCCCCTCGTCGTCGCGCAGCCGCTCGGTCACGAATTTCAGCGCATCGATGACCGTGTTGCCGGTGACGAAGATGCGCGCCGCCGGCACACCCTCGCTCCGCAGGTTCTCCGCGGCCTGCTGCGTGGGCGCGAAATGCAGATCCGCCATCACGCCGACGACCCGGCGGTTCAGCTCCTCGGGATAGGGCGCCCCCAGGCTGCCGGTGCGCAGGCCGGCTTCGATGTGCCCGACGGGGACCCGGGCATAGAATGCCGCCAGCGCCGCGGCCATGGCGGTGGTTGTGTCTCCCTGCACAAGAACCAGGTCGGGACGCTCGGCGGCCAGGATACCGCGCAGGCCCTGAAGTGCGCCGCAGGTGATATCCGTGAGGTCCTGCCCGGGTCTCATCAGGTCGAGATCGTGACGCACCCCGATCTCGAAGAGTTCGAGGACCTGGTCGAGCATCCGGCGGTGCTGCGCGGTGACACAGACAACCGTCTCGAACCGCCCCGGATGCCGACGCAGCTCACGAATGACCGGCGCGAGCTTGATGGCCTCGGGGCGGGTCCCGAGAACTACCACGATGCGCTTGGCGCGTTGAATATCGTCCCCCTCCCCGAAGACTCCGCGGTTGTCCCCGGCAGCTCTCTCCGGAAGAAACCGTTCCGAATTGTACTCGAAAACGACTCCGCGGAGCACAACGGCTCGAAATTCCTCACGATTCCGCTTCTTCGGCGCCCCTTTCGGTAACGTGCTGCCCCATAATCAGTAGCAATATAGAGGGAATGACGTAAAATGGTAGGGTCCCGCGAGGGGCGAAGAGGTTTTGGCTGCCGAGGAGGGGTAATGCACGGCGATCGCACGATAAGAGCAACTGGTTTGAAAGCCTTCCTCGGAAGGGTTCTGGCGTTGAAATCAGCATTCGCCGGCTTCGCCGCCGTGCTGACGCTGGCGGCGCCCGTCCAGGCCATCCAGACCGTGCAGACGTTCTATGTGCCGATTCCGGAAGAGCATTTCCGTCTCTACGCCAACGCCCAGACGGCCGACGCCACGGTGCCCTGGGAGGAGGACCTCATCCGGTCGGTGGTCTCCATCACCGGCACCTTCAACGGGACCGTCATCTACTACGACCAGTGGGAAGATGGTTACGAATACGACATCACCGCCCCGACCCAGAGCACCACGCAGGTCTGGGGCGACAACAACCCCGCGAACGGCATGCCTCCCGGGTTCGCCACGGATGTCATCAACGCCGGGGATGTCATCACGCTGACAAACGACGTCCCCTGCTATCCGGCGCGGGACCAGGGCAATCAGTACTACGACGGCCGGGACAAGATCGCCTGCACCGAGCAGTTGGTGGTCACGCACGCCATGTGGCCCGTCGGCACGCCGTTCGCCATCGGGGCGATGCTGGCGGGAGCCGTGGAGGCCTTCGACACCAACAAGTGGGGGACCTCCTACACGGTTCCGGTCGGCCAGGCCGCCTTCGGCGCGGGAACCGGGTTCGAGTGGGTTTCGCTCTCCATCATCGCCCAGAAGGACGGTACGGTCGTCGCCGTCGATGCGGATGGGCCCGGCGCGGGGGCCGCGGTCAACTATGCGCTGAACCAGGGGGAGATCGCCTACGTCACCACCATCCAGCGCGGGGCCACCGTGACTTCCACCGGCGGACCGGTTCAGGTGAACATGCTCACCTGCGACGCGAACACGACCTACAACGGGCGCCTCTTTCCGCTTCTCCCGACGGCCATGTGGGGAAACACCTATTACTGTCCGGTGCCCACGACCCTCGAGGGAGGCGGCGCGACGGTCACGAACTCCGTCATCCTCTACAACCCCGGAGCGGGAAACATCACCGTGGTCCGTACCGTCGCCGGCGGCGGGACAACGAACATCATCGTCCCCGCGGGTACGCACATGATCAATGCCATGCCGCAGAACACCGGTGCGCGCTACCAGAGCCTCGGCGGCCAGCCCTTCTATGCGCTGGCGGCGATCGACATGAACGGCGTGGTGCACAACTGGGGCTTCACGATGATCGACAGCACCCAGCTGACCACGTCGGCGGTGGTCGGGTGGGCCCCCGGCACCACCGATCTGGCGCGGGACGCCAGCCCGGTCTGGGTCACCGCGGATCAAGCCACCACGGTCTATGTCGATTACGACGGCGACCCCGCGACCGGACTCCTCGGCCCGGATGCCAACGGCCTCAGGTATGACGTTTCCTACGCTCTGGCCGCTTTCGGCTCCCAGAGAGTATTCTCCCCGGGTCCGGCAGGTTCCTACGACCACACCGGCTACCGGATCTACACGACCGACAACGCCAAGATCGCCGTCGCCTGGGGCCAGGACGGAAACAGTTCCTCCAGCGGCCAGCTCACCGAGTTCGACCTTGGCACCACCGTAATCCCCTACCCCTCGATCACCGCCTACAAGTCGGCGAGCATCGTCGGCGACTTCAACGGAAACGGCTCTCTGGACGCCGGCGAGGTGCTGGAGTACACGATCCGGGTCTACAACAGCGGCGTCCTGCCGATCTCCGGCATCACGCTGAACGACACGCTGGACGCCAGCGTCACCTACGTCGCCGACACCACGACGCTGGACGGGAGCGCGATCCCGGATGACGGTGCGGGCAGCCGCTTCCCGCTGGACGCGCCCGGCTACAACCTGACGACCCCAGCCACGCTGAACCCCGGTCAGTCGGTCTATTTCGTTTTCCAGGTCACCGCGGCCACGCCGCTCGTCGTGACCAGCATCAACAACAACGCCCGGGTCAACTCGGTCGCCGAGATCTTCGCGAACCTCCTGGTCACCGCCGCCGCCCAGGGCGGCCTGCAGACCACGAAGACCTCCACTCTGCCGAACAACCCGCTGCTCCCGGACGACATCATCAGCTACCGGGTGGATGTGACCAACACCTCCAACGCGCCGCTGACCGGTATCACCCTCACCGATCCGCTGCCCGCGGGGACCGATTACGTCGCCGGCAGCACGGTTGCGGTCGGCCCATCGCAGAAGCACGTTCTCGACCTCTTCGACACGCTGGCCTATGCCAACCAGGACGGCCCCGGGCAGTGGGCGGGCGACTGGCTGGAGGTTGACGCCGCCGGCGGCCCCCAGTCCCCCACTGCGGGTAACGTACAGGTGATCAACGGCGAACTGCGCCTGGATGACCCGGCGGGGGCCGCAGGGTCGTCGGCGGCCAGGCGGGTCGACCTGTCCGTCTACGCGGGAGGCCTGGCCTCTCTGCGCTTCAACTACCGCACCAACCCGTACGTGGTGGCCGGCGACGCCGTGGTCGTCGAGATCTCCGCCACCGGAGGCGCCCCATACACCGCGTTGGCGACCTTGAACGGCTTCGCCGGCGCCGTCAAGGGATCGCGCTCGTTCGACATCTCCGCCTACATTTCGGCCAACACCACGGTGCGCTTCCGGGTCAGCGCCGGTTACAACAACGTCCCGCCCCAGAAGTATTTCTACGTCGACCAGGTGCAGATCCGGGCGACGGGCGGCACCAAGACCGCGCTGGACCAATTCACCACGCTCACCTACGCCGGAGGCGCCAATTTCTCCGGCCCCTGGAGCGAAACCGACAACGCCGGCAACCCGCAGGACCCGGCAACCGGCAGCGTCATGGTCATCGCGAACGCCGGGAATCCGGGTCTGCGTTTTCAGACGCGCAGCGGCGCGCCCAGCGCGGCAGTCGGCAATGCCGCGACGCGGGCGATCTTCGCCGACGGGGTCGTCGGCGCCACCCTGACTTTCGACGTCGCCGTCGTCAGCGCCCCCGCCGGCACGCTCGCCGCGGAGATCTCGGCGGACGGGACGAACTTTGCCATTCTCGGGATCTACAACGCCGCTGCCGCCGCAAGCTTCGACATCACCCCCTACCTCTCCGCAGCCACCACGCTGCGGTTCAGGGTGGCCAGCATCAGCGGGAACCAAAACCGCTACTACTTCGTCGACAACGTCCAGGTCGTCGCCGGCAAGCAGCAAGTCCGGACCTTGGACAACGTCAGCGGCGGGGCCAATCCCGATCTCTTCGACGGCGTTCCCGCGGTGCTGACCGCGCCCGGGGACAACATCGCACTGGCTCCCGGCGAGACGCTCCGCGTCGATTACCAGGTGAAGGTCCGGACCCCCCCGGACGTCAATCGCGTCGTGAATCTCGTGACCGTGACGTGTTTCGAGAAGACGCCCCCGGTCACCGCCCGGACCGTCGACGCCGTCATCGAGGGCGGCGCCATCGGCGATCTGGTCTGGATCGACGCGAACGGCGACGGGACCTTCGACGTCGGCGAGCAGGGTCTGGTGAACGTCCTGGTCTGGCTCGATCTGGACAACGATGGCACGATCGACGCTGCGGAACCTCAGGCCCTGACCGGCTCCCGCGGCACCTATCTCGTCTCCGGCCTCGTGCCGGGAACCTATCGGGTGCGGGTGGACACCGGCACGCTCCCGACGGGGCTGGTCATGTCGGGCGGCGCCAACCCGAGC
>JANOHV010000182.1:0-7609 GCA_031406795.1 Candidatus Rokuibacteriota bacterium
CTGGATCTACAACGGCGACAACTTCTATTACAAGGAAGCGGGCGAAGGCTTCCTCTACATCCCCTACCAGTACGCCTACAACAACTACTACTGCAATTTCGGCAAGGTGAAGGGCCGCAGCGACAATCCCGGCGGCTGGCCGCTTGAGGCGTGCTACATGAGCCAGGACGAGCCCTGGAGCTCCTCGAAGTGGTACACCTTCGACATCACGTGGGACGGTTCGACCATCACGCTGAGCGTCGACGGCAGGGTCAGGCACTCCGGACAGCTCGACCCCGCCAGCAGGAATCTCGTCGCCGGCCTCGGCTGGCCGCCGGCTGAGCACGAAGGCGTCATCGGCATGGAGTTCCGCAACTGGAGCTTCAAGAAACTGTAGCTATTTTCATCCGAACTGTTTCCGTCGAACGCCGAACCGGGCCCCGGTTCGGCGTTCGTTCGTTCAGCCCGCCCCCTTCCGCCTTGTCTAGTATCGAAACGGGATGCTATAAGGACCCAGGCGGGCGGTTCTGTCAAAGGCGGGAATCTCCGACAGGGGAAATGCGTGGCGATGCATCGGATCAAAATGGTGTGCGCGGTGGCGGCGGCCATCGTCGCCGGCGCCTACCTCTACGCCCGCATCCTTGACTTCACCGCCGCCTCCGCAAGCGTGATTGACCCGCCGGTACACCGGATCGCGACCGCCGATGTCCGATTCCCGAGCGGGGACCTCCTGATCGCCGGCACCCTGTACACCCCCTCCCCGCTCGCCGGGACCCACCCGGCCGTAGTCATCAGCCATGGCGGAACCCGCCGCGGTCGCCGGCTCGCCCTCTTCACCGTAGCCGCCCGCAAGCTCGCCGAGCGCGGCTACATCGTGTTGACCGTCGATTTTCGCGGCTTCGGCGACTCGGAGCGGCCGCGCAATTTCGAGGCCGCCGCGGATCTGGATTTCGTCCAGGACGTCGTCGCGGCCGTAGACTATCTGGCCACCCTCAAGGGCGTCGACGCCGGCAGAATCAGCGCCGTCGGCCACTCCTTCGGGGCCGGGGTCGCGGTCGCGGCCGCCCTGCGCGACCGGCGCATCGACCGGGCGGTTTCCATTTCGCCGGGGCGCAATACGGCCAAGCGCTTTTTCGGGCCGGGCGCCCCCGACCCCGGCTACCCGAGCCGGCGGATGTCCCGGGACATGGGCGTCGATCCCCCGATCTCCCGCGCGCTCTTCGACCCGCACCTGAAGGCCTATGTCGCCGAGGCGATACTCGACCATCCCGTCCACCCGCCGATCCTGCTCGTCGACGGCGATAAGGAGGCCCCCGACGACCTGGCGTTCCTCGCGGATGTCGCCGCGCGGATGACCGGGCCGAAGGGCTATGTCACGATTCCCGGAGCCGACCACTACTTCGGCACCCGCCAGGACCAGGACGGGTCCGCGGCAGCGCCGCCCTACGACGCGCCGGTGATGGACGCCCTCGTGAGCGCGATCGACACCTGGCTGAAGAAGAACTTCTAGTGATTCTTTGACCGTCCACTGAAATACTCGGTGAACGGGCAGGCAGCTCAAAAAGGTCCAGGTGCAAGGCGGGCGAGTCCTGAGGAATGAGGCGTACGACTGTACGCCGCAGTTCTCCCCCCACTCGCTGCGCTCGCAGGGGGCAAGGTGCCCACCGCCGCAGATGGGCCTTTTTCAGCCGCCTGCGAACAGCCTCGGGAGGTTGCCGAGGATGCTCTGGTACGCCTCGCACGGGGTCCAGCAGTGCGGGCAGCGCCCCTCGCGGATCTCCCGCCGCACCGCGAGCGTCTCCGGCGCGTTCCAGATGCGCCCGAGATCGTAGCCCTGCTCCCGGATGTTGCCGAGCGGACGGTCCCACATGCTGCAGGGGTAGACATTGCCCGTCGGGTCCAGATAGCAGGAGTCGTGCAGCGCGTGGCAGGGAAGCGGCGTCTTGCCGGTCCGCACGTAGTCCCCCACGCGCCGCAGGTAGGCCCACTCCAGCAGCGCGGCCGGATTGAGGTGGAAACCGCGCAGCAGCCGGTAGCGTTCGACTTCTTCGCGCATCGCGTCGCGGTCGAGATCCGTGAGGCCCTCGTCCTGGTTGCCGTAGAACGACGAGACGTGGACGATGTTCACGTGAAAATCCTCGTAACGCAGCCCGGGCAGCTCGGTCTGCGCGGCGGCGAAGGCGGCCGGGAACTCCCTCATGTTGAACTGCGAGATTGTCATGCCCAGGGCGGCCTGCACCCCGGGGATCGAGCGCAGCTGTCGGAAGGTCTCGATCTGGCGCCGCCACCCGCCCTTGACGCCGCGGATGTCGTCGTTGACCCTCTCGTCGCCGTCGGTGCTCACCGTGATGAAGAGCCGCTCGGGGCCGAGCGCCGCGATCCGCCGCACCCCCGCCACGATCCGGTCCGTGAGGTACCCGTTGGTCGGGAAGTTCAGCAGCAGCAGTCGCGGCGAGGAACGGATGATCGCCTCGGCGATCTCGACGAAGTCCCTGCGAAGGAAGACCTCGCCCCCGGTGAGGTGGGCCCAGGAGAGGCCGCGGTTTTTCGCGAAGAACTCCCGGATCTCCTCGAGCGAGAGTTCGTCCGCGGGCTTGAGCCGCCAGATGCCGCAGGTGCGGCAGCGATAGTTGCAGCGGTGCGTGACGGAAAAGAGCAGCTTGTAGGGAAAGCGGGGCCGCCGCAGGTTCGAAGCGGCGATCGTCCCGGCAAACCGCAGGTAGCGCAGGGGATTCATGGTGCGCGAGATTCGCACAGAAGCGGCGGCGGATCAAGCGTCAGGAGGGGCCGCGCTCCCCGAACGCCTGCCGCAGCTCCTCCAGCCACCACAGCAGCTGCCGCTCCGGGTCGTTCTCGACGCGGACTCCCTCCAGTCGCACCGGCGCGCTTCCCCGGTTGACAAGGGGGAACTCCAGATCCCACCCCGGCGACGAGGCGGTGACGCGCAGCGGCAGCGAAACCAGCTTCCGGCCCTCGGGCAGCGGGGCGGACACCGCGGCGAACTCCCGCCGCCCCGAGCCGCCGGTGACCCGGAAATCCAGCTCCCCGGCGCCTCCCGTCCCGCTCACCTCCCAGGTGACGCGGTAGAACCCGGGGACCAGCTGCTCGAAGGGTCCCGCGATCCGGCTGCCCGGCGGGAGATCCGGCGGCGGCTGATCGGCCGCAGCGCCCTTGACGACAAAGCGCTCGAGCGCCACCTGCGGCCGAGGGTCGGCGTAGATCCCGAGATCGACGCCTCCCGTCCAGGCCGCGTAACGCTCCGCCGGATCGCCCGTGCGCAGTCCCGGGAGCGCCGCCTCGACTGCGGCGGCGCCTTCCAGGCCGGCAGGCGCGCCCCCGAGGTGCTTATTGGCAACCGCAAGCCGCGCCGCGGACTTCCAGCCCGGCTTGTCGCGCTCCCAGGCCTCCAGCTCCCGCCAGCGCTCCATCATCAGCAGGAACCAGCCGCGCTCCTGCGGCGAAACGAGCCAGACGACCACCGGCACGTCGCTGCGCAGCCGAAGCGTGGAGAAGAGGCCGTTGTACAGGATGTCCGTCCGCCGCAGATCCAGGTCGACGAGGTAATCGCCGCCCTTCTCCACCCACAGTGTCCGCCACCGGCCGCGGTGCTGCAATCGCAAGCGGGCCTTGTCCCGGCCCGTCGGACGCGCGGGATAGTGTGCATAGAGCAGCCACGAAGACGCACCCGGCTCCTGGCGGATGTGCCGCGCGAGCGGTTCTCCCGGGACGAGGACCATCAGCGCGGACGACCGGCTCAGGGTCAGGTTGCCCGGGAAGAGCAGTTCTTTGCGCCCTGCTGCAACCCGCCGCGGCGGCGGAAAGAGCTCCACGTCCCGCTCCACCCCGTCGCTCCAGCGGATGCGCTGGGGGCGGTTCCGGATGTGGTTCAAGCTCGGGTTGCGCCGCTCGAGGTCGAAATTCGCCACGAGCGTCTTCATCCCCGCGGCCTCCTGCGCCCGCTCCGCCCGGGCCGCCGCGGAGAAATCCTCGAAGTCGATGCCGAACAGCCGCGGGTATATCTCCTTCCGGGCGTCATGCCGGGAACCGGGCATGAATCTCCCCGGCGCGGCGCTGTCGGCAAGCCAGCCTTTCGCAAGCCCGTACGTGCTCGGCAGCGTGAAGACGGCGGTGTCGGAGACCGCGGCGAGCAGCGCCCAGCCACCCAGCAGCCCGACCACCGCGACCCGGAGCCAGGGCTTGCCGAGCGCGCGGATCGCCGCGACGAATGCGAAGCCGATGACCCACGCCAGCGGCGAGAGGACGCAGAGGTAGTGGTAGGGGACCGCGTTGGGGTGGCCAAGGGCGGCGACGGGGATGAGGACGAGCGGGTAGAGCCAGAGGAAGCTCTCGCGCAAGCGCAGGCGGGAGACGAACACCCCGAGCGAGACGAGCGTGAGCCAGCCGGGCAGCGGCTCGAAGAACCGCAGGAGATTGTTGAAGTGGCTGTACCAGAGGCTCAGGGCGAACGCGGTGCGCCGCCCCGTGTACTCCTCGGGAATCCTGAACGTCTCGAAGACGCCCATCATCTCCTTGAGCGCCGTCACCGCGGCCTTCGGCGCGAGGATCAGCGTGGGGGTCGCCAGAACGAAGGCCGTCGCGAACGCCGCGAAGACGGCGAGCGGGCCGGCGAGCCGCCGGGGAGCGAGGGCGCTGCGCCACCCCTGCTGATCGCGCAGCCGCAGCTCGAGGAAGACCAGGCCGGGGGCGAGCAGCGTCAGCAGTCCGTTGTACTTCGTCGCGGCCGCCAGCCCGGCGCAGGCGCCGGCGGCGAGCCAGTCGCGCAGCCGCTCGCCATCGCGCAGCCGGGCACAGAAGTAGAACACCCCGAACATGAAGAGGCTGCTCGGCAGGTCCGCGCCGATGATGTGGCTCGTCTGGATGCGCAGCGACGAGACCGCGAGCACGCCGGCGGCGGCGAGCCCGACCCAGGGGTCGAAGATCCTCCGACCGATGACGAAGGCGAGGCCGAGGACGACGAGCTCGTAGACGCAGTTGAGCATCAGGCCGAACCGCCGCAGGTAGCTGCTGCGCGAGGGCCAGTCGTCGAGCGCCACCAGCGGCGGCGGGGTGTCCGGGGCGACGTGCTTCAGGACCTGTTCGTAACCCTTGTAGGCCCACTCGAGAAGGTGCATCGCGAAGTAGGGGTAGCCCGCGTCGTCCACGCCCGAGCGGCTGAGGATCTGGAGGTAGTCCCCCTGGATGAATTCGAGGGCTGCCCGGACCTGCTTGCGATCGTCCGGGTGTACGGTGTCGTAGTCGAGCTGCCATGAGCGCAGGTAGAGCGCCGCCCCAACGACGACCGCGAGCAGAACGAATACCAGAAGGGGAGTCCCGCGGGATCCTTTGCCGGATGAACGCATTGTCGGGATTCTATAGCAGATCACCCTTCGACAGTTCAAGCCGCCCGCGGACCCGGGCCTTGTGCCCTGCACACGCATCCCCCATAATCCCCGTTCGAATCAACCCGGGGAGTCAGCTGCAGCGATGAAGCTCTCGATCGTGATGCCGGCCTACAACGAGGCGAACACGTTGCGGGAGATTGTCTCGCGCGTCCTCGCCGTCGACTTGCCGGGCATCGAGAAGGAACTGCTGATCATCGACGACGGCTCGACGGACGGGACGCGCGAGGTGCTGCTCGAACTTGACGGCAAGAATGGCGTGCGCGCGCTCTTCCACCCCCGCAACATCGGCAAGGGCGCCGCCGTCTGGACCGGCATGCGCGCCTCGACGGGGGACATCGTGCTGATTCAGGACGCGGACCTCGAGTACGACCCGCGCGAATACCCGGTCCTGCTGCGGCCGATCCTCGAGGGGGAGGCGGACGTCGTGTACGGCTCGCGCTTTCTCGGCACGAGTGCGGGACACCGGGTGCTCTACTACTGGCACTCGGTCGGCAACTGGCTGCTGACGTTGATGTCGAACGTTCTCACGAACATCAACCTGACGGACATGGAGACCTGCTACAAGGCGATGACTCGCGAGGTCGTCGACCGCCTCGACATCAGGTCCAGGAGGTTCGGGATCGAACCGGAAATCACCTGCAAGGTGGCGCGGATGCACGCGCGGATCTTCGAGGTGCCGATCAGCTACCACGGCCGCACCTACGAGGAAGGAAAGAAGATCGGCTTGAAGGACGCCTTCCAGGCCGCCTGGACGATCCTGCGCTTCTGCCGCTGGAAAGGCCCGCGCGGGGACCTCGGAGCGATCACCCTGCGCCGGGATTAGCGGGCCGCGGGCCGGGCCGCACTACCGGAGCGGTTCACCCGCCCAGACGCCCGGCCGATAAGATACCAGCACCCGGTCGAAGGAAACCTTCGCGCCGCCGATCGTCTCCGCCGTGAACTCGAGAAACTGCTCCTGTTCCAGCGCGATCTCGGGCAGCGCGATGTCGGCAAACGCGCCGGTCGCGCCCAGCTCGAAGGCATCCGCGCGCTTCTCCGCCAGCACCGTGCGCCCGCGGTCCGCCGTGACCCGCAGGATGGCGACCGTCCCGGCGGCCGGCGGCGCGGCCCCCAGCCTGAAGGAGACCCGCAGCGCCCCCGGCTGATAGCGCAGATTGGGGCCCATGATCGCGATGCCGGGCGCCGCGGCCTCCCAGACCTCGCCGTTCGAAGCGCCCTCCTCGCGCACCAGCCGCCCGGTGCGGTGTCCGAGATATTCCGCCTCGAAGCGGTGCTCGAGCGCCGGGGGCACGAAGCCGAGCAGGCGCCAGGAGCCGGGGGGCAGCGGCCCCGGCACGGCGAGTTCCACGCTCCGGCCGGCGGGCACGGAGCGCGCGGTCGCCGCCGGGAGGACTACGTCGCTGCCGCCGCCGACGGGATGGAGCAGCAGCGCCCCGTCGATGTCCCTCGCGCGCCTGGGGTCGTTGTTCCTAACGGTGATGGTGGCGGCCGCCTCGCCCGCGGCCGGCCCCGCCCGCGGGTGCGCCCCGGCGACGGCGTCGACCGACGGCTCGACCAGGCTGTAGAGGTAGTAGTGGTCCTTCTTGACGGCGATCGCGCGCACGACCCGCGCGCTGTTCATTTCGGCGGGGTAGCGGCGATACCAGAAGTCGACTTCCCGGTTTCGCCCGCCCATGAACAGGTGCGTGAGCGGGAACCGGGCGAAGGTGTCGTTGCCGTTGAAGAACCGCTCGTGCGCGTGCAGCGCGCGGTTGCGGTTCTCGAGAGAGATCGTCGTGGCGCCGAGTCCGGCGACGTAGGCGTCCGGGATGGCGGCGCCGAACTCCCGCGACGTGTCGCGGATCACGTGGCGCCGGGTCGCCGCCCATTGCTGCCAGTTCCGGGCGTCGATGCCGAGGCTCAGCGCGGCCGGCAGGACGATACAGGCGATAAGGGCGGCCCCGGGGGGGATCGGGATCGTGCGCCCGCGAAGATGCCTCGCCAGTGCGGCGGCAAGCCCGAGCAGCACGAGGGAGCCCAGGACGGCGCCGATTGCCAGGGGGCCGGGGGAGAGCCGCGGAGGGGTGCGGCCGATCCAGGAACCCGCGAGAGCCAGCTTCTGCGGCAACCCGTAGTAGATGCTCACCGCGAGCCAGGGGAAGAGCAGCGCGAGGGCCGGCAGGCCGAGCCGCTCGGGGAGCCGCAGGCCGGTGCGGCGCCCGAGCAGCACCATCGCCCGTGCCGCCATG
>JANOHV010000204.1:0-11253 GCA_031406795.1 Candidatus Rokuibacteriota bacterium
GCTCTACGAGAACGGGCTCATCACCTACATGCGCACCGACAGCGTGAAACTCTCGACGCAGGCCGTGGCGGCCGCGCGCGCGCTGGTGGCCGAGCGCTACGGCGCGGAGTACCTGCCGAAGACCGCCCGCGTCTGGGAGGGCAAGTCGCGCAACGCCCAGGAAGCGCACGAGGCGATCCGGCCGGCCGGGGAGGTCTTCCGCACCCCGGAGGAGATCGAGGGCGAGGTCGGCGGCGCCGACGCGCGGCTCTACGACCTGATCTGGAAGCGGACGGTCGCCTCGCAGATGCTCGACGCGCGCCACAAGAGCATGACGGCGACGTTCGACTGCGCCCTGGCGGGCGGCGGCCAGGCCGAACTGGTGGCGCGCGGCCGCGTGGTGCTCTTCGACGGCTTCCTGCGGGCGTATGTCGAAGGCGCGGACGAGCCCGAGGCAAACGGCGAGAGCGCCTCCCGGGAGCAGCGCGACGAGAAAGACGTGGTCCTCCCGCCGCTGCGCGCCGGCCTGGAGGCTCTGGTCGCCGAGGCCCGGCCGAGCGCGCACCAGACCAAGCCGCCGGCGCGCTACACCGAGGCGGGCATCGTGCAGAAGCTCGAGGAACTCGGCATCGGCCGCCCGTCGACCTACGCCAGCATCATCGGGACGATCGTCGACCGCGAGTACGCGGTGAAGCGCGGCAGCGCGCTCGTGCCGACCCCGCTCGCCTTCGCCGTCGTGCAGCTGATGCTCGAGCTCGAGCCGACCCTGGTCGATTACTCGTTCACGGCCGAGATGGAAGCCAAGCTCGACGCGATCGCGCTCGGCGAGCTCGAGCGCACGGCCTTTCTGGACAATTTCTACCGCGGCACCCAGCCGGGCCTGCACGCGATCGTCACCGGCCGCGCGACGCAAATCGACCCGAAGCGCGTCGGCACGATCCCGATCGGCGAGAGCGACGGCCAGCAGATCTCGCTGCGCGTGGGACGCTTCGGCCCGTACATCGAACGCGGCGAGGCGCGCGCCAGCGTGCCCGAAGGGCTTGCGCCCGATGAGATTACCGTCGAAAAGGCGCTCGAACTGCTGGCCGCGGCGAGCCAGGCCGAGGAGCCGATCGGCCACGCCGCCGACGGCACGCCGGTCTTCATGCGCACGGGCCGGTTCGGACCCTATGTGCAGCTCGGCGTGGACTCGGAGGACAAGAAGGTCAAACCGAAGCGCGCGTCGATCTTCAAGTCGATGGACCCGCGGCGCCTGACCGTGGAGCAGGCGCTGCTCCTGCTCTCGCTGCCGCGCACGCTGGGTGCTGCGGACGACGGCGGCACGGTGGTCGCGCGACCCGGCCGGTTCGGGCCCTACCTCGAGAAGACGACCGCCGGCAGCGAGAAGCCCGAGACCCGCAGCCTGAAGAGCGAAGAGCAACTGCTGACGATCACGCTCGCGGAGGCGCTGGCGCTATTCGCGATCCCCAAGCGCGGCCGGGGACGGGGGGCTGCCGCCGCGCCGCTCCGGGAGATGGGCGTCGATCCGGTGAGCGCGGCGCCTATCGTGCTCAAGGACGGCAACTACGGCCCCTACGTCACCGACGGCACGACCAACGCCTCGCTGCCCAAGGGCGCGAAGATCGAGGACTTGACGCTGGTCGAGGCGGCGCGCCTGCTCGCCAATCGGCGGGAGGCGGGGCCGGTCAAGAAAAGGAAGAGCGTCCGCAAGCCCGCCGCGCGTAAAAAGAAGTAGGGCGCAGCAGGAGGAGCGGGGCGAAGCGTTCCCGTGCGGACTGCGGGGTCCTGACGGTGCGGACGTCCGCCGTGTTTATGCCCCCCGAGCGGGCACTCGCTACGCTGCGCCGACGGAGACCTCCCCTCCGCGCCACCCCTTCGTCCAGCAGAGGTTGATTCGACCTACAATGTCACCAGTTCCAGTCTCTCTTTCCATTTCCGGTAGTCCGGGACGAACCGCGCCAACAGACCGTAGAACTCCATGCCGTGGTGGGGAAACTTGAGATGGCAGAGTTCGTGGAACAGCACATAGTCGATGCACGGAACGGAAGCCTTGGCGAGTTCGGTGTTCAGGACAATCGTCCCCTTCCTGCTGCAACTGCCCCAGCGCTTTTCCATCTTCTGAAAACGCACGACCGGGCTTGGAGTGCCGGTCCTTTGCATTTGTGCGAGACATTTCTCCAAACGTCCCGCGATCACCTTTCGCCCGTGCACTTTGAACCAGATTCAGCCCTTCCAATGTTCTCGCGCCGAGGAGAACGAGATCACCCTTTTCCGCGAAAGCAACCTCATCAATCGTGAAATATTTATCCACGTGAACGATCGCGAAGCCGATGTTACGGGTCACTATCATATCGTTTGCCATCATGAACAAACTATCCTTCTTCTCACGCTTCACCCCGATCTTCTCCCAGGATATTTTCCGGAAGCCAGGTATGTTCACTGCCGGTATCGACGAGAAGCTTGGCGATACGAACCGACTACTTCCTGTCCGTATGGTTCTCAATCATGACCCCGACGTGAAACGTGCCCATGCCCGTCTCCTTTCGCTAACAGCAATTTCGCTGATCCTTCGATCGCGAGCCTCTCCGATCTTCCTGGCAGTATCCAACGGGAAGAGATACCCCCCGCATGCGTCGCACTCATAGTACTCGACATCATGGACCACAAGGATACCGAATGGCTCTTCCTCCAACCGCAGCGTGCCCTTCCGAGCCCGGTACGTTTCCTTGCAGACATGGCACCTCATCGCGGCGCCCTACTTTCCCTTGCGGAAGCCGATCTGCATCTTTGACTTGGGCGGAGGGGTCAGGAGTTCTCGGATCGCCTTGAACAGGACTACCAACTGCTGATCATGCGTTGAAAGCTTCCGCTCCAGCTCTTCGAGCTTACGCCCGAGCTCGCGGTGCGTTGCGAGGATGCTTCGAAGCTTGACGAAGGCGCGTACGACAAGGACGCTCATTTCGATGGCTCTTGGTGAGTTCAGTACCGAAGCGACCATGATCGCGCCGTGCTCCGTAAACGCAAATGGCGGCTTGCGCTTGCCACCCCATCCGGAACTTGATGTCGCAAATTGCGACTTCAAGGTTTCGTAGTCCTCTTCAGTGAGTTTGACCAGGAAGTCGGCCGGGAATCGGCCAAAATTTCGACGGACCTGTTCGTTCAGCCGGCGGGTCTCGACTCCATAGAGGGCCGCAAGGTCAGAATCAAGAAGGACACGATGCCCACGAACCACGATGATCACACCCGCGATCTGCTCCACGGGAACTCGTGTTCGGAGAGCACCCACTGCGACCCGCTTCGGCTCAGGTTCAATTGGCATGGAAGACCTCGGAGAAAGATAACCCCGCCCGGGCCTTTCGGCGAGTCGAGCGGGGAGCAAGAGCGGGTAAAATATGGTGCACTCCGCAACTTCTGTCAATACGAGAAATGGTAATCTTTCTACTGCTTCAGTTACATAGAAGTCTTTCAGACCTCCCACCTCTCATGACCGCGACTTCGACACGACAACGAGTACTCCAAACGCAACTGGAATACGACCGCAGCGGTAACCCTTCAGTGAAGTGATGCAGCTTTTTCCGTTCGTGGTGAGCCGTGAGCTTGACGAACGGTCGAACCACGAACGGGAAAGAGCCTTCATACAAACGCCCTTCGACGGGCTCAGGGCGAACGGTATTGATCTGGCCACCGTTCACTGAAGGGTTACCCGCAGTGAAGCCTCCCCCCGCAGCGCCACCCCCCGTCCAGACGAGTGATCGGTGCCAGCGACGGGAGGGGGTCAACCCCTCCCCTACGGGTTATCGTTCAGGTCCGCGGAGCGTCGTTCATGTCGTAGGGGCGGGGTTGACCCCCGTCCGTTTCATCGAGAATTCGGGACGCCGACTTTCACGAACGTGCCTTCACGGTACTCGCGGAAGGCCGTCTCCAACTCCTCGTCGGTGTTCATGACGATCGGGCCGTACCACGCCACCGGCTCGCCGAGCGGCCGGCCCGAGAGCAGCAGGTAGCGGCACCCGCGCGGCCCGGCCTCGACGGCTGCGACGCCCCGCCCCTCGAAGAGAACCAGGTGGCCCGCGGCCACACGGGCGCCGGCGAAGCTGCCCTCCCCTTCGACGACGTAGGCGAGGCAGCGGTGATCAGCCGCGACCGGGTGATCGCAGCCGGCCGCCGGGGCCGCCGTCACATCGAGGTAACTGACTTCCACCGTGAGGTCCTTGACCGGTCCCCGGACGCCCCCGGCCTCGCCGGCGATCACCTTGGCGCTCACGCCCTTCGCGAGAGACGCCGCGGGGATACCGGCGGCCTCGATGCCGCGATAGCGCGGGGCGGACATCTTGCTCGCGGCCGGCAGGTTCACCCAGAGCTGGAAGCCCCGCAGGATGCGGTCGGCGGGCGCCTGCGGCATCTCCTGGTGGATGATCCCGCTGCCGGCGGTCATCCACTGCACGTCCCCGGAGCCGATGGCCCCCGCGTTGCCGATGCTGTCGCCGTGCTCGACGCTCCCGCGGTCAAGATACGTCACGGTCTCGATGCCGCGGTGGGGGTGCCACGGAAAGCCCTTGACGTAGTCCGCCGGGTTGTCGCTCCCAAAGTCGTCGAGCAGCAGGAACGGGTCCAGCCGCGGCACCTGCTCGTTCGCGAACACGCGATGCAGCCGGACCCCCGCGCCCTCCATGGTCGCCCGGTTCTTCCAGACATCGAGAACCGATCTCTTCGCAGTCATCACACCACCCCCTTGCCCGCTCCGATGCGCGGGCGGCCGCCGACGATTCCGACGCGACGGGCGCGGAACTACTTGAAGACCGCCGTCAGGAACCCCTTGAGTTCCTCCCACGAGAGACGGTCGGCCTCGGCGTTGTAGGCGATGGGCATCTGGAACTTCTTCGCGAACTCGTCGGCCTCGGGATTGGTGAAGCTGTGCTTCGCCCCGGGGTAGTTGATGAAGCGGAAGTCGGCGCCGGCGTCGGCCATCTCCTTCTTCAGCGCCGCAATCTGCTCGGCGGTGATGAAGGTGTCGTCGGCGCCGTTCATGACCAGCAGCTTCGCCTTGACGCCCCCCGGCTTCGCCGTGAACGCGGCCCCGAGGCTCCCGTGGAAGCTCGCCACCCCGCGCAAGTCGAGGCCGGCTCGCGCCATGTTCAGCACGACGGCGCCGCCCATGCAGTAGCCGATCGCCGCGATCCGGGCGGGGTCGGTCTGCGGCTGCGCCTTCAGGTAGTCGAGCGCGGCGAGAAAGCGGCCCTTCATGACCTCGGCGTTCTTCATGACCTCCCCGGAAAACTTCCCGGCGTCCTCCGGGTGCGCCGCTGTCTTGCCGTCACCGTACATGTCCAGGGCCAGCGCGACGTAGCCGAGTTCGGCGAGCATCCGCGCACGCCGGCGGGCGTATTCGGTGTGCCCCCACCACTCGTGCACGACCAGAACGCCGGGACGCTTACCCGCCGCCGCGGCATCCCACGCGAGATACCCCTTGAGCGTCACCCCGGCCGCGGTGTACTGAACCTCCCGCCCCTCAACCGCCGCCCCCGCCGGTCCGGCGCCGGCACCGATCGTTGCCCACAGCATAACCACAACCGCACCCACAATCGTCCCTCTGGATCCCATGGCGCACCTCCCGCGCAGTGATTTGACGACGATTCTACGGCGATACCGCTGAAGACGAAAGCCCCGAATTCGCTGGGATCGCGTCTACCCGCCGCGCGTGATGTTCCCCTTCGGCGCGACTGTCGGTATCATCCCGGCCATGGGCTACACGCGAAGCGCCTCGAGCGGCGACGCCGCGCGCATCCGCGCCATCCGCCGGGTGCTCGGGGTCATCCTCGCGCTGAACCTCGCCGTTGCCGCGGCAAAGTACTTCTATGGCGTGGCCAGCGGCTCGATCGCGATGCAGGCCGACGGCTTCCACTCGCTCTTCGACGGCGCCTCGAACGTGATCGGCCTGATCGGCCTCGCCGTGGCGATCCGCCCGCCGGACCGCGACCACCCGTACGGGCACGCGAAGTACGAAACCTACGCCGCCGCGGTGATCGGCGCGATGCTGCTGCTCGCGGCCTGGAAGGTCGGTTCCGTGGCGCTGGGGCGCCTGACCGGCGGCGGGGAGCCCCCCCGCGTCGATGCCGGTTCGTTCGCGGTGATGGTCGCGACGCTGGTCGTGAACATCGGCGTTGCCGCCTGGGAGCGGCGGATCGGGAAGAAACTGCGCAGTGAGCTGCTCATCGCGGACGCCAGCCACACCGGCAGCGACATCCTCGTCAGCTTCGGGGTGCTCGCCGGGCTGCTCGCGGTGCGGCTCGGCTTTCCGGCGGCGGACCCGCTGCTGGCGCTGCTCGTCGCGGGAGCGATCGTCTGGACGGCCATCCAGGTGTTGCGGCAGGCCGACCTGAGCCTCTCGGACACCGCCCGCCTGGCGATCCCGGACGTCTGCGTGGCGGCGCTCGCCGTCCCCGGGGTGCTCGGCTGCCACTCGATCCGCACGCGCGGGACGGCCGCGGACATCCTCGTCGACCTGCACATCCAGGTGGATCCGGCCAGCAGCGTGGCCGAGGGGCATCGCATCGCCGAGGAGGTGGAGCGGGCGGTCTGTGCGCGCTTCCCCGAGGTCGCCGACGTCCTCGCGCATCTCGAACCGTACGACGAATACCAGGCGCGCAAGACCGCCGCCGAAAACGGCCACTAGGACTTCCCGCGCTTCAGCAGCTCGAGCGCCCGGCGGCAAGCCCCGGCTACTTCTCTTTCTGCAGGGACGCGATCTTGTCTTCGAGCAGCTTCAAGAGCTGTTCGAAGGTCCTCTTTTCCAGGTGCTTCCGGAACTGCTTGCGGTAGTTCTTCACCGTGTCGATCTCGTCCACGACGTAGTTCACGATGACCCAGGTGTCGCCGCGGCGCGCCAGTTCGTAGTCGAGCGAAACCTTCTCCTCGTCGAAGAAGGCGAAGCTCCTGATCACGGCGCTCTCGCCCGTGATCTTCTCGCCGTCGTACTCGAAGCGGCCCGCTCGGGCGCGCCCCATCTTCTTGACCGAGGAGACGCGCAGCAGCCGCGTGAACACCTCCTTGAAGGTCGTGCACTGGCCGACAGCGAGCTTCGGGCACAGCGGATCGATCGCCGCGCCGGCCAGCGCCTGGTAGTCGGTGATGGGGTCGATCACCGCGAAGACCTCCCGCTCGACCGCGGCGTCGACCACGCGGTGCTTCCGATAGATCGCGAGCACCTTCTCGTTCGTGCCCTTCACGACCTCGAGCGGCGTCGCGGCCGCCGCCGGCGTGACATAACAGAAGAGCACGGCGGCGCCGAACAACCGCCGGGCCGTCTTCAGCCTGCTAAAGCGAGACTTTGCCATCATGAACCCACCCGAGATAGAGGTTGACATCGCCGAGGACGAAACCCAGCCGCGCCAGCGCGACGTTGAGATCGTACTCCCGCTGAGGCTCCTCGATCCGGAGCCGATAATATTTCTCGTAGGCGTCGATCGCGTCGCCGACTTCCCCGACGCCGGTCTCCCAGTTGTCGAGGACCAGACGCATCCGGCTCTTGGCGGCCTTCAGTGCGGTTCGGGCGGATGCCAGAAGCAGGTGCGTGCGCTGGGCCTCGCGCAGCGCTTTGCGCACGTCGATGCCGACCTTGGCGCGCAGCACCTGGAGTTGCTCGAGCAGCGCCCCCTGCTCGGCCCGGGCCTCGCTGACATCGAGGCCCGTGCGGTACCAGTTGGCGTCCCACTTCAGGCCGATTTCGGCGCCGACGCGCGCGTAGTTGAAATCGTCCTTCACCCACGGATTGTCCTGCTCGTCGCGGTTCCCCGCGTGCGCGATCCCGACGCCCCCGGCGATGAAAAGCAGCGGATTGCGCGACCGCCGCTGCACTTCGACCTTTGCGGCCAGCGCCCGCGACGCGGCGGTCATCACCCGCACTTCGGGATGAGCCTCGACCGCCCGGGCGACCACCTCCGCGGTGCGGGTCTCCTCCACCGCGACCGCCGGCGACGGCTCGTGCACGAGCGCGGGCTCCTCTTCGCCGGGTAGGTTCAGCAGCACGCGCAGGGCATCCGCGGTGGCGCGCCGGGCCTCCTGCGCGTCGAGGACCAGGCGATCGATGCTGTAGCTGTTCGTCCTGACCTCGAACAGGTCGGCATCATCGACGCCGGAGTTCTCGTCGGCCACGCGCTTTTCCACCTCGCGCTGCAGCTCGTCGAAGTCCCGGCGCATGTTGCGGGCGATCGCCTCGCTCACCGCAGCGGCGGCGAACGCCCAGTAGGCTCGCGTCGCGTCGAAGGCGACGCTCGCCCCGGTCAGGGTGCTCCGCGCGCGCTGGGTGGCGAGACCCTCGCGCGCCAGCGCCGAGGTGGCGTCGAGCCGGCCGAAGGTCCACAGCGGCTGCACCAGCTTGAGTTCGAGTCGGTAGAACGGGCCGAGGCTGTCCAGATCGCTACTGGAGTCCGCCGAGGAGACGACCGTGCCGCGGGCTTCAGGGACCAGGCCGCCCGCGAGTTCGAGTTTGACTTCCGGCAGGATCCGCAGAGCCGCCGCCTTGCGCACCCCTTCGCCGGCCTTCGCCACCTCGAAGCCGCCGGCCTTGACCAGGTGGCTCTCGGCGACCGCCCGCTCCACGACTTCGCGGAGACTGAGCCGGGTCGTCCCGGCGGCGGCCGACGAGGCCGCGAGGGCGCCGCCGAGCAGCGCAACGCCCGCGAGCGCCGATAT
This sequence comes from Candidatus Rokuibacteriota bacterium, assembly GCA_031406795.1. Lineage (GTDB taxonomy): Bacteria > JAUVQV01 > JAUVQV01 > JAUVQV01 > DATDCY01 > DATDCY01. The sequence goes on from JANOHV010000204.1 coordinate 8,671, forward strand.
GCGTCCGATCATCACAACCATCCCTGGTTACGATACCACGCCAGGGTAGCGGCGACACCACTGGCGAGGTCGATCCGGGAGCAGTAACCCAGCTCGGCGCGGATGCGTCTATCGTCGCAGACCCACCCCGGCTCCAGGCCTTCGCAGGCCTTGTCCCGCCCGAGCAGGGGCGGCCGCCGGCCGACCCACGCGGCAGCCTCGCCCGCCAGCCCCAGGAGACGAAAGACGAACCCGGGCACGTGCAGGGCTCGCCCCCCGCCGCACGACGCAAGCAGGGCCCGGCCGAGATCGGCGACGGTGTGCACCGCCCCGTCCGCGGCGTAGTAGATCCGCCCGTCCGCCGCCGGACCCCCGGCGAGCACCAGCGCCTCGACCAGATCGTGCACGTGCACCAGTGAAATCTGCATGCACCCCCCCCGGACGCTCGGAAAGAAGCCGCGCGACGCCAGCCTGAACAGCGCCAGGGTCGCCCGATCGCCCGGACCGTAGACCCAGGGCGGACGGACGATGGTCCACCTCGCCCCCGCGGCGGCTCGCCGCAGCAGCTCCTCGCCGCGCAGCTTGCTCTCTGCGTAGCCGTTCATCGGCGCGGGCGGGTCATCCTCGCGCGCCGGCCGCGCTGCCGTGCGGGGGCCGGCCACGGCGAGGCTGCTGACCAGAACCAGCTTCGGGGGCGATGGGGAACCCGCAGCAGCAGCCGCAAGCGCGCCCGTGAGCTCGCCGTTGACGGCCATGAACTCGCCGCGGCTGCGAGCGCTGGTCAGGCCGGCGAGATGGTAGACGATGTCGGCCCGGCCGGTGATCGCGCGCAGAACCGCAGGGTCGCGCAGATCGCCGTGCACCAGTTCGACGCCGGGCGTCGAGGCCAGCAAGCCGGCTTTCGCGGCGCCGCGCACCAGGGCGAGCACCCGCGTGCCGTCGGAAGCGAGCCGAAGCGCGAGCGCCCGTCCAATAAACCCGGACGCGCCAGTCACCGCCGCAATCAAAACGCACCCATGAGGACAGACTTGATCATTTTCTCTCGGTCAATGCGAGCCGGACGCTCAAAAGGGTTCATATGCAAGGCGCGAGACGATCCGGCGACTGAGGCGGGCTGGTGCCCGCCGCAGGGAGCCGGGAGGAACGCAACGCCGCAGATGGGCCCTTTTCAGCGCACGGCTAGACGACGTGGAGCGAGCGGCCGACGCGTTCGATCTTGTCGAGGGCGATGTCGATCTGCTCGGAGGTGTGCGTGGCCATGAGGCTCAACCGGATGATGCAGTCGCCCTCGGGCACGGCCGGCGCCACGACGGGGTTGACGAAGATCCCCTCCTTGTCGAGCTCGGCGCACATCTTGAACGCGGTCAGGGTTTCGCCGACCCGCACCGGGATGATCGGCGTCTCCGAAAGGCCCGTGTCGTAGCCGATGGAACGCAGCCCGTCCCGCATCCGCGTGGTGTTCTCCCAGAGTCGGGCAACGCGCTCGGGTTCGCGCTTCATGATCCGCAGCGCGGCCCGGACTGCCTCGACGTTCGAGGGCGGCATGCTGGCGCTGAAGATGAGCGATCGCGCCCGGTGCTTGAGATATTCGATGGTGTCCTCGTCGGCGGCGAGGAACCCCCCGAGCGAGGCCAGGGACTTGCTGAACGTCCCCATGATGAGGTGGACCTTCTTCTCGAGGCCGAAATGATTGACCGTGCCGGCGCCACACCGGCCCATGACGCCGATGCCGTGGGCGTCGTCGACCATCAGCGAGGCCCGGTAGCGTTCGCAGAGCTTGATGATCTGGGGCAGCGGGGCGATGTCGCCCTCCATGCTGTAGACGCCGTCGACGACGACCAGCTTGCCGATCTCCGGGTCCAGCCCGCGCAGCACGCGCTCGAGGTCTTCCATGTCGTTGTGGATGAACTTGAGCTTTCTGCCGAAACTGAGCCGGCAGGCATCGATGATGCTCGCGTGGTCCATGCGGTCGGTGATGACATACTCGCCGCGGTCGACCATCGCGGAGATCGCGCCGAGATTGGCCTGGTACCCCGTCGAAAAGAGGATGGCGCGCGGGGACCCCACCAGTTCGGCGAGTTCTTCCTCGAGCATCCGATGGATGTCGAGGCTGCCGTTGAGAAAGCGCGACCCCGAACACCCGGTGCCGTACCGCTCCACGGCTTCGATCGCCGCCTTTTTGACCTCGGGGTGGTTCGTCAGCCCGAGATAGCAGTTCGAGCCGAACATCAGCAGCCGGCGCCCGTCGATGGTGACGGCGGTGTCCTGGTCGGAGGAGATCTCGCGGAAATACAGGTACATCCCGACGGACTTGAGCATCCGCGACTCGTGGAAGCGGCTGGCCTTGGCTTTGAGGGGCAGAATTTCGGCTGACCCCGCGTGCGACTTCTTGAATTTCGTCTCGGACATGGTTTGGGGATTATACTGATTTCAATCGCTAATGCAAGCGCGCCCCGGGCCAAACCCACGGCTACGTCAAAGTCCGTCGGTCTCCCGAGGCGGCTCGGCGAGCAATGGTGGCACCCACGGGCCCAACCGTACGGCTACGGGGCTGATCCGGGTTGCGAGAGGGGTGCAAGAACGCGGCAGCGGGTGCCTGAGGGC
>JANOHV010000206.1:0-30389 GCA_031406795.1 Candidatus Rokuibacteriota bacterium
GCATGCCGCGGTCGAGAAAGAGGTTGACCAGCGTGCGGTGCAGGATGGTCGCGCCGACCTGGCTCTTGATGTCGTCGCCGATCAGCGGCAGCCCGGCGCTCTTGAAGCGGTTGCTCCAGTAGCTGGTCTGCTTCCAGGCGCCGGCCTCGTCCTGGACCCAGCCCGAGGCGATGAAGACCGGGATGCAGTTGATGAAGCCGCAGCCGCCCTCGAGGGCCTGCTCGACGTACCACTTGGTGGCCATTTCGCTGCCGACGGGCAGGAAGTTGACCACGACGTCGGTCCTGGTCTCGCGCAGAAGCCGGGCGATGTCGGCGGTGGGGCCGGGGGCCTTGTGGATGACGGAGGAGAGGTAGGTGCCGATGCCGTCGTGGGTCATGCCGCGCACGACGGTGACGCCCTGGTGGGGCACGTGCGCGAAGGTTGTGGTGCAGTTGGGGGGCGCGAGGATCGCCTGGGAGAGGTCCTTGCCGACCTTGTCGCGGTTGATGTCGATCGCGACGGTGAACTCGATGTCGCTGATGCGGTAGCCGCCGAGCACGGGGTGCATCAGCCCGGGGATGAACTGGTCGTGCGCGGTCTTGCGGTAGTACTCGATGCCCTGCACGAGCGAGGAGGCGCAGTTGCCCACGCCGACGATGCCTACGCGAATCTTGCCCATGGGATTAATGCCTCCTTGAAGTCCGCCGATGGTGAGTTGAGATGCGGATTGTACCAGAAGCCCTCGCTTTCTGACAAACGGCCGAAAAACAACGGTCGAAAAACGAAAAGGGACGCTTTCGCGCCCCTCTTCCTGCAGCGGAAGCAGAACAATGGTGACGACTACGCTTTGCGCCTCCGCAACGCTTCGAAGCCAGTCAACGACAGAAGAGCCAGCAGCGTGATCAGCGCCCATCCGGGAAGCGTGGGAACAGGGATGACTCCCGGAGGAAGGGCCGGGTTGATGGTCAAGATCGCGCTGGCAGGCGCAGGGTTGTTGCCGTTGGTGGTTTGCAAAGCGCCGGCGGCGATCGTGTTGGTGTAGGTGCCCGCGACCGTACCGGTTACATCCACTGACATCGCACAGGAGCCGCTGCCCGGGATCGAACGCGTCGCCGGCAATGTCACGGTGGAACCGCCGGGGTTGGCGACGACCGCCCCGCTGCCGAGACAGGTGGTGCTGGCGTTGGGGGTGGGCGCGATCACCAGGCCGCTCGGCAGGGTGTCGGGGAACGCAGCGGTGATGGCGGCGGCAACGGCGTTGGGGTTCGTCAGGGTAACGACGAGCCTCGAGACCCCGCCCACACCGATTTCAGTCGGGGCAAAGCTCTTGAGGATCGCGGGCGGGATGAGAACCGGCGGCACGGCGCAGGCAGGAGGCACCGTGACCGTGTCCGCATTGACCGTGACTGTCCCGCCAAAAGCCAGGGCTCTCCCCGTCAATGTTGCGGCACCGCCTATCGTGATACCCGCGGCGTCCAGGATATTTCCCGTGAACGTCGAGGATGCCCCAAGCGTCGTGGCGGCGATGGGAGTCCAGAACACATTGTCGGCGCAGGCGCCAGCCAGGACGACCCGGGAATTGGCCCCGGTAGTCAGCGCGCCGCCCGGCCTGAAGACGTAAACGCCATCGCCGCTGAGCGTCACCACACCGTTTGCGACGATATCCATGGCGCCGGTGCTGGAATAACAGCCGGGAGGAAAAGTCCCCGGCGGATTGGCCCCGACCGTTACCCCGCTCAGCTCAACCGCAGTGCCGAGAGAGACGCAGGCTTGACTGTTCAGATTCGCCAGGGCGGAGCCTTGATCCAGCCCTACGGCAGGAGGACAAGGAACAGTAACCACGCCACCACCGATGAGCAGCGGTGCGAACGTCCCGGGTCCGGTAGTAAAACAGACATCCCCGCCGTTCACGGTGGTTGCCGCCCCGTTGCCGGTATAGGTGCTGGAAGTGACGCCATAGGCGCCGGTCGTTCCCAGAGGGGGCGCTGTCGCCGCCAGCGCAAGGCAGGGCCCACCGAGCAGCACCGCCAACCCAACACTCGCCAGAGTACTCAGGCACTCGCTCTTCATGATCAACCCCCCTCGCTTAGGATGACTCCGGCTTCGCCGGATTTCAAAATCAGGCACTGCGTCTTCTTGCAGCATCAAAGGTATTACCTCCTCGCCGATCAGCTTCAGCTGCTGCGCACACTTTCCCTCTCGGGGATCTCTATGCATCAAATGTGCCGTCCTTGGCTCTTATTTCGGCTGCAAAGCTCAAGTGACAGGAAAGATATACTATTTCGTCTGCGTATCGGCAATGTGACTGCCTGACGACCATCACTGCCAAAGGGCGGATTTATGAAACAACTCGCCCACGTCGCCCCCCGAGTATCTCAGGTCCTGTTTCATCAATCAACAGGAATTTCGCGAAACCCTGCTGTCTCGTAATCCTGTTTTGGGCGTTTTGACACTTTGAGACATGATCGTGCTTGTCACCTGATCACGAGCACCCCAGATCCGCGCGTACGCGTGGATCCAAAGGCAGAGGAGGCATTTCAACCACTGAATAAGCCGGTTTTCGTGCATGAAGCACGGTGTGACAGAGGTCAAGCATCGTTTGAAGAAGGCATTGCGATCAGAAATGAGCAACGACTCGGATAAATCCGGACCACGTGACAAGCCTGACGCTCCTGATCCGCGCGTTACGCGCGGATTTTGGTGCACGGGAAGAGCGTTCCTCGGCGGGACCTCGGCGAGAAACGAAAAGGGGCGCTTTCGCGCCCCTTTTCGTGCTGCAGAATCAGAACAGCGGCGACGACTACACCCGGCGCCTCCGCAATGCTTCGAAGCCGGCCAGACTCAGAAGAGCCATCAGAGTGATGATCGCCCACTCGGGAAGCGTGGGAACGGGGGTGGGGCCGGGGGTGGGGCCCGGGACCGGCACCGGCGCTGGTGCCGCCGTCGCCCCGCAGAAGGCGGCCTCGATAGTGTTGGTATCAAGTGTCACCGCGCCATTCCGCGCCAGAGTTCGACCGGTCACCGTGGCGCCGGTGTTCAGCGTGATGCTCGTCAGCGCAACGATATTCCCCAGGAATGACGTGGTTGTACCGAGGGTCGCCGAACTGCCCACCTGCCAGAAGACGTTGCACGGCGATCCGCCGTTGCTCATGACGACACTCGAGCCGCTCGCCGTGGTGAGCGTGCTCCCGATCTGAAAGACCCAGACCGCGTTGGGATTGCCTCCGGCGTTGAGCGTGAGGGCTCCGGTCAACTGCGCCGACGTGGAAAAAGAGTAGACACCGGGCGTCAGCGTCAACACCGTGCCGCCAGTGCCCAACACCTGACCCGTCAGGTCCGCGGTGACTGGCTGGCCCGCCAGATTGGTGTACAGCGTGGTCGTGGAATTCTGGGCCGCAAGCGCGACGCCGTCGGCAGCGTTTGTCGTGCCGAACACGAGCCCCGGAGGAAAGCCCGTTATCGAACTGGCCGCGCCGGGACTGAGGCCCAGAGCGCCCCTGATCACGCTCGGTCCGGTGTTGGTCACCGTCGTGGCGCCCAAGACCGCAAAACTCTGCGCCGATCCCAGCGACTGCGCCAGCGCGAGGGAGGGGCCGAGGAGAAGCACAGCGAATCCGACAGCCGTCAGGACACTGAAGCGCGCGTGTTTCATTGTTAAACTCCTTTCGGCAGAGTTACTGTTTATACTCTTGTGTTGATTTGATTATTTTGAGCTTCATATTCTGCCGATCAAATCTATATCATCCCGATCCGGGGTTTGCAAGCGCAAACCAGCGCCGTTCCGGCGATATTGATGGAGGGCAATTTGCCGCAGATGCGCAGTTGACTTCATGGCGTCCATCCCATAAAATCGTTCGCAGTGACTCACGCGCAGCCAGTGCTCTATTCGGTTGATTTCAGTGATTGCGGGGCCCTCGCCGCGCAGAAGCCGGAGGAGATTGCCGCCACATTCGTTGCCGCGCTGGAGCGTGCGGGCGCGACAATCGTTCACGCGGTCTCCCACGCCTTCCCCGGAGCGGGCATGACCTGCGCCCTCATCCTGCGCGAATCGCACGCTGTCCTGCATACCTGGCCGGAGACGGGCACGGTAAACATCGATATTTTTTCCTGCTCGATCAGGCTGAACAGCCAGGAAGCCATCGACGAGTTGAGCCGGGCGTTCGGCGCGCGCCACGTCTCGGTCCAGCAGATAGCCCGTGCCGACGGACATCTCCCCCGGCCGGACCCGCGCCGCTGAGTTCGTGCTCCGGGCCGCGGCCTGGAGCATCGGCATCTTCGGGCTGCTGCGGCTGGACTGGGTCGAGCAGCATGGCCTTCTGCCGCTGACGCAGTTGCAGGGGTGCGTGGCGGCCGGGCTCTGCGGCACGCCCGCGGGACCCATCACGGCAACGCTGGCGTGCAGCGGCGCCGACGTTCTGGCGATTTGTCTCGGCGCGATCCTGGCCTACCCGGTGCGGTGGCGCACGCGCCTCGTTGGTGCCGCTTCCGGCGTGGCGGTCATCCTCGCCCTCAACACGCTGCGCATCGGCACGCTCGGCCGCCTCGCCGCCTCGCCGTCGCTGTTCAACGCCTTCCACGTCTACGTCTGGCCGGCGGCGCTCCTGCTCGCCGTCGGCGGCTACGTCTTCGCCTGGATGCGCTTCGCGGACCGGCGGCAGCCGCCCGTGAGCCGGTCCATCCCCACGTTCGCAACCGCCACCCCGCCCGCCGAGTACGCGATTTTCCGGCCCACGCGCCGCTTCGCGCTTCTCGCGGCGGCCTTGCTGCTGATCTTCACCGCTGCCGCCCCGCTCTACCTCCAGAGCACCCATCTTCTGAGCGTGGCCGCGTTCATCGCGCGCGCTGCCGCTGCGGCGCTTCGCCTGCTGGGCATCGAGGCCGTGGCAACGGCAAACCAGCTCTGGACCTCCCGGGGCAGCTTCCTGGTCACCCAGGAGTGCATCTCCACGCCGTTGATTCCGATCTACCTGGCGGCGGTCCTCGCCTTTGGGGGATCGTGGCGCGCCCGACTCCCGGCCCTGTTGGCTGCGGTGCCGCTTTTCGTCGGGCTCGGCATCGCGCGACTCCTGGTGGTGGCCCTCCCGGTGTCCCTCGCGGCCTCGCCGGTCTATTTGATTCACGCCTACTTCCAGATCCTGCTGGCCGTGGTTGTTGTCTTTCTCGCCGCACTCTGGCGCCGCCCGGACCGGGGGACGGCGACGTGTCGGGCTCTCCTTGGCGTGGGGTCGGGCATTGCCTTCGTTCTGCTGCTGGGCGGCCCCCACACCCGCTTGATCCAGCACGCCGCCCGGGTCCTGGGCGGTGCCGGGATCGCCGGCATCGTGGGCCCGCCGCCTGACGACCCGCAAGGAGCCATCGCGCTGCTGCCCGCCTTCCAGGTCGGACTCTACCTGGCGCTGGTCGTTGCAGCCGGCGCAGCGTTCGCCTGGAGGAGATTCGTCGCCGGCCTCGCGCTGCTCGGCCTCTCCCAGCTGGCGACCCTGATGGTTCTTTCGCTTCTTGCCGGCCGCGTCGGCACTTCACTTCAGGTGCAGGGCGTCCGCGCCTGGGCCGTGGCCGCGCCGCTGCTCGTCCTGGCCGCCCTGCACCTCTTGCGGCCGCCGGGCGGGCTCGCGCAGTCGAGACCTCCCGGGAATGGCGGCGTCCGTGGTTGAAGCCCCCCTTTCGCCGGAGGCGGGCCGGTTGCCGTCACCGCTGACCCCGGTGCGCACGGAAGTGTGCTGGCGGGGGGCTGCGGCGGTCGCGGCGGCCGCTCTGGTGTTCACCGCGGTCATCGCCGCCCCCGTCCTTCTCGCGCCCTCCGAGCGCGTCTTCGGCGCAGAGATCGTCGGGCGCAACCACGACCCGTTCACCGTGATGCTGCAGTACCTGCGCCCGATCTCCCTCGGCCTCTACACCCAGCCCGTCACCGACGTCGCCGGCGCGCTGCTCGCGCGGGTGATGAACCCGGTGACGGCATACAACCTCCTCACCCTGCTGAGCTTTCCCCTCTCCGCCGCGACCGCGTACCTCCTCGCCCGCCACCTCGCGCTCTCCCCTGCCGGAGCCGCCCTGGCGGCGCTGGCCTACGCGTTCTCCCCCTTTCATCTCGCCCACGCCGCCTACCACGTGCACATTGCCCAGACGCAGTGGCTCCCGCTCTACCTGCTCGCGCTCTTTCGCTGCCTCGACGACCCGACCCCGAAGGCGGTCGGGCTGCTCGCCGTCGCGACCGCTGGCGTTACCCTCTCGAACTTCTACGGGGGCTTGATCGCCGCCGTCATCACCCCGGTGGCCATCGCCGCCTACTGGCTGGGACGAGCCAATGCGGCCGGGCGATCGACGCGCCGGTTGCTCGTCACGATCGGAAGCCTGCTGCTGATCGCCGGCGCCGGGATCGCTTACGTCTGGTCCGTGGCCCCGGGGGTCGTCGCCGACCCCGTGGCCGTCGCCTTCCGCCGCGCGGACCTCTTCCGGTACAGCGCGAAGTGGTGGGCGTTCTTCGTTCCGCCCCTCCAGCACCCGGTGCTCGGCGACATCGCGCGGCGCTTCTGGCTCGACTCCGGCATCGGCGGCGGCATGCTCGAGCAGCAGGTGAGCCTCGGTTGGGGGATCATGGCGCTGGGTCTCGTCGCGGCCTCGCGGTGGTTGGCCCGGGATCGACGGACTGCGGCGCTCCGGAGCGTGCCGATTATCGCCGCACTCGCGGTCGCCGCGTTCGTGTGCTCGCTCTCCCCCGAGCGCAGGATCGGCCCGTTCACCATAGTCCGCCCCTCGGGCATTCTGTACGGTGTGGTCCCGATGTTCCGCGCGTATGCCCGCTTCGGTGTGGTGGTCCAGCTCATGGCGGCGCTGCTGGCGGGCATCGGCGCGGAGTGGCTGCTCCGCGCGGGGTCGCGACGGGGGAAGATCGCCTGCGCGGCGCTGCTGCTGCTCGCCGTCGGCGAGTACGCGGTCTGGCCGCCATCGCTCTGGCGGGACGTGCTGCCGACCGCCGCACACCGCTGGGTCGCCCGGCAGTCGGTCGGTCTGCGCGTCCTGGACTGCGCGCGGTCCACGACTGCGGAGAGTTCGGTGCCGTGGTTGACCGGACGGCAGCTGGTGCCGGCCGGCGGTCAGTTCGACGACTGCACGGCGCCGGATCTCCCCGGCCGGCTCGCGGCCGCCGGGTTCACGCATCTGCTCGTGCGTCGCGAGACCACGGCGGGGCGGTGGTTCGCGAGCCACCCTCCACCGGACGGACTGAATCGCCTGGAGCATTTCAGCGACAGCGATGTCTTCGCGGTCGCGGCTGCGGCTGCGGCGCCCCCGGCCCCGGGAGGCCCGCCTTGACGCGATCCGCCAGCCAGGACAACCGATCCGCAGCCCCACCCGGATCCGCGTACCGCCGCTTCTGGGAAGACCTGGGCGAGGACTTTCCGGACCTTGCCGGAGCCGCCTCCACCCGCTTCTATGCTCAGAATGAGCGCCGTCTGTTCGCCGAGCACTTCCCGCCGCTGGAGGGGCTGAAGATTCTCAAGAGCGATCTCTGGGACGAGGCGAGGAACACGCGCATTCTCGTCTGGGCGGCGGGGCAGGGCGCGCAGGCGTTCGGCGTCGACATCTCGCGGCCGATCGTCGTCCAGGCGCGCGCCGCATTCGACCGCGCACCGCTGCGTGCCGCGGTTGCCGACATCCGCGAATTGCCTTTCGCCGACGCGAGTTTCGACGCCGTCTACTCGATGGGGACCATCGAGCACTTCCGCGACTCGGAGCGCGCGCTCAAGGAACTGGTTCGCGTGCTGCGGCCGGGCGGGTGCGCGATCGTCGGCGTCCCGAACCGTCACGACCCGTTCCTCCGGCCGCTGCTCAGCGCCGCCCTTCAGGCCCTGGGGCTCTACGCCTACGGCTATGAGAAGTCCTTCTCGCGCCGTTCGCTGAGAATGATGCTCGAGCGCTCCGGCCTGCGGGTGACCGCCGAGACCGCGATCCTGTTCCTGCCGGGCTGGCTGAGGATGCTCGACCTCGCGTGCCAGAGCTGGTGCCGGCCGCTCGCGCGGGTCACCGGCGCCCTCGTCCGGCCTTTCGCCCTCCTCGATCGCCATGTCCCGGCCGTCAGGAGGCATGGGTACCTGCTGGCTACCGTTGCGGTGAAGCCCGAGGCCTGAGAAAACTCGGCAGGGGCGCTTCAGGTCGTGCGATGCGACTCTTGTAACTTTCGCTCAAGTCTCTACAATCAAATTATCGCCATGAAATTCGTCAAATTGGCTTTGCCGTTGCTGATCGTCGGCTTGTCGGCGTTTCTGTGCTTTCACATCATTTCACAGTCCTTTTCCTGCCAGCGGAACAAGAATGACTATGCCGAACTCAACCACGTGAAGTACGGACTGTTCAGCGTCGACGAATGGAAACGACAGATATCCGCGATCCTCATCGAAGAAATCAACAAACTGTCGCTTTCGGAGGCGAATGAACAGGAGCTGCGAAAACATGTCGAAGTTCAGTTGAACACGCTGATCGACAATGTCGACAAGAAGATCCGGCAGGCGAATTCCGGCTCCGCCGGCGGCTGGGTCAAACAATCCCTGATGAACATCTTCGTCAGTCTGGAAGACATCAAGAAGGGTATCCCCGAGTATGCGGATGGGGTCATCCGTGAGGTGACGAAAGCGAAGACGACGGGTCGGATCAGGCTGGCACTGAACGAACAGTTGAAAATCGTCGTCGCGCAGACCTTCGAGGCCCAGGACAAGACCCGCCTGCGGCGCATCCTGTACCGGACCGATGCCAAGGACATCCGGAGCGCGAGGACCAGCCTCGAGAACGCGATTGCCGTCGAGCAGGCGCTGATTGCCCGGGAGGCCATCCTGTTGATCGCGCTGTCGGCTGTCCTGTTTGCCATGTCCGGTTTCAGCAGGCAACCCCTGGCCCCGTCCCGGTACCTGTTTCTCCTCCTGTTGCTGATCATGCTGCTGCTGGTCGGGGTCACCACGCCCATGATCGACATGGAAGCGAAGATCTCGCAGATGAGTTTCGTGCTGGCGGGGTATCCGATCCAATTCGAGAACCAGGTCCTGTATTTCCAGAGCAAGAGCATCCTGGACGTCTTCTGGATCATGATCACCCACCGGGACCTCCAGATGAAGGTGGTCGGGGTCCTGGTGATCACCTTCAGCGTTCTTTTCCCGCTGCTGAAGATCGTCTCGTCTGTCGGCTACTACTGCAACTACCGGCACGCAAGGGAGAACCCGGCGATCAGGTTCTTCGTGCTGAAATCCGGGAAATGGTCCATGGCCGATGTGCTGGTGGTGGCGATCTTCATGGCCTATATCGGCTTCAACGGGATCATCACGAGCCAGTTCGGTCAATTGAGCTCGGCGAGCCAGGAACTGGTGATCCTGACGACGAACGGCACCTCCCTCCAGCCGGGGTATTACCTCTTCCTGAGCTACACGCTGCTGGCGTTGTTCCTGTCCGGGTTCCTGTCCCGAACCAGCCGGGCACCCGAGCGCGCACCGGCAGACGCCTGATGGGGATGGTCAACGGTCAATCGAGAAAAGAGGCCCAGGTGGTTGAAGGTTTCGCAGAGAGTTCCCGTGCGCTCCCGGATGCAGCCATGAACTCACAAAATCCGGTCATACTCTGCGTCGACGACATCGAGGCGAATCTCGAGCTGCTCGAGAGCATCCTCCTGCCGCGGGGTTACACGGTCGTCAGCGCGGCAGGCGGGAAAGACGCTTTGGGGAAGCTCAGAAATCAGGCGATCGACCTCGTGCTTCTGGATGTCATGATGCCGGGGATGGATGGCTTCGAGGTCTGCCGCCAGATCAAGAATGACGAGAAACTCCGGAGCATACCGGTCATCATGATTACCGCACTGGCCGCGAAGGAAGACCGGATTCGCGGTATCGAGGCCGGGGCGGAGGAGTTCCTGTCGAAGCCTTTCGACCAGACGGAGGCGCTCGCCAGGATCAAGATGCTGTTGAAGGTGAAGGAACTCGACGACGAACGAACGCGGGCGGCACAGGCGCTGCAAGTATCCAATGACCGACTCCGGGAGCTCGAAGCGCTGCGGGACAGCCTGGTCCACATGGTCATTCACGACCTGCGCAACCCGCTGACGGTCATCATCAACTTCGCCCATTTTCTTGAAACCGCCGAACGGGAGCAGCTCTCCGAGAAAGGCCGGAAATACGTCGGGTACATCATAAAATCCACCGACTTTCTGATCGAGATGACCAGCTCGATGCTCGATGTGAGCAAGATGGAGTCCGGCCAGATGCAGCTGAAGCTCGAGGCCTGCGATCTCGGGGCGATCGCCCGCGAGGTCGTCTCGCGGCTGGAAGCCCTGAAAGGCAAGACTCAGATCACGCTGGCCCCGCCCGGGCAGCCGGTTCACGTGATTGGCGATGCGCAGCTCTTGTCGCGGCTGTTCCAGAATCTCGTCGGCAACGCCCTCAAATTCGTGCCCGCGGATACCGGCAGCATCGACATCGCGGTGGAATCGAAAGGCGGCCGGATCCGGTGTGCCGTCCGGGACAACGGGCCCGGCATCCCCCCCGAGCACCAGGAGAAGGTCTTCGACAAGTTCTGGCAGGCGCAGGCCCGGGAGCAGGGGTTCAAGTATTCGAGCGGGCTGGGGCTGACTTTCTGCAAGATGGTCGTCGGGGCGCACGGTGGCAGGATCGGGGTCGAAAGCGCGGTTGGCGCGGGGAGCACTTTCTGGTTCGAACTGCCGCAGGACGGACCGCCACCAGTACCGCAGGCAGGACAGCAGGAACAAGGGAGTCCCGGCTAAAACGCCATCCAGACGCTGAAGTGCCAGGCGAAGCTCGCTTCCCGTTCGGACGCGCGCGGGGCGGGGTTCCAGGCCAGATCGAGGCGCACGGGGCCGACGGGGGTCAGGTACTGGAAGCCGACGCCGATGCCGGCCCGAAAGTCCCGAAGGTAGTCCTTCCACATGACATCGGCGAGTTCCGCGGTGCTCACCAGGGCCGGATCGACATCCGCAAGCGAACGGTTCGGCGAGACATTGCCGAAGTCCGCGAAGACGCTGGCGGCGAAATTGCCGTAGATGCGTCGGCGCACCTCGAGCCCCGCGACCGTCGAGGCCAGGCCCCCCAGCGGATCGCCCGAAGCGCCCTTCGGCCCGAGCTGCTGCTCCTCGAAGCTGCGCACGCTGCTGTCCCCGCCGGTGAAAAAGCGCTCACCGACCGGAATGGCCTCGTTGCCCCGGCTCGGCACGACGAAACCCGAGTCCAGCCGCAGTCCCAGGACGAGGCCCGCGCCGAGCCCCTGAAAGTATTTCACCGCGGCCGTGCAGCGCAGGAAATCCAGCGTGCCGCCGATCCGCTGATCCGCGACCTCGACGGCCAGACCGCTCTGCCAGCCGCGCGACGGGTAGAACACGTCGTTGCGCCGGTCGATGTCGAAGTTGACTTTGACGCTGGCGGAACTGTAGCGCTCATCCCGGGCGTCGGCGGGGACGTCGGGGGAGAGCCGGGAGAGGTCATTGAAGCGAATCCCGTACCGCAACCCGGCCGTGACCCGGCCGGGGAACAGGCGGTAGAGCCGCAGGGCCAGTTCCACTTCATCTTCGGTGTAGGCCGGCTCCTCCCGGAAGCGCCAGGAGAGCGGGAGGCTCAGCGAAAAATCGCTGCCGAGCACCCGCGGGTCGAGAACGTCGGCTTTCACGAACCAGCTTTTCAGCGAGACGCCCGCCTCGGCCCCGGCGCCGCGCATGGTGCCGAAGACGTTGCGGTCGCGGAAGCTGACGCGGCCGCGCAGCTGCTCGTAGGCGCCCCACCCGGCCTCCACGGCCAGCTCGCGGCCCCGAGCCTCTTCGACCTCAATCCGCAGCACGCGCTCGGCGCCTTCCCCGACGAGGGAGTGGCCGACGCGCGAGAAGACGCCCGTGCGGTACAGATCCCGGAAACCGCCGAGCAACGCGGTCTCGTTGAACCATTCGCCCTTGCGGACCGGGATGCGGGAGAGGATGAACCAGTTCCGCGTCCGCTTGTTGCCGACGACCTCGACCCGGCTGATCCGCACCCGCGGCCCGCTGGCGACCGTGACCCGGAGCACGACGTCGCCGGGCAGCTCTCCCGGCTCCTCGCGTACGACGGCCGCGGCGTCCGGGTAGCCCTGCGCGGTGAAGACCTCGGTCACGCCGTTGCCCAGGATCAGCGCCCGCCGCGGGTAGAACGGCTGCCCCGGCAGGCTGGACGCCAGCTTCGCGAGACCCGGGCCGGCATCGGGCAGGGCGTCGCCCTCGAGCAGCACGGCCGCGATCATCAGGCGGGTCCCCTCGTCGATCTCGAACAGCACGTCGGCGACGCTGCGGTCGGAGCGCAGCGTGATCAGCGGCTCCCCGATCTTCACGTCCGCGAATCCCTCTTCCCGATAGCGCTGGACCAGCGATTGCCGGCCGGCGCGCAGGTCGGCCTCCACGTACGGGGCCCGGCCTTTCCCCGTGAGATACGGAAGCAGCTGGGCCGCGGTGAAGAACGCGTTCCCCGAGAAGGAGACCTCCCCCAGACGCACCAGGGGACCTTCGGCGACCTTGAAGACCACGACGGTGTCGCTCCCCTCGCCCGCAATCGCGTGCTCGACCTCGATGAACGCGTAGCCCTTCCGGCGGCCAACGCCTTCCATCTGGAAGCCGGCATCTTCGGCGGCGGCCGCTCGTCGCGCCGGCTCCTCCAGCCCCGCCAGCTCGGCGGTGGCCGCCTCACGCAGGTGCCGCGTGCTGATGGCAGCATTCCCCTCGATGCGCACCACCGTCGCCGCCCGCGCAGCCGGCGCGACGCTGAGCGCGGCGGCCAGGAGCAGTGCAGCCCTCCGGGCGCTCCTCGCTGAAAACATCGCTGTTCCCCCGCCTCTCATTTGAACTTGAAGAGGATTCTCATCCCGGCGTTGTACTGATCGTAGATGTCCTTCTCGCTCGTGACGTACAAGGTGCTGTTGCGGCCGATCGGATTCTTCTGCAGCAGCAGGCGTGCGTCCACGGTCACGCTCCCGCTCCGGGTCAGCTCCCGGCCGATCTGCAACTCGATCCGGTCCTGGAGCGCGGTCTTTCCGGATTTTGACTGGCCCCCGAGAATCTGGCCGATGACGTTCTTGCCGAGGTACAGGGCCATCGGGGTCGCCAGGGAGGAGACGGAGCCGCCCTCCGCGCTCCAGCTCCCCGGAGGCGCGCCGGTGAGTGCGAAGAGCAGCAGTTCCTCCTTCGGCAGGGGGGGGATTGAGGAGAGAATGATCTCCGGGGTGGCGAGGGTGCCGCCGATCTGGGCGGTGATCTCATAACCCAGCGTCTGCATCCGGCCGCCGAAATCGAGCGCGGGGCGGTCCGGGTCGCCTTCACGATACAGTACCGTGCCGCGTTCGATTTCGAGATTCCCCGAGGGGAGCATCACCCGGGCGGTATCGACAAGGATCGGTCCGCTCAGGATCGGCAGCAGGCCCGTCCCGGTGAGCCGCAGGTCGGGTCGGGCGGTACCGCGCACGACCGTGGTCCTGATCTCGAAGGGTTCGCGGGCGGTCAGACGCACGTCGAAGCGCATGTTTCGCAGCGGCGGTTCGGGGAAGGAGATCCCGGCGAGACCCGGGCTCGGGCGTCTTGCCGACTTGTCCTCACGTGAAAAAAGGCTCGCGACGGTGATGTCTTTCTGGTAGAGGCTCTTGGTCAGGGCCAGTTCGCCCGTCAGCGAGAGCGCGCTCAGCGGTCCGCGCAGCGTCAGATCGCTGTCGGCCCTGACCCGCAGCCCCTCGTCGCGGTACAGAAGAACGTTCGTGCCCAGGAGCCGCAGGTCGAGGTCAGGGTCGTCGGGGTGGGAAAAATCCAGGGACCCGGCGAGCGTGAATGGCGATCCGCCGATGTTGCCGCCGAACTCCCTCAGGGTCACGCGCCGCCGCGCCACGGTTGCCCGGGCGTTGAGGGAGTCGATCGGCGGCAGATCTTTGTAGCGGAATTCCCCACCCGCGATACGGATCTCCCCGGAGAGGACCGGGTCGCCGGCCGGCCCGTCGATCGCAATCTCGCCCGCCATGCTCCCGTACAGTCCCCGGAGCCCCGCCACCGATTTCCGCAGCCACCCGACATCCGGGGAGCTGAAGGAGGTGCGGAGGGCGAGCGATCCCGTCGCCGCGGCGCCGAGGTCGGCGAAGAGCGACGGGAGCGACGGCGGCGAGAACCACGCGCCCGACAGGGAGCATGAGAGCGCCGGCGATTCGAGCCGCACCTTCTCGGCCCGCGCCTCGGCGGTGCCCCAGGTCAGGGTTCCCGCAAGCGTAAAGGGGTCCGGCGGGGCGAAGCGGGTCCCGGGGGGGAACTGCAGCCGCTCCCCCTGGATTTCCAGGCGGGCTGCGGGTTCCTTCCAGGATCCGGTGACGACGACATCGGCCCGCAGCCTCCCCGTGACGGCATATGCCGGCGGGACGAGGAAGGACAATTCCTCCAGGGAGGGGATGCTCGCCTGAGCCCGGAGGGAGAGGGGACCGGGGCCAAAAATGGCCTCCGCGGTCAGATCCAGGGGAATGGTGCCCTCGCCCTTCACCGCCAGGCCCCCCGTTCCGGCCACGTCGAACGCACTGAGGCGCAGCAGACCGGGAGCGTATCGCGCCTTGAGGATGCCCCGAACTTCCCGCATGCTGCCGATGCGCCCCCCGGTGAACTCCGCCTCGACGGCGATCGGCGAGGCCGGCAGCGGCCCCGCGGCCCGCAGCCCGATGTGCAAACGGCCCGCCACGGGGATTCCCTCGCGCACGAACTCCGCGAGATACGGTGCCACGTCCGCGATCGCGATGTCGGCTTCCGCTTCGAGCACCTGCTTGTTCCGCAAGTCGTAGGCGCCCCGCCCGAGAAGCCGATCTGCGCCGCGGGTGACCTCGAGCGTCTCGATCTTCAACCGTTGCGGCTCTGCCGTGGCCTTGAGGACCACGTCGCCGACGCGCCGACCGCGGATGGAGATTCCCCGGCCGGAAACCTCCATCCGGCCGCCGGGCGCTCCCCGGGTCCCGGAGATCCGCGCCTGGCCTTTGAGCGTGCCCTGCAGCGGCGGCAGATCGAAGATCGTCGCGAGCGGTCCGAGGTCGGGGAGGTCGACCTCCAGTTCGCCGCCGATCGTCGTCTCCATCCTCCAGTCCGCCGTGCGAGGGGGCAGGACGACTCGCGCAGCTCGAAGGGTGACCGCCCCCCCCGCCGCGGCGAAGGATCCCGCGGCGATTGCGAGCGCTCTGCCCCGAACCGTCCCCGTCGCCGTCAGAAGGTGTTTCGCAGGCGTCCTGGCTGATAATTCCGGCGAGACTCCCACCAGGGCCGCCAGGGCAGGGAGATCGGCGGCGCTGAGCGCGAACGAACCGGAAAGGCTGTCGAGGACAGCGTCGAGGTCGGCGGCTGCGAGCGCGGCCGGCGAGAACACGACGTTCTGCGCGGTGAAGTGATTGCCCCCTTGCCGCACCTGCAGCGTGGGGATCTCGATCCTCCCCCCGGAAGCCCGCGCCTCCAGATCCACGTCCCCGAGCGTCTTTCCCGCGACCCTGACCCCCCGGCCCCGGAGCGAAACGCCGCCCTCCGGGTGTGCGAAGCTGCCCGCGCCGGAGATCTCGCCCCGGAGAGACCCGCTCAGGGGAGGCACCGGAAAGAGCGCCGACACGTCCGTCAAGTTCGGGATATCGACGGTTGCCTTGCCGCTGAAGGCGGTCTCCCCCCACCCCTGCCCCTCGGGCGGGAAGCTCATCGTGAGTGCAGCGAACGTCGCCTTCCCGGCTCGGGTCGCGAGGTCCGCCCGCGCGAACTGGAGCCGCCCCTTCTCCAGGGATCCCTCCAGCTGCAGCCGATGCGCAGGTACCGCGACGGAGCCAGTGCCCGCGCCGACACCCCAGAGGGCGAGGAAGGCCGGCACATCCCCGAGCCCTGCGGTGAAGGCTCCCGAGGACCCGGCGAGGAGCGCGCGCCAGCGACCTTCAAAGAGGGGTGCGGCGGGGAGGCTGACCTGATGCAGTTGGATTTCGTTGGGTCCGATGAGTCCTTCAGCGCGCTCCACGAGCACCACGCCCGGCGCCGCGGAGCCCTCGAGTATCAGGTGATCCACCTCGCGCCCGGCGAGCAGGGCTCCCGTCCAGTCCAGCGTGAGCTTGCCGGTGAGCGTCGCCACCCCACCGCCGCCGAGTCGCACCTCGCCGCCCGTCGAAAGTCGCCCGCGCAGGGCGCCGAGAGCCGGGTTGACGAGGAGCAACTGCGGCTGCAGATCGACGCCGCGCGCATTCCAGTGCGCCTCGGTCCCGGCGGGACTCCGGAGCATCCCGAACTCGATCGTGCCCTGCCAGAGCCTGAGGGCGAGCTGCAGGTCGAAATCCCCCCGGCGTTCCCCGAAGTCAAGGCGGGCGCGCTCCACGAGCGGCTCGCCGTTCACCTGCGCCGCGGTGATCGACAGCCGCCGCGGCTCGTAGCGCCCCGCGATTGCCAGCGAGATGGTTCCCTCCCGCAGCGAGGGATGCCGCAGCGAGAAGCGCTCGGCCTGGAGATCCACGGACTGCTCCTGCGCCCGATTGGCGCGCCCCACCAGACCCTGCAGCCCGTCGGCCTCGAGGGTGTAGCCCGGGCCGACCACGCGCAGCAGGGAATTGCGCACCCTCAGCTGCGGCAATCGGGGCAATGAAGATCCGCCGGCCGGCTTCGCCGCGTTCGAACCGGCGGCTGCCGGGGCAGTCAGATCGAGGACGATCCGTGCCCCGTCGACGGTCACCTCGAGCGAATCGAGGAAGGCCTCTCTGCCGCGCAGCAGGGACGCGAGAGAGTAACGGGCGCTGATGCGCTCGGCCGCGAATGCGGCGAGGGGCGCCCCGGCCTCCCCGCGCGCGTCCAACCCCCGGACGACCAGACCGGTCGCGAGGGTTCCCCCGACCTGCGCAACCGTGGCGTGCAGACCGAGCGTCTGGCGCAGAACGATGACCATGAGCGGATCAAGCAGGGGGCCGCGAAAAACCGCAGCCAGGAGCAGGACCAGAAGAACGCCACCGCCGACCAGGATCCGGCCGCGTGCGCCGGGAGAAGAAAAGACCATTCGTTTTGCCGTGGGCCGCTCCTTGTATTCGCGCACGACGACGAACGCCGGCGAACTGAATGCGCCGCGATGCGCCCTCGCACGGCGGCCGCAATCCGCATTCATCCTGCCACGAGCATCGGCGGGTGGCAAGCCCGGCGCCGGTTGCGTCGACGGCTTTCAGCGACCGGCTAGGCTCCTGGAGCCAGCCTGACCTCGACTTCATGCTCCTGATGGTCGTCGACGAGCGCAATCGCCCCGTCGGGTTGCTCGACGCCGTCGACGCTCAGGCCGGGGCTGCCGTCGCTCGATTGGCGCACCGCGATGTGGTAGACGGTCTCCCGATACCGGTAGTGAATCTTGAAGGCCGGCCAATCCGCCGGGAGACACGGCGCAAGACGCAGTCGCTCCCCTTCGCGCCTCAGCCCGAGGAGTGATTCCATGATCAGCCGGTACAGCCAGCCCGCCGATCCGGTGTACCAGCTCCAGCCCCCGCGGCCGGTGTGCGGAAAGACCGCGTAGACGTCGGCGGCGACGACATACGGCTCCGCTTTGTATCTCGCGACATCTTCGGGAGATCCCGCGTGGTGTACCGGGTTGATCATGGTCAGCAGCTCCCATGCGCGGCTGCGGTCGCCCAACGCGGCGAAGGCCATCGCCGCCCAGATCGCCGCATGCGTGTATTGCCCGCCGTTCTCCCTGACCCCCGGGACGTAGCCCTTGATGTAGCCGGGATTCAGGCTCGACGTGTCGAACGGCGGGTCCAGGAGCTGGATCAGTCCCTGGTCGCGGCGAACGAGGCGCTTGTCCAGCGCATCCATGGCCGTGCGCGCGCGCCCGGCATCCCCGGCGCCCGAGAGCACCGACCAGCTCTGCGCGATCGAATCGATCTGGCATTCGGCATTGTCCGCGGAACCCAGCGGCGAGCCGTCGTCGAAGTACGCGCGGCGGTACCACCCGCCGTCCCAGCCATGCTCCTCGAGATTTCCGCGCAGCCGGGCGGCCTCCTCCCGACAGCGCCCGGAAAAGGAGAGATCGCCGCGTCGCCGCGCAATCTCGCCGAATTCCCCGAATACGGCGTGGAGGAAGAATCCCAGCCAGACGCTCTCCCCCTTGCCGTGTGCGCCGACCATGTTCATGCCGTCGTTCCAGTCACCCGTGCCGATCAGCGGCAGGCCGTGCGCGCCGCTGGTGAGGCCGCGATTGATGGCCCGCACACAGTGCTCGTACAAGCTCGCCGCTTCCTCGGACGCGTGGGGGAGATCGTAATAGGAGTCCTCGTCCTTGCCGACCGCGCGGCCCTCGATGAAGCGGACGGTCTCGTCCAGAACTCCGGTGTCCCCGGTCGTCAGCACATAGCGGCACACCGCCAGGGGCAGCCAGAGCAGGTCGTCGGAGCAGTGCGTGCGCACGCCCCGCCCGGCGGGGGGATGCCACCAGTGCTGGACGTCCCCCTCCCTGAACTGATGGGCCGCGCTGAGCAGGAGGTGGTCGCGCACCAGCTGCGGCTCGGCGTGGACAAGCGCCATCCCATCCTGCAGCTGGTCGCGGAAACCGAAGGCGCCCCCCGACTGGTAGTAGCCGCTGCGCGCCCAGAGGCGACAGGCCAGCGTCTGGTACAACAGCCAGCCGTTGGCCAGCACATTGACGGAGTCATCCGGTGTTTCCACCTGCACGGCGCCGAGGGTGTGATTCCAGTAGTGCCAGACCCGTTCGAGCGCCTCGCGCGCGGCGGCGGAGCCCCGGAACCGGCGCACGAGTCGGCCGGCGTCGTATGAGTCGCGGCCGACGCCGAGCCTGAAGATGATTTCGCGTTCCTGCCCCGGGGCCAGCTCGAACGGGACCTGGATGGCGGCGCAGGGGTCCAGGGCCGCCCCCACCCTGCCGGAAAGCCGCACGCGGGTCAGCGCCGCCGGGTTCCGCAGCGAGCCGTTGCGGCCGAGGAATTCGGTCCGGTCGCCGCTCACGCTGCGGCTTGCTTCGTCCACGTCGAAAAACGCGGTCCGGTCGGCAAACTCCGTGTGGTACGGGTTGCGCCCGAAAAGCGCACCAGTCTTGGGGTCGATTTCGGTGCTGACATGCATGGCCGTCTTCGGCCGCAGATCTCCCAGCACCCATTCCACGTATCCGGTGGCCGAGAGGCTGCGGGATCGGCCCGAGTTGTTCCGAACCTTCAGCACCGTAAACTTGATCGGTGCGTCCGGCGCCACATACACCCACATTTCCGAGCTCACGCCGTCCTCGGTGTGCTCGAAGACGCTGTACCCGAAGCCGTGGCGGCTGACATAATGCGTCACGCCCCGGCGCGGCAGGGGCGTGGGAGACCAGTAATGACCGCTCTCTTCATCGCGCAGATAGAAAGCCTCGCCGCTGGCATCGCTGACCGGGTCGTTGTACCAGGGGGTGAGGCGGAACTCGTGAGCGTTTTCGCTCCAGGTGTAGGCACCGCCGCTCTCCGAGATGACCGTTCCGAATTGCGGGTTGGCGATCACATTGACCCAGGGCGCCGGAGTCACCTCTCCGCGCGTGGTCGTAATGACGTATTCTCGGCCATCGTGAGTGAATCCGCCGAGTCCGTTGAAGAACAGCAGATCGCTGAGCGGTATTGCCGCGGCGGTCGAGGTCGGTGCGCGCCGGCTGCGGGTCTGCGCCAGGCGCGGCACGAGCGGCGGCTCGCTGTCGCGGCGGTTGATTTGGTCCGCGAGCGCTCCGAAGCTGTCGCTGATGATGGCGCGACTGACCGTCTTGAACAGGACGCGGTCCTCGCTCGAAATCTGGTCGATGGGCCGCACGAAGATGCCGCCCGGTCGACTCGACATGGTTGTTTCGACGCCCGCGGCGATGAGTCCCATGATCCGCTCCTGCAGCAGCTGGCGGTAACCGGCGTGGTCTTCGTTCCAGATCACCAGGTCCACCGCCAGTCCTTTGAGGCGCCAGTAGGTGTGGGCCTGCACGAGCTGGCGCACCAGTTCGATATTGGCCGGATCGCCGATCCGCAGCAGCACGATCGGGAGGTCGCCGGAGATGGCGTAGCCCCAGAGGCCGGATTGCCCGCGGCGGTTCGCGACGATCAGACCCGGGTCCGCGCGCAGCGAGGCATTGGCGTAGATCACGGAGCCGCAAAGACGTCCATAGAGCTGAGCATCGGCCTCAGTGGCGTTGATTTGCCGCAGGAGCACCTGATTGTGCGTCCAGGCGAGATCGAAGACGCGATCCGCGAGATACCGGTCCTGATATTTCTCGACGAGACCCAGACAGACCTCCCGGGTGTCACCGGCGCCGGTGACGAAGTTGATCGTGGCCGCCGCGTCCGGGTCCAGGGTCACCCGATACCGGATGGCGACAATCGGATCGAGCACCGAACCTGCGCTGCCCGAGAGCGGGGCGGACCCAACCCTGCCGCCCGACGCGGCGGGGCCGGTCATGGCCTGCGGCTCCGCGACCGTGTTGCCGCGACCGATGAAGCGCAGGCGATCGGTCTCATAGGAAATCTTCCCGGCATCCACCCCGGGGACCGCCATCATGTGAAACATCCACGGCGCGTGCTCGTCGCGGGAGCGGGGGCGGCGCGTGCAGAGGATCGCCTGCCGCTGCTCGAGGATCTGCGTCTGAACGAACAGATTGCTGAAGGCCGGATGCAGCGTGTCCGAGGCGGGCGGCGCCAGCACGACCTCCGCGTAACTGGTGATTTCGATCTCCCGGCGCGTTCTGCCGTGGTTGGTGATCGTGATCCGGCGCAGCTCGATATCATCTTCGGGAGAAACCGCGATCTCGGTGTGGGTTTCGAAGTCGTGGTCCCGGCGGCGGAACTCGGCCCGGCCTTCCGAGAAGACCGCTTCGTATTCCTCCGGGCGTTTGAGCGTCGGCTGGAACGCCGCCGACCAGAACTCCCCGCTCGCGACCTCACGGAGATAGCAGAACGAGCCCCACTCGTCGCGGGTGCTGTCCTCGCGCCAGCGCGTGACGGCGAGGTCCTTCCAGCGGCTGGAGCCGCCGCCGGCGTTCGTGATCATCACGTGGTATCTGCCGTTCGACAGCAGCTGCACCTGGGGAGACGACGTGTCGGCACTGCTGAACGAACGCACGACCGGCGCCGCCCCGGCGGGGGTCGAGGGGGAGTCGGCGAGGTCGGTGGTCTGCGAATAGTACCCCGTCGCCCGGGGCACCCGCTCCTGGAGCAGCAGCGCGGTCGCCTGAAACAAGGGGTCCGCCGCGAAGCGCTTCTGCATCGGCTGGTCCAGCAGCAGCGCGGCCAGGGAGAGGAAGGTCATCCCCTGGTGATGGGCCATGAAGGAGCGGATCACCACGCTCGCCTGTCTGCGCGGCAGACGTGAAGCGGTGTAATCGATCGCTTCATAAAAGCCGAATTGCCCCATGGCTCCCGCCGCGGCGAGCCGCTGCAGGTTCAGGCACGCCGCCTCGGGCGCCACCATCAGCGCCAGGGCCGAAGCATACGGCGCGATGACCAGGTCGTCCGCGAGGCCACGCTTGAGTCCCAGGCCGGGTACGCCGAAGGCGCGGTACTGGTAGTTGAGATGAGCGTCGATCGTGTTGTAGCCGGATTCCGAAATGCCCCAGGGCACCCCGCGCTTGCTGCCGTACTCGATCTGCCGGGCCACCGCCGCCTTGCAGGTGGCATCGAGCAGCGTGCGTTCATAGGCCGGCATCACCAGAAGCGGCATCAGGTATTCGAACATCGAGCCGCTCCAGGAAACGAGGATCGGTTCACCGCCGACGTTCGAGAGCAGTCGCCCCAGGGCGAACCAGCTCTCCTGCGGCAATTGGCCCTGCGCGATCGCGACGAAGGTGCAGAGTCGCGCCTCCGACGCGAGCAGGTCGTAGTAACTCGTGTCCCGCCGGTGGGCGTCGACGTTGTAGCCGATGGCCAGCAGGTGACTCGCCCGGTCGTACAGGAAGTCGTACTCCATGCGGCTGAGCTCCCCGGATTGACGCGCCAGCCTTTCGAGCGCGGCGATCCTCCCGACGGCCTGCGGGTTTCCCCGGCGCGCGAGTTCGCGCAGCGTCGGGATCCCGTCGCCGACGTCGCTGCTCGACGGGGCGAGCAGCAGCAGTTCATCGAGTGCGGCGCGACATTGCGCGGCAAAGGCGCGCGTCCACCAGCCGGCCGGGTGCTCCGGGCCGAGGCTCATCCCGTCGATGCCGGCGCGCACCTGCGCTGCGTGCTCCGCGAGCTGTTCGAGCTGCAGCCGCACCGGCGCCAGCGCAGTCGCCGGTGCAGCGCACGCCGCTTCCAGCGCCTGCTGCAGCCTGGCGAGTGCGGCGGTGACTGCATCGCCGGCACGGGCGTCGGCCGCCGCGTCGAGCAGAATCCCGAGCGTGTCGCGGAGCCCCGCGAAGACGCGGGGATTCAGGATCGCCTGCTCGGGAAGCGCGAGCAGTCCCTGCCGAAGCGTGAGCAGATGACCGGCAAGGTTCCCGCTGTCCACGCTCGAAACGTACCGGGGCGAGAGCGGCTTGAGGGATTGGGTGTCGTACCAGTTGAAGAAGTGACCGCGGTGGCGTTCCAGCGCTTCCATCGTGGCCAGGGCATTGGTCGTGCGCTCGACGAGTTGACCGGCGGAGAGGTAGCCGAAGTCGGCGGCGGCCATGTTCGCGAGCAACGCGAGTCCCATGTTCGTCGGCGATGTCCGGTGGGCGACGACGGGAGCCGGGTGGTTCTGATAGTTGTCGGGCGGCAGCCAGTGATCGTCAGGGCCGACAAACCTCTCGAAAAATGCCCAGGTTTTTCGGGACAGCTTCTGGAGAAAGAGCGTCTGCTCGGGCCGCAGCCGCGCCTTGGTGCGGGCGAACGGCCGGCTGATCAGCCAGGCGATGACGGGCGAGAAGAACCAGAGGCCCAGCAGGGGGGCGGCCGCCGCCAACGACGCCGGCCACGAATGCGCCAGACAGGCCAGCGTGGCGGCGGCAATGACCGGGGCGATCCCCATCGAGCGACAGGTGCCCGCGAACCCCTCCGCGTTCTTGCGGCTCGCACGGTCGGCGTCGCCCGACGGACTCCACTCGAGGAGCCGCCGGTGCGTGATCAACATTCTCCCGATGGTCCGCACGATCGCATCCAGACTGAAATAGGCTTCGTAGGGGAGGAATGCCAGCGTCAGGACACCCTGAGCAAGACGGCTGACGGTCGAGCGTCCGACGGTGGCGAGGTGCTGCCCATGACGCAGATCGTCCGGTTTCCGGAGCAGGTCGAGGAACGCGGCAATCAGGGACGGGATCAGCACGATGCCGAGGACCGTCAGGGTCCAGAACCAGGGCGATGCCAGGACCGACCAGCCCAGCACGAGCAGGGACGCCGCCGCAGCAGGCGCGAGACTGCGCCGCAGGTTGTCCAGGAGCTTCCAGCGGGACAGAACCGAGAGGGGGTTCTTGTGGCGTCTCCCGTCGGGGCCGGGAACGCCCGGCAGCAGCCAGCGCAGCAGCTGCCAATCCCCGCGAATCCAGCGGTGCCGGCGGCTCACGTCTGCGTCGTAGCGGCTGGGAAACTCCTCGTAGAGCATGACGTCGCTCAGGAGCCCGGCGCGCGCGTAACAGCCCTCGATGAGATCGTGGCTGAGGATCCGGTTCTCGGGGAAACGTCCGCCCACCGCCCGTTCGAAGGCGTCGACGTCATAGATCCCCTTGCCGATGAAGGAGCCTTCACGGAAGAGGTCCTGGTAGACGTCCGAGACGGCGCGCGTGTACGGGTCGATGCCGGGGTCGCTTCCGTACAGGCGCGCATAGCGCGAGCGGTTCGTGCCCGGCAGACTCACCGCCACCCGCGGCTGCAGGATGCCGTACCCGGCAACGATGCGCTGCCGGTCTTCGTCGAAATGCGCACGGTGCAAGGGGTGCGCCATGGCCCCCACGAGCTGGCGCGCCGAATCGCGCGGCAGCTGCGTATCCGTGTCCAGGGTGATCACGTACCTGACCGTCGTCAGCACCGCAGTCTCGCCGATGATGAGCGAGAAGCGCTCCCGCGCGCGAGCAGCGGTCCCGTCCTCGCTTTTGCCGCGCAACAGGGAGTTCAATGCCGAGAGTTTCCCGCGCTTGCGCTCGTAACCCATCCAGACCCGCTCCCGGGGATTCCAGCGGCGGGGGCGGTGAAAAAGGCAGAACGGGGCGCCGTGCGGGCTCCGGTACTTCTGATTCAGTGCCTCGATCCTCCGGCGGGCCAGCAGAACGAGCGGTCCGTCCGCCGCCAGGGTCTCCTCGGCCGCATCCTGCAGGTCGGTGAGCAGGCCGAAGAGCAGGTTCTCGTCGCGATTCGCGAGGAACCGCACCTCCAGCGCCTCCACGAGGTCCTCGATGCCCGGGGCGCTGACGAGCATGGTCGGGACAACGGCGAGGGTCCGCGCTTCGGGCGGGATGCCCTTGGAAAAGTCCATGCGCGGCAGTTGCTGCGGGCCGACCAGCAGCGTCGCCAGCCAGTTCGCCACGGCTACCGCGAGCTGGCTGGTGCAGAGCACCGCGAGGATGCCGGTTGCCGCGAGCAGCCAATGCGACAAGCCGGCATGGTGCGCCCGGGCGAGCAAACCTGCGCTGAGGAGCGCCGTCAGCAGCGTGATCGCGCCCAGATACAGGGGCACCGGGAACCGGGAGCCCACACTCCGGAGGACTGCGGTGGGCGGTGCTCGCACCCCGGCCAGCATTTCAAGCTGCGAGACTCCCTGGTCGACGAGGTAATAGCCCACGTGAGCCGCCCGCCGATCGTCGCCCGGCGCGCCGTCGCCCCCGGACGCGCTCTGCCGGGCGAGCCGGATCGCCGCGGCCGCCACCTCGCTCTCCGAGAGCCGGCCGCCCTTGGCGATTCTTTCAACCACGTGTCGGTACTGGTCGCGCGTCGAGAAATCCATGTTGCCGTAGGTCCCGTCGCCGTCCTCGCGCAGGGTCTGCTCGACCGCGCTCATCGTCTCGACGAACGCGCGCCAGTCCATCGTGCCGAGGAACCGGAGGCTGCCGATGCTGTTGCTCATCGAGACCTGATCCGCGGCTTGCTGTTGGCTCTCCGACTGCACCAGATGGTCGATCGTCATGCTGGACTCGGAGAGCCGCTGTTCTACCCAGGTGAGCGGCATGGCCAGCGCCAGCCCACGGCCCTGAAGCCGGCGGGCAAATTCCGCAACGAACGCGCTCTTCAGCGGCGGGTTCGAGCGCGCCATGTCCGCGATGACCAGAATCAGGCTCTTGGGGTCTTTGCCGGCGACCTCGAGGATCCGGTCCGCCCAGTGATCGGCCTGGTTGCGGTCGAGCCGGTCGGCCGCGATCCGCGCCCCGATGCGACGGAGGTTTTCGATCAACGCGAGCCTCAGCATGATGGGGATGGCCCACAACTCCCCCAGCTTCAGGACGGAGACGCTCTGGTAGGCGGCAACCAACCTGCTGAGGCTCTGCGGGTCGATCCGTCCGTCGCTGTGCGAAATCGTCTCCAGCGCAATGTCATACACGCGCGGCAGCCCGGCCGATGGGCAGTCCCGCAGCTGAGGCAGCTCGCGGCTGTAGCCTTTCGGCAGGTGTCTCCTGGCCGTACGGATCTGCTCTTCGATCAGGTAGAAGTTGTCGAGCAGCCAGTCGCCGGCCGGCGTGATCCGGCGATCGGTCAGAAGCGCCTCCAGCAGCAGGCTGCGGGTCGCGGTGAGGATGGCTTCATTCTCGGCCAGCCGCGCCAGAAGCTGGTCGGGAGAATGGCCCGGGCTCAGCTGGTGCCGGCCGGCCAGAACCCTGCCATGCAGCTCCATCTGGTCGCTGCTGAAGAGCTCCGACCGCAACGGCGGCTCGGAAACGGCGAACTTCTGCGCCAGGTCCGTGCCGCAGAAGAGCGTACGCAACCGCGGCCGGCTGCCGGGAAAGGCCTTGTTGCCGGTCTTCAACGATGAGGTCTCCTGTTTTCTGAAGGTGCTTGCCATTCTCGAGATCGAGTTCACGCGGCTGGTTCCGGCACTCTCAAGCTTGTCCGGAGAAAGGCCGTCCTCGAGAATCGTTTCCCGGGCCGCGATCCAGTCATGCTGAAGTAATAATCCTCCTTGCAGGCGAATTGCGCAACGGGCGGCATCGATATTCGACGGTCCGCACCTAGATCCGCGCGTACGCGCGGATCCAGCAGAACAGCAGGCATCTCAACTCACCGGGAAGAGCCTGATTTCGCTCACGAGGAGCAGGGGGGCAGCGGTCAAGCAACGCTTGCAGCGAACCGCACGGTCCGGCATGAACCACCAGACACGAAAAACAAGACCAGTCAACAAGCCTGCCTCAGCTGATCCGCGCGTTACGCGCGGATTTGGGCCGCACATCGACTCTTGCGCATCGCGGCCGGCCGGCCGCGCACGGAAACGGACATCTGCACAAAAAGCAGTTTCGTTATGTTGGATGTTTCGAAATTGCATTACGTGACAACAGCCCCGCCGTCAGCGATGCAGCGTTCATGGCAACTCTTGGATCTTGTTGTATTCCTGCCGCGAGAAAGACAGATCGAGAAGCGGTGATCCGGAGTGGTCGTCTCATTAAGGGGCTCAACAGCCCGAGCCTGAGTTTCCGATTTCTGCGCCGACCGTATATGATATCGACAGCATTTCCGACAGTTGCGTGTTCCGCTCGGCGTGCAGGCCAGCCGACGGCACGATTGATGCAGGCAGAGATTGCAGGGGGGGCGTGTGCGATGAGGGACAAAGCCGACGGGCAGATCCGTCTGGTTCTGGTGACGATCGGGCTGCTCGCCGGCTGTGCCGTGGCGCCGCCGGTTCCGGTGGCTTTCAACGCGCCGGCCCGGACGATCGATTTTCTGCAGGAGGTCAAACCGCTGCTCGACAAGCGCTGCGTCGTCTGCCACTCCTGCTACAACTCGCCCTGCCAGCTCAAGCTGGACTCGTTCGAAGGCGCGGACCGTGGAGCGACGAAAAAGGCGATCTACAACGCCTCGCGGCTGAGGACCATGGATCCGACGCGGCTCTTCACCGACGCCCGAAGCACCGAAGAGTGGCGCAGCAAGTCGTTCTTCAGCGTCACCGACAGCAATGCGTCGGGTGGATTGAACGATTCCACGATGATCGAATTGCTCTCCCACAAGATGAAGAACCCGGAGAGCGTCGGCGAGTACCGTGCGGAAGCGGAAGACCTGACCTGCGCCGAGAACGGGAAGGAGCTCGGGGAATACCTCGAAAAGCACCCGAACCGCGGCATGCCCTTCGGCTTCCCTCCATTGAAGCAGGAAGAGTTCGAGCTCCTGGCGGGCTGGCTGGTCCAGGGCGCGAGAGGACCGGCCGCGGCCGAACAGCTGGAACTCGTCTCGCCAACGGCGGCGGATGCGTTGGCCATCGCGCAGTGGGAAGCTTTCTTCAACCAGGACGACGCCAAGCACGCCATGACCGCTCGCTACCTCTACGAGCATCTCTTTCTGGCGCATCTGAACTTCGGCGGCGCGAGCCCCGACTTCTTCGAGCTGGTCCGTTCGCGGACCGCACCGGGCGAGCCGCTCGACCTCGTCGCCACCGTGCGCCCGTATGACGACCCGGGCGCGACTCGCGTCTATTATCGCTTCCGGAAGATCCACGCCACGATCGTCGTGAAGACGCACCTGGTGTTCGTGCTGGACGATGCGAAGCTGCAACGCTTCGACGAGTTGTTCATTGCGCCCGAATGGCTGCAGCCCCCGCACCCGGTGGGATATGACCCGAGGCTGAGCGCCAATCCCTTCGCGGCGTTCGAGCAGATCCCCCCGCGTTCGCGCTACCAGTTCCTGCTCGACAATGTGAACTACATCATCATGAGCTTCATTCACGGTCCGGTCTGCAAAGGTCAGATCGCGCTCAATGTGCTCGACGATCATTTCTGGGTCATGTTCGTGGACCCCGACCACGACTTGAGCGTCGCCTATCCGGCATTCCTGAAACTGCACTACGACAAACTGCGCCTGCCCACGGAGAAAGGGAGCGACTTCGGCATCTTCGACGCGCTGACCGATGAGTACCGCAAAGCCGCGGTGGAATTCTACCGGGTTCGCCAGGACTTCTACACGGCGCACAACTACCGCGGTCTCGGTTATGAGTCCATCTGGAAGGGTGCGGTCTCCTCGGACACCCCGGCGCTCACCATCTATCGCCATTTCGAGAGCGCGTCCGTGCACCGCGGACTGCTCGGCAACCTGCCGAAAACCATGTGGGTCGTCGATTTCCCGCTGCTGGAGCGGGTCTACTATGGGCTCGTCGCCGGTTTCGACGTCTACGGCACGGCCGGACACCAGCTGGCGCTGCGCAACTACATGGACGAGCTGCGCGTCGAAGGGGAGAGCTACTTCCTGGATTTTCTGCCCCCCTCGCTGCGGCGGGAGATCATGCAGTCCTGGTACCGGGATGTCGATCTCGAGAAGATGCACTATTACCCGACCGCGCTGCCCGCGAAGATCCCCTTCGTCACCACGGAGCCGCAGCGCGAGTTCATCGAGGCGCTCGTGAACGATCATCTCGCGCCCGCCGCGAAGATCGGCTTCGACCCGGTGAACTATCTGCGGGCGGGAGAGGTCTATCCCGGCTTGCCGGGAAAACCTGAAGCTGCGATCGACTACCTGCGGGCCTTGCGCGTTCTGACCCAGCCCGGCAGGCCCTTCCTCGCTTTGGTCGACGACTTCAACGCCAACCTGGCCTACCTGAGAATCCGCCTGAAGAGCGGCCGGGATGTCGCCTGCTCGATCGTGGTCAATCGCTGGCACGACAACGTCGCGTACCTGTTCGGCGAGAGCGGCGCGCTTGACGCGTCGAAGGACAGCGCCGATTTCATCCCGGGCCTCGTCGGCTCCTACCCGAACTACTTCTTCGACGTCCGGGAAGAGGATTTCCCGGACTTCATCGATCTGCTCGCGCATTTCGAGAAGGGCCCGAGAGACCTCGAACGACTGTCACGGTACGGCGTCAACCGGGCCGACGAGAGACTGTGGGAGGCCTACGACTGGTTTCAGAAACGCTTTTTGGAGGATGAGCCGACGGACGGCGGGCTCTTCGACTTGAACCGGTACTACCACTATGCGCGCTGAGAGCGCCGCCCCGCGGTTGAGACGCCAACCCTGGTTCAGGGTGAACCCAAGGCCGCACCGAGAGCAGGGAGACGGAAGATGCCCGGGATAAGCACCGAAGCCAGCGCCCAGGAATACTCGGAAAGTATCGTCAATACCGTACGAGAGCCCCTGATCGTTCTGGATCAGGACCTGCGGGTCGTATCCGCGAGTCGCTCCTTCTATGAAGTGTTCAAGGTGAATCCCGAGCAGACCGTGGGGCAGCTCATCTACGACCTGGGAAACAGGCAGTGGGATATCCCCAAGCTCCGGGAGCTGCTGGAAACCATCCTTCCCCTGAAGGCGACCTTCGACGACTATGAGGTCGAACACGATTTCGCCTCGATCGGCAGGCGCGTCATGCTGTTGAATGCCCGGAGGATCCCCCGCCCGCCGGAAAAGCCGAGAGTCATCCTGCTGGCGATCGAGGATATCACCCAGCGCAAGAGACGGGACGAGACGTATCATCGGTTGGCGGCGATCGTCAACACTTCCCTTGACGGCATCATCGGCAAAGACTTGCACGGCGATGTGACGAGCTGGAACAAGGCGGCCGAGCGAATCTACGGTTATACGGAAGAGGAGATGCGGGGCAAGAACATTTCTCTGCTGGCGCCTCCCGGGTATGAAGACGAAATACGCAACCAGATCAAGAGACTGCAAGACGGGGAAGCGATCGCCAATTACGAAACGAAGCGTCTGCGGAAAGACGGGGCCGTGATCGACATCTCGTTGACGCTATCATCGATCCAGGACGCGTCGGGCAGTGTCCGCGGCGTGTCGGCGATCATGCACGATATCACCGAGCAGAAAAAGGCGAAGCAGGTGCTGATGGTCAGTGAATACGCCGAGAGCATCATCAACACCGTGCGGGAGCCGCTGATCGTTCTGGACCAGGATTTGCGGGTGGTGACCGTCAGCCGCAGCTTCTACGACGTCTTCAAGGCCAATCCCGAGGAGACGGTGGGGCAGTTGATCTACGACCTGGGGAACAAGCAGTGGGATATCCCCAAGTTGCGGGAGCTGCTGGAGGACATCCTGCCCAAGAAGGCGACCTTCGACAATTACGAGGTCGAACACGTCTTTTCCGCCATCGGCCGACGCGTCATGCTGCTGAACGCCCGACAGATTCTCAGGGGAAAAGGTAAGGAGCGGATCATCCTGCTGGCCATCGAGGACATCACCGAGCGCAAGGTGATAGAGGCCGGTCTGGAAAAAACCCGCAAAGAACTCGAAGTTATCAAGAAAACCGCGGATGAAGTCAGTGAATTCGCCGAGAGTGTCATCAACACCGTGCGTGAACCCCTGATTTCGCTGGATCAAGACCTCAGGGTGGTCACCGTCAGCCGTTCCTTCTATGAATTCTTCAA
>JANOHV010000229.1:0-1933 GCA_031406795.1 Candidatus Rokuibacteriota bacterium
GACCTTTGGCCTCGTGGCTCGCCTCATCAATCACTTCCACCGCCCATTGCCTCCAGTTGCGGAAGTCGGGCTACAGTCGAAAAACGGCCTCCACCAAAATTCAGCTCGCCCTCGGCCGGCGTTGCGGGCTTGCTGTGCGCACGGGCCGTCACGCATTCTGGATGTTTTTGTGGACGACCTTCTCCTTACTCTCAAGACCACCTTCGGCTACGGCAGCTTCCATCCGCTGCAGCGCGAGATCATTGAGGCGTCCCTCGCCAACCGCGACGTTTTCGCCCTCCTGCCGACCGGTGGCGGCAAATCCCTCTGCTTCCAGCTCCCGGCCCTGTTGCGGCCGGGCCTGACCGTCGTGGTCTCGCCCCTCATCGCGTTGATGAAGGACCAGGTCGACCAGCTCCAGGCCGCGGGCGTCGCGGCCACCTATCTCAACTCCACCCTTGAGGCCGACGAGGCCCGCTCCCGCCTGGCCGGCCTGCACCGCGGCGAATGGCGGCTGCTCTATGTCGCCCCGGAGCGCCTGATGCTCGACAACTGGCAGGAGAACCTGAAGGCGTGGAACGTCACCGCCATCGCCATCGACGAGGCCCACTGCATTTCCGAGTGGGGCCACGATTTCCGCCCCGAGTACCGGCAGATCGCGAAGCTCCGCGACCTGCTCCCCGGCGTGCCCGTGATGGCCCTCACCGCCACCGCGACCGGCCGCGTCCGCACCGATATCATCAAACACCTCAAGCTGCACGACCCCGCGACCTTCGTCGCCAGCTTCAACCGCCCCAACCTCGCCTACCGCGTCATCCCCAAGGACCAGCCCGCGAAACAGATCATCGACTTCGTCCGCGCCCGCGAGACCGAGAGCGGCATCATCTACTGCGCCAGCCGCGCCACCGCCGAGCGGGTTGCCGAATCCCTCGCCGGCCGCGGCTTCCTCGCCCGCCCCTACCACGCCGGTCTCGATGCCGACACGCGCACCCGCAACCAGGACCTTTTCCTCCGGGACGAAACCCGCATCATCTGCGCGACCATCGCCTTCGGCATGGGCATCAACAAGCCCAACGTCCGCTGGATCATCCACCACGACCTGCCCAAGAACATCGAGGGCTACTACCAGGAAACCGGCCGCGCCGGGCGCGACGGCCTGCCCGGGGACTGCCTCCTGCTCTTCAGCGCCGGCGACATCGCCAAGCAGACGCACTTCCTCGCCGAGATCACCGACGAGCACGAGCAGTCCGTCGCCCGCGCCCAGCTCCGCCAGATCGTGCACTATGCCGAAAGCGCCGGCTGCCGCCGCGCCGAACTCCTCGCCTACTTCGGCGAGAAATTCACGTCCGACAACTGCGGCGGCTGCGACAACTGCCTCGAGCCGCGCGAAACCTACGATGGCACCGTCGTCGCGCAAAAATTCCTCTCCTGCGTCTACCGCATCGCCCAGCACGGCAGCTTCAGCGTCGGGATGAACCACCTCGTCGAGGTCCTCACCGGCGCCGACACCGAGAAAATCGCGCGCTGGGGCCATGACCGGCTCACGACCTACGGCATCGGCCGGGACCTGCCCCGCCCCGCCTGGGCCGCCATCGGCCGCGAGCTGATGCGCCTCGGCTACCTCACCGTCGCCGCCGGCGAGTTCGCCACGCTCGAGCTCACGCCCGCGGGTCGCGAGGTGCTCCGCTCCCGCTCGCCCATCACGCTCACCAAGCCCATGGACCTGCCCAAGGCGAGGCGCGTCACCCGCCGCGAGGGCGACATCGCCTGCGACGAGATCCTCTTCGAGCACCTCCGCGCCCTGCGCAAGCGTCTCGCCGACGAGCGCAAGGTCCCCGCCTATGTTGTCTTTGGCGACGCCACCCTCCGCGAGATGGCCCGCCGCTATCCCACCCGCGTCGGCGAGATGGAAGGCATCACCGGCGTCGGCGAAAAGAAGCGCGCCGAGTTCGGC
>JANOHV010000242.1:0-17013 GCA_031406795.1 Candidatus Rokuibacteriota bacterium
GCCCTGGGATTTGCGTTGTCTTTCGCCTGTACGGTTTTTCCGCCTTTCTTCTCGGCTATCGGTATCCCCGCCATTCTCGACATCGTCTTCTATCCGCTCTTCAAGCGGCTCAAGCGACTCTTCGGCGGGCGCCGGGTCCTCGCGGCTTTCGTCACCGTCCTCGTGGTCGTGCTCAGCGTCATTCTGCCGCTCGTCGGGATGGGCATCCTGTTCACCAAGCAGGCCCTCGATCTCTACCAGGGACTGAGCCTCAAGGCCCAGGACGGCAGCCTGGACGCCATCCTGCAATTCCGGAACTGGTCGGCGGTCGAGGGCTGGCTTGCCGCGCACGCCCCCTGGCTCGACACTCAGGCCCTCAACCTCAAGGGGGTGTTCCTGAACTTCCTCCAGAAGCTCAGCGGCTACGGCGTCGCCTTCGGCACCGCCGTGGCCTCGAACGTGCTCTCGACCGTCGGCACCTTCGCCGTGGTGCTCTTCTCGCTGTTCTTCGT
Source organism: Candidatus Rokuibacteriota bacterium (assembly GCA_031406795.1). Taxonomy (GTDB): domain Bacteria; phylum JAUVQV01; class JAUVQV01; order JAUVQV01; family DATDCY01; genus DATDCY01. The sequence continues at coordinate 492 of JANOHV010000242.1, forward strand.
GCTGCTCGACGGGGCGGCGTTCGCCGAGTACGCCTGGGGGCTGGCGCCGCTCCACGAGAAACACCGGGGCATCCTCTCCCGCACCTTCGTCGGGATCATCAAGTCGGCCGTCCTGGGCAGCGGCGTCGTCGGCGTCGTCCAGGGGGTGCTGGGCGGGCTGGCCTTCATGCTCGTCGGGTTCCCCGGCGTGCTCTGGGGCTTCGTCATGGCGTTCACGAGCCTGGTGCCGGTCATCGGCACGGCGGTCGTCTGGGTGCCGGCGGGGCTCGTGCTGCTGCTCCAGGGACACACCGGCGCGGGTCTCTTCATCCTGGTCTGGGGCGCGGTGGTCATCTCGAACGCCGACAACGTGATCCGGATCTTCGTGGTCAAGGGGCCGGTGCGGATGCACCCGCTGCTGCTCTTTTTCGCGATCATGGGCGGGCTCAACCTCGCGGGGCTCCTCGGGGTCGTCTACGGGCCGCTCGTGCTCGCGATGGTGCAGGCGCTGCTCGAAATCTTCCGCGTCCAGTTCATCGAGCGGCATGCGTCGGCCGCAACGCCGCTGCAGCCTTGAACATGGTCATGAACGCGCGGCGCAGCACCGGTCGCACCTGCCCGTGATACCGTCGGCCGTGGCCCGCGTCGGCGGGTCCCGTACCTCCGCCGTCCTGTTCGATGCCGTCGACACCCTGATCCGTCCCTGGCCCTCCGTCGGCTCGGTCTATGCCCGCGCCGCCGCCGGGCTTGGGCTGCGCTGCCCGGCGCGTGCCCTCGAGGCGGCGTTCCGCCCGGCCTACCGCGAGCTTTACCCGGAACGCTTCTGCGGCCGCTCGGGGCTGCAGACCTCGGAGCCGCGCGAGCGGCGCTGGTGGACGCGGGTCGTCGCCCGCACCTTCGAGCGGGCCGGTTGCGGCGTTCCGGCCGGCGCCGTGATCGCCGCGGGCTTCGAAGCGTTCTCTCGCGGCGAGGCCTGGCGTCCCGTGCCGGGCGCCGTCGAGACGCTCCGGACGCTCAGGGCGCGCGGACTGAAGATCGGTCTGGTCTCGAACTACGACGCCCGGCTGCACCGCGTTGTCGCCGAATTGGGCCTGCGCCCCTTTTTCGCAGCCGTCATCGTCTCCGCCGAGACCGGCTGGGCGAAGCCCTCGCCGCGGATTTACGCCGCCGCGCTGCACGCGCTCGGCGTCGACCCCCCCGAGGCGCTGATGGTCGGCGACCGGCCGAAGGAGGACGTCGCGGGCGCGGCGGCGGCGGGTCTGCGGGCGCTGCTCTACGATCCGCGCGGCCGCGTCCCCGGGGCGGGTTCGATCCGCGACCTGCGGCAGGTGCCGCGGTTCCTGGGGGACTAACCCCGCAGGCGTTCGACCGTGCGCTTGTCGAGGATGACGCGGCCCTCGACGTCGGTCGGCGGGGTCCCCACGCAGTAGAGGATGAAGTCCACGATCGTCCAGATCCCGCAGGCGCCGAAAGTCAGCAGTTTGAGAACGCCCACGCCGATCTCGCCGCGGTAGAAGCGGTCGACGCCGAAACTCCCCAGCAGCGAAGCGAGCAGGATCAGGACCCCTTTGTCGCGGGGGGAGATGTCGGTGGGCGACGCGGCTGCCGCGGGAATCGCCGCCGAGACGCTGCCGGCTGCGCAGACGGGGCAGGGGCTGCCGTCGGGGGGGAGGGACGTGCCGCAGAAGCTGCAATACATGGCGTCTCCTTGGTTGCGGTTCACGGGGGACGATCGCGGAGGATCCGCGCGATGCCGGTCGCGGCCAGCGCCGCCACGATCGCGTAGGCGAGGACGCTTGCGGGGTGCAGCGCCATTGCGGCGGCAATCTGGCCGTGACCGATGAACAGGAACGCTCGTGTCATGCCGCAGCCTGGGCAGTCGAGGCCCGTGAGCCCCTTGACGAGACAGAGCGGGACGGGCGACACCCACCCCGCCGGCAGCAGCGTCGCCGCGGCGAGCACCGCGGCCGGGGTCAGCAGCAGCAGGCGGCGGGCAGGGGTCACGGCCGCCCCCTGGCCGTCCAGCGCCACCAGGCGCAGGCGAGACCGCCGAGGAGCGCGGCCGCGACGTTGAGCGCAACGTCCCACCAGTCGAAGACCCGGCCCGGCGTGACCAGTTGCACCAGTTCGTCGAGAAAGCCGACGCTCGCGGCCGCGACACCGCTGCCGAAGGCCGCGCCTGCGCCGCCGCCGAGAGCCCGGGCGGTGAGGATGGCGAGCAACCCGTACTCCGGCAGGTGAACGCGGCCGATCGGCGAGGAGGCGAGCAGAAGCCAGGTGGCCGAGGCGGCCAGCCCGAGAGCGGCCAGCGCGAGGTGCGGCCACGGGAATGCCGCGCGGGCGCTCAGGAGACGGCGTACGAAGACCACGCCGGCGAGCGCGAGAACGGCGCCGACCACGAGGAGAGCCGCCCCCGGGCCGAATCGGGCATTCGACCACTTGACGAGCCGCGGGGTGTAGGGCAGCGACAGGAAGATGCCCGCCGTGTACATCACGAGGACGGCCCAGCGCGTGCGGCTCATGCGTCGGACGATACCCGGGCACGGGCGCGTTGACAACCGGGTCCTCGCAGATTTTTGCTACACTGGCACCATGGTGCCGTCCATTGCTGCCGCGCTGCTCCTGCCGCTGCTGGCCGCGTGCGCGTTTGCGCCCGGACTTCCGCCCGCCGCGGGGTCTGGATCCACCCCCGTGCCGTTCGCGGCCCCGACCCAGGGTGTCCGCGGGACGCTGACTTACCAGGGCCGCCCGCTCGCCGGCGCGAGCGTATCCGCCTACCGCCGCCAGAGTTCGAACTTCCTCGGCCCGGCCGACTTCGCGAGCGCGCCTTCGGGCCGCGACGGGTCGTACCTGATCGACCTCGTCGAGGGCAGTTACTGGCTGGTCGCCCGCAAGCGCGCCTCGGGAAGCGATGCCGGCCCGCTCGTGCCCGGCGATCTCCAGCGCGTCCACCCCGGCAACCCCGCGGTAGTGGCCGCGGGAGCGTTCACCGCCATTGATCTCGAACTGGAGGAGATGCGCGACCTGATGTTCTCGCGCACCGGGCCCCGCGGCCCGACGGCAACCGGCATCCGCGGTCGTATCACCGACGAGTCGGGCGCCCCCGTCGCCTGGGTCTTCGCGATCGCCTATGCCAGCGCCGACATGCGCCGGGTGCCGGACTTCACCTCGGCGATGACCGCCGCCGACGGCCGTTTCGTCATCTATCTGCCGGCCGGGGGGCGCTATTGGGTCGGGGCCCGCAAGCACATCCGCGAGAAGCCGGCGCCCGGGGAGCCTTACGGCCTCTACGAGGGTGCGCCCGACCACGCGGTTGAGGTCGCCACCGGCGCCTTCGCGAACGGCATCGACATCGTCCTCCGGGAGTTCGGCCGCCCCGCCGAACCGTAGCTCTGCAGCAGTGCCCTCTGCGTTGAGGAAACCCCGGCAAACAAACCATTGGATTTCAGTTTGCGGTAATAATATAGTTTCAATAAGTGGAAGGTGAACTTCATTCCTGCGTTCACAAGGAGATAGCGGCTCATGATCAGAAAAGCATTCGCTTCATGCATGGTTGTGCCCATCCTCCTGGCGTCGGCACCGCTTGCGGCCGCCGATCGCGTCACCGTCGAATACTCCGCCGACCAGACGATCGAATCCGAGGCCGCCGCGATGAAGAGCAAGGTTTTCGCGACGCCGACCAGGGAGCGTCGCGAGATGAATCAGGGCGGGACGAACATGATCATGATCACGCGCCTCGACAAGAAGGTGGTCTGGACGCTGATGCCGGAACAGAAAATGTACATGGAGATGCCGATCCAGGAGTCCTCCGACAAGTCGGACCTGTCGGCGTACAAAATCGAACAGACGCCGCTCGGCCAGGAAACGATCGACGGCCAGAGCACGGACAAGAGCAAGATCATCATGACCCACAGCAGTGGGAGCAAGTTCGGCGGCTTCATGTGGACGACGAAGGACGGCATCCTGGCCAAGATCGACGCGATCGCCGTGGACAAGGGGAGCAAGGAGCGTTTCAAGATGGAGCAGACGAACATTAAAGTCGGCAAGCAGCCCGCCGACTTGTTCGAAATCCCCAGGGGCTTCCAGGCGATGAACATGGGCGGCATGGGCGACATGCTCAAGGGCATGATGGGCCGTTAGGTGACGCTCATGAGGATTTCCCGGATCGCCAGCGCAGTCATCGCGGGGCTCATCGGTTTGGGCGGCCCGGCCGCCCGGGCGGACTCGCTCTGTCCGGAAAGATCGCAGCAAGTCGCCGCCGAGGCGCAGCTGAAGCAGGCGGAGGAGTTCGAGCGGGCCGGCAAGGCCCGCGAGGCCTACGCCGCCGCCGGGAAAGTGAACAGCGACTGCGTGACGGACTACAAACGACACGAGACGCTGAAGAAACGCGCCGCCAGAGCGGTCGCGGCGGATGAAGAGCGCAAGGGGAAGTTCGAGGAGGCGTTCGACTGGTTCGAGCGTGCGCAGAGCAGCGCGGACGCGGGCCGCATGCAGCGCCGGCTGGTGGAGACCCGACCCGACGACATCAACGTCCTCTCGCACGCCATCGATTTCTTCGTGCGCCACCAGGACAGCGCGCAGGAAAAAGCTCTGCGCGACCATGCCCTGAACAACGTCGAAAAGGCGCTGGTCGCGGAGGAGAAGCAATTTGCCTCGGTCACGAAGGACTCGCTCCGGGAACTGGGGTTGGCGCGGGACTGGTCTTCCCGCGCCAAGTCGGGGGAGGAGCGCATGCGCGCCCGGGCCGCCAAGCGCGGCGACGCGCTCGCCGGCGAGGAAAGCCGCACATTTCTGAGCCTCGCTCTCAGGTACTACAAGGCCGCCGGAGCGCCCGACAAGGAGCAGGGAGTGCGCGAAAAGGCGCGGGCCCTGGCAAAGAAGTTCGAGAGCAAGGGTGAGGGCGAGGTCGCCGCCGAGTATTACGCCATCGCCGGCGATTCCGCCAAGGCGGCGGCCGTGCGCCAGCAGACCGAGGCGCGCGATCAGCAGGCCGAGGAGAGCCGCCAGAAGAGCTTCAAGAAGGGCCAGGGCGACCTGGAGAAGGCGCTGGGTTTCTGATCCGCCGGGCGCGGGCGCTCCGGGTGCTTTGACACCCTTCGCCCCCTCGCCTATCATCTCGCGATGGACGGACATCGCTGAGCCATCATGACGCAAAAACACGCGGACTTCGTGCACCTGCACGTGCACACCCAGTACAGCCTGCTCGACGGGATGATCCTCGTCTCCAAGCTCGTCAAGCAAGCCGCCCGGTTCAGGATGCCGGCGGTTGCCATCACCGACCACGGGCAGATGTACGGGGTCGTCGACTTCTACGGCCAGGCCCTGAAGGCCGGCGTCAAACCGATCCTCGGCGTCGAGCTCTACGTCGCCCCCGGCAGCCGGCTCGACAAGTCCGGCGGCCCCGGGGGATCGGCGAACCACCTGACGCTGCTTGCCCGGGACGAGCAGGGCTACCGCAACCTCGTCAAGCTGACTTCGGCCGCGAACCTCGACGGCTTCTACTACAAACCGCGTGTCGACAAGGAATTGCTGCGCACGCACGCGGCCGGCCTGATCGCGCTCTCCGGGTGCCTGAAGGGCGAAGTCGCACAGAAAGCGGTCCGCGGCGACGACGCCGGCGCTTTGAAGGCCGCCGGCGAGTTCCGCGACATCTTCGGCGCGGGCAACTACTACTTCGAGCTGATGGTCAACGGCATACCCGAACAGGAGAAGGCCAACCGCGCGCTGATCGCCTTGTCGAAATCCTCCGGGATCCCGGTGGTCGCGACCAACGACTGCCATTACCTGCGCCGCGAGGATGCCCCGGTCCACGAGGTGCTGCTGTGCATTCAGACGCGCAAGACGCTCCAGGAGTCGGACCGGATGCGCCTCTCGACCGACCAGTTCTATTTCCGCTCCCCCGAGGAGATGGCGCAGCTCTTCGCCGATATCCCGGAGGCGCTTCGGGCCACCGTCGAGATCGCCGAGCGCTGCAACGTCGAGCTCAAGCTCGGGGAGTTCCGGTTCCCGAAGGTCGAGGTCCCGGACGGCGCCACGCCGGCGAGTCAGCTGCGCCGGCTCGCCGGGGAGGGCCTCGCCGTCCGGCTCGGCCCCGCCGTCGAACCCGGGCGCCGCGGCGCGTACGAGAAGCGGCTGGACTACGAACTCGGCGTCATCGAGCACATGGACTTCCCGAGCTACTTCCTCGCGGTCTGGGACTTCGTGCACTTCGCCAAGACGAGCGGCATCCCGGTCGGGCCGGGGCGCGGCTCGGCGGCCGGGAGCCTCGCGGCCTGGGCGCTCGGGATCACGGACCTCGACCCGCTCGTGTACGGCCTGCTCTTCGAGCGCTTTCTCAACCCGGGGCGCAAGAGCATGCCCGACATCGACATCGATTTCGAACAGGGGCGCCGCGACGAGGTGATTGCCTATGTCCGGCAGAAGTACGGCGAGGACCGGGTCGCCCAGATCATCACCTTCGGCACCCTGCAGGCCAAGGGGGTCATCCGCGATGTCGGACGGGTGCTCGGCATGCCGCTGGCCGAGGTCGACAAGATCGCCAAGCTCGTTCCGGCCGAGCTCAAGATCACGATCGAGGAGGCGCTCGAGAAGGAGCCGCGCCTCGCCGAGCTGGCCAAGAATGACCTGCAGGTCGCCCGCCTGCTCGAGACCGCGCAGTCGCTCGAGGGGCTCAACCGCCACGCGTCGACCCACGCTTCGGGGCTGTTGATCTCCCCCGAGCCCCTCTCGAACCTCGTGCCGCTGTGCAAGGGTTCCAACGGCGAGACACTGACGCAGTTCGACATGGAAAGCGTCCAGAAGATCGGCCTGGTGAAGTTCGATTTCCTCGGCCTGATCACGCTGACCGTGATCCAGGACGCGGAACGGTTCATCCGGAGCCGCCAGTCGCCCGGCGAACCGCCCTTCAGCGTCCAGGACGTCCCTCTCGACGACCCGGCGACCTTCAAACTGCTGGCGAGCGGCCGGACGAGCGGCATCTTCCAGTTCGAGTCTTCGGGGATGCGCGACACCGTCGTGAAGATGCGTCCGGACAAGCTCGACGACCTGATCGCCCTCAACGCCCTCTACCGGCCCGGCGCGCTCAAGGCAGGGGGCGTCGACCTCTACCTCGACCGGCGCCACGGCAAGCAGGCCGTCCAGTATCGCCACCCGGTGCTCAAGGAGACGCTGGAGGCGACCTACGGCGTTCCCGTCTATCAGGAGCAGGTCATGCAGATTGCCGCGGCACTCTCGGGTTTCACCCCGTCGGAGACCGACGACCTGCGCAAGGCGATGGGAAAGAAGAACAAGGAGGTCATGGCACTCCAGCGCGAGAAGTTTGTCGCGGGTGCCGCCGCCAAGCATCAGGTCCCCGCCGCCCTCGCCGAGGAGATCTTCACCGAGATCGAGCACTTCGCGGAGTACGGCTTCAACAAGTCGCACAGCGCGGCGTACGCGCTGATTGCCTACCACACGGCCTGGCTCAAGACGCACTACCCGGTGGAGTACATGGCGGCGCTGCTCACGAGCGTGGCGGCGGACACCGACCAGATCGTCAAGTATATCGCCGAGTGCCGCGAGATGGGACTTAAGGTGCTCCCCCCGGACGTCAATGCCTCCGGGAGCAGCTTCACCGTGGTCGAGGACTCGATCCGCTTCGGGCTCGCCGCCGTGAAGAACGTCGGCGAAGGGGCCATTGAGTCGATCGTCGCGGCGCGCACGGCGCACGGGCGTTTCACGTCGCTGTTCGATTTCTGCTCCCACATCGACCTGCGCCGGGTCAACAAGCGCGTGCTCGAGGGACTGGTCAAGTGCGGCGCCCTCGACTCCGTGGGGGCCCGCCGCTCCCAGATGACGGAGGCGCTCGACTTGGCGATGGAGGCCGCGCAGGGCACCCAGCGCGACCGCAACGACGGGCAGGTCAGTCTGTTCGCCGCCGCCCCCCAGCCGCTGATGGAGCCGACCCTCCCGGACGTGCCGGAGTGGCCGGAGCACCAGCTGCTGGCGCTCGAGAAGGAGGCGCTCGGCTTCTACGTCACCGGGCACCCGCTCGGCGAGTTCGCCGGGGATCTCGCCAGACTGACGACCGCGAGCAGCGATTTCGAAAAGATCAAAGAGGGCGCGGAGATCCGGGTCGGCGGCATGGTCAAGGCGGTCAAGAACCACACCGACCGCAAGGGCGAAACCATGGCGTTCGTCACGCTCGAAGACCTGAACGGGACCATGGAGGTCACGATCTTCTCGAAGCTGTTCAAGGTCGTCGCGCCTCTCGTGGTCGCCGAAGCGGCGCTGGTCGTGACCGGCAAGGCCAACGTGACCGAGGGCGGGGTCAAGATCCTCGCCGACGCCGTCTTCCCGATCGCCGAAGCGAAGGAGCGGCTGACGCGCGCCGTGCACCTGCGCCTGCAGACGCCGGGCCTGGAGCGCGAGACGCTCGAGCTGGTCGGCCAGATGGTGAAGCGGTACCGGGGTGCCGTCCCGGTGTACGTCCACCTCGTGACCCCGCTGCACAGCGAGGTCGTTCTGAAGGCGGGAGGAAGCTGCCTGGTCCGGCCGGCGCCGGAGTTCGTGCTCGGCCTGGAGCAGCTGCTCGGAAAGGAAGCGGTGACGCTGACGTGAACAAGATGCAAGGAGCGCTCGATTTCGAGAAGCCGCTGATCGAGGCGGAGGGGAATCTCGAGGCGTTGTTCGCCGACGCCGGCGGGCGCTTCGTCTCCCTCGAGGAAGTGACGAAGCTGCGCCGCAAGATCCGCCGCCTGCGTCACGACATCTTCGCGAAGCTCACCCCCTGGCAGCGCGCGCAGATCGCGCGTCACCCCGCGCGGCCGTACTTCCTGGATTTCGTGAAACTGATGTTCGAGGAGGCGATCGAGATCCACGGCGACCGCACGTTCGCCGACGACCAGTCGATCGTCACGATGCTCGCGCGCTTCGAAGGCCGCTCCGTGGTGGCCATCGGGCACCAGAAGGGGCGCAACGTGAAGGAGAACATCCTGCGCAACTTCGGCATGTCCAACCCCGAGGGCTACCGCAAGGCGCTGCGGGCGATGAAGCTGGCGGAGAAGTTCGGCAAGCCGGTGCTGACGTTCATCGACACGCCGGGGGCCTACCCCGGGATCGGCGCCGAGGAGCGCGGCCAGTCCGAGGCGATCGCGCGAAACATCCAGGAGATGAGCCAGCTGCGCGTCCCGGTGATCTGCACGGTGATCGGCGAAGGGGGCAGCGGCGGCGCGCTCGCGATCGGGGTCGGCAACCGCGTGCAGATGCTGCAGAACGCCGTCTATTCGGTGATCTCGCCCGAGGCCTGCGCGGCCATTCTCTGGCGCAACGACCGCTCGCGCGCGCCGGAGGCGGCGGGGACGCTCAAGATGAGCGCCGGGGACGCGCTGGGGTTCGGACTCATCGACGAGATCGTGCGCGAACCGCTCGGCGGCGCGCATCGCAACCACCGCTGGGCGGCCAACCTGCTGCGACGCGCGCTGCGGCGCGGCCTGGCCGAGCTGTCGGAGCTCTCGGGCGACGAGCTCGTCCGGCAGCGCGAGGACAAGTTCCGCAACATGGGCAGCTTCACGGAGGCGCCGGTCAAATAGGGCGGGGATCAACCCCGCCCCTACGAAGAACCCCACAAACGGCGTAGGGGAGGGGTTCACCCCCTCCCGAGCCACAGGTGGGTCCTCGTCGCAGCCGGCTAGAACCGCACCTGCAGGGCGCCGCCGATCGCGATGCCGTCGATGAAGCGCCCCTCGATCGCCAGTTGGAGCCGCTCGCCCAGCTCGATGGCGAGCCCGATCGGGATGTGCAGCGCGGGAATCCAGATGTCGGCCTCGACCAGTTCGTCCTTGTCCCGGTAGTGCCCCTTGACGTGAGCCGCGCCGATGCCGATCCCGGCGTAGGGGTGGACGTACCAGGAGGGGAACAGGCTCCAGTAGCCGGTCAGGGTGATCGCGAGGATGTCGATCTCGCCGGTCACCTGCTGGGGGGCATCCGACTCGTGCTGCTGCCACGTGCCGTCGGCGGTGGCCGAGGCGGTCTCGAGCCCGAGTCCGATGCTGGCGCCGCCCCGCCCGCCGTCATCGCCGTGGTAGCGGATCTCCGCGCCGAAGCTCATGCCGCTGACCTCGGGGTGGCCGAAGAAGAGTTCGTCGGCGATGAAGTTCGGGACGCCGAAGTACCCGCCGCGCACGAGCAGTCCCCAGGAAGTGTCGTCCGCCTTCCCGGGTTCCGCTGCGATCGCCGCCTCGGCGGGGTCCTCGCGCGGCGGCGCCGCGGTCGTCGCGCTGTTTTCGTACGTCGGCAGCGCCAGCAGCCCGCCGCTGCCGGGATCCTTTTCGGCGGCACGGGCGACGCCCGCTGCGGCGCAGAGGGCGAGCGCGAGCCCCGCTATGAACACCCTTCCGGAACTACCCATCGGCCGGCCCTCCCGTAGTTGTCGTGCCTCACCGCCGCGATACTATAGGAGAGACTAGTTGCTGACAATGAACGGCGCGAGTGACCGGCGTCACCTCGAGGGCACGGGGCCCCCGGCGCCCCGCGTCCTCCCGGCCGGATGGTAACCCTTCAGTGAACGGTGGCCCGATCAGTACCGTTCGCCCTGAGCCGTGAGCTTGTCTAACGGTCGATGGGCGTTTTTATTAAGACTCTTTCCCTTTCGTGGTTCGACCGTTCGTCAAGCTCACGGCTCACCACGAACGGGAGAAGTTACCGCATTTCATTGAACGCTTACGCCGGATGGCCGGATTGACAAGCCACTCCCGCCTCCCTAGGATACCCTGAACGCACGCAACAATGAGGAATCATCCCCGCGGTTGCACGACGTACCCGGCCCGATCGAGCGCGGGCGCGGCGTCGCCGCCGGGTGGTCGGCAGGAGGGGAGCTCGCCGTGACCGCCAGACACACCAAGAAGGATTTCTACGAAGTTCTCGGCATCGCCCGCGAGGCCGACGCCGCCGAGATCAAGAAGGCTTATCGCGCCAAGGCCATGCTGCACCACCCCGACCGCAATCCGGGCGACAAGGAGGCCGAGACGCTCTTCAAGTCGTGCGCCGAGGCCTATGAGGTGCTGTGCGACCCGCAGAAACGCGATCTCTATGACCGCCACGGGGTCGCCGGTCTCAAGGGGACGGACTTTCGGCACTACTCCTCACCGGAGGACGTCTTCGGCGCGTTCGGCGACATCTTCGGCGATCACTTCGGCTTCGGCGGCGCGCGCCAGGCCTGGCACCGCGGCTCGGATCTGCGCTACCAGATCGATCTGGAGTTCGTCGAAGCCGCCCGCGGCGTCAAGAAGGAGATCGAACTGGAGCGCCCCGCCCTGTGCGCGCACTGCCAGGGCTCCGGCGCCGAGTCCCCCGAGGACGTCGAAACCTGTTCGACCTGCCGCGGGCAGGGGCAGGTGTTGCGCCAGCGCGGCTTTCTGACCATCAGCACCGCCTGCCCCGCCTGTCGCGGCGAGGGCCGCGTGATCAGGAAGCACTGCACCTCCTGCAAGGGCCACGGTCAGGTGAGCGAAAAGAAGACGGTCGAGGTTGCGATACCGGCAGGGGTCGAGGAGGGCAATGTCCTGCGTGTGCGCGGCGAGGGGATGCCGAGCCCGAGTCCGGGCGGCCCGCCCGGGGACCTGCTGATCGTGCTGCGCGTGCTCGAACACCCGGTCTTCCGGCGCCACGGCCTCGATCTGGTGCTGGCGTTCCCGGTTTCGTTCATCCAGGCCGCGCTCGGCGACACCTTGACGGTGCCGACCCTCGATGGCGAGGAGGAACTGAAGCTTCCCGCGGGCACCCAGCCGCAGGCGGTGCTGCGTCTCAGCGGGATGGGGATCAAGGCCGGCCGCCGCGTCGGCGATCTGCTGGTGCAGGTCGACGTGAAGATCCCGACGAAGCTCTCGGCCGAGCAGAAGGAGATCCTCCGGTCGTATGCGGCAACCGAGGGCGTCTCGCCAAAAGGGAAACATTGGTGGAACCTGTAGAAGCCGGGGCGATGGACCCGCGCGAGCTCGAGCGCGAGCTGCGCGAATTCCTCGGGAAGCGCTTCGGCGGGGCGGTCCAGCTGGCGGGAGCGCTGCCCTTCGACGCGCCGCAACCCGCCGCCGACGGCGCCGGCGAGGACGAGCCGCCGGCTCCCGCGGCGGCGCCGCTGCCCGAGTTCGACCTCAAGCCCGAGCAGCTGGAGGCCTACCTCGACCAGTTCGTCGTGCGCCAGGACGCGGCCAAAGAGGTCCTGGCCACCAAGGTCTGCACCCACTACAACCGCATCAAGCTCTTCCGTGAGCACCCCGGGGAGAGCCGCTTCGCCGGGGTCGGCAACATCAAGAGCAACATCCTGATGCTCGGCCCGACGGGCGTCGGCAAGACCTATCTCGTCAAGCTCGTCGCGCGCAAGATCGGCATTCCGTTCGTCAAGGGCGACGCCACCAAGTTCTCCGAGACCGGCTACGTCGGCGCGGACGTCGAGGACCTGGTGCGCGACCTGGTGCGCGAGGCCGGCGGCGACATCCGGCTGGCCGAGCACGGCATCGTCTACATCGACGAGATCGACAAGATCGCCTCGGCAAACTCCCTGCACGGTCCCGATGTCTCGCGCACCGGCGTGCAGCGCGCGCTGCTCAAGCCGATGGAGGAAACCGACGTCGAGCTGCGCGTCGCCCACGACATGATCTCCCAGATGGAGGCGCTCGAGGACTGGCGGCGCACCGGCAAGCGGGAGAAGAAGACCGTCAGCACGCGCAATATCCTGTTCATTCTCAGCGGCGCGTTCACCGGCCTCGACGAGATCGTCAAGCGCCGGCTGACCCGCGCCGACATCGGTTTTCGCTCCGTGGAACGGGCGCCCACCGACGCGCCGCCCTCCTGGTACCTGCACCAGGCGGCCCCCGAGGATCTCATCGCCTACGGCTTCGAATCGGAGTTCGTCGGCCGCCTGCCGGTGACCGTGGTGCTCGACCCGCTGAGCGAGGCCGATCTCTTCGCGATCCTGCGCAACCCGAACTGCCCGGTCGTCCAGGGGAAGAAAGCCGATTTCAAGGCCTACGGCATCGACGTGCACTTCGAGGACGAGGCGCTGCGCAAACTCGCGACGCTGGCCCACCGGCAGCGCACCGGTGCCCGCGGCCTGGCGAGCGTGGTCGAGGCGGCGCTGCTGAAGTTCGAGAAGAAACTCCCCTCCACCGACATCCGGCGACTCGTGGTGACCCCCGAGTTGGTCGAGGACCCGGTGCGCGAGCTGGCGCGGCTGCTCGCCGACCCCGGCGCGGCCGATCTGGCCGAACGCTTCGAACGGCTCGCCGCGGCGGAGCGCGCCGAGTTGACGCGGGCCTTCGAAGCGCAGATGGCGCTGCTCGGGGAGCGCTGCCGTGTGCCGGCCGGCGCCGAGATCGTCGAACTGGCGGTCCGGCGCATGAGCGCCCGCGGCACCGACGCGGAGGAAGCCTGCCGGGCCATCGGGGACGCCGCCGCTGCGCTCGACGGCTTCCTCGCGGCCTTTCGCGAGAAGCACGCGATCACCCTCGAGTTCACCCCGGAGGCGCGCGCGCGGGTCATCGTGCTGGCCGGGGCCGGCGCCGCGCAGGTCGGGGAGTTGTGTTCGAAGCTCTTCGCGAACTACCCGCTCGGGCTCAACCTGCTGCGCGAGCGCACCGGGCGCGACACGTTCGCCATCGCGGCGGCCGCGATCGGCGACCCCGATGGTTTTCTCAACGGCCTGATCCGGGAGAACTACGCGCGATGAAAAACAAGGACTACTACGCCGCCCTCGGGGTGGCCCGCGGCGCGACCGAAGACGAGATCAAGAAGTCCTACCGCAAGCTTGCGATGCAGTACCACCCGGATCGCAACAAGGGCGACAAGAAGGCCGAGGAGAAGTTCAAGGACATCAGCGAGGCCTACGCCGTGCTCTCCGACAAAGAGAAGCGCGCGCAGTTCGACCAGATCGGCGCCGCGGGCTTCCGCCAGCGCTACAGCCAGGAGGACATCTTTCGCGGCGCGGACTTCGGCGACGCCTTCAGCGGCACGGGGGTCGACCCCAACGACATCTTCAGCGCGCTTTTCGGCGGCCGGGGGGGGCGCGGCGGTTCGGGCGGGCGTGGCGGCTTCCGGGTGAAGTACGGCGGGGGCGCCCCCGGCGGGGCTTCGGGGTTCGATTTCAGCCAGATGTTCGGACCCGCCGACGGCCGGGCGGGGCGCAACGCGGACGGCGAGGACATCTCGTACGAATTGCCGGTGTCGATCGAGGAAGCGCACCACGGGGCGGAGAAGCAGGTGACCTACCAGGGCCCCGCCGGCCCGAAGGAGATCAAGGTCCGCATCCCCGCCGGAATCGCCGAGGGCCAGCGCCTGCGCGTGCCGGGCCGGGGAGAGCCGGCGCACGGCGGCGGGGCGGCCGGCGATCTGTATTTCGTGGTTCGCATCGAGGATCACCCGATCTACGAACGCGAGGGGACCGACCTGATCCTGCACCGCGAGGTGCCGTTCACGCTCGTCGCGCTCGGCGGCTCGCTCGAGGTGCCGACGCTCGATGGCGTCCGGAAAGTCAAACTCGCGCCCGGGACGCAGCCGCAGACGCGCATCCGCCTCGCCGGCCACGGGATGGCCGGGCGCGGGGGCAGCCGCGGCGACTTTTACCTGATTGTCATGCCGCGCGTGCCGGTCAAGCTCACCGCGAAGCAGAAGAAGCTGCTCGAACAGTTGGTGGACGAAGATCTGTGAATTGACAACCAGGTCGCCGACGCTTACCTTAGCTAGATAAGTGGTTTAATTGGCATTGGGAGGGCCTGGTATGGCGGTGAAGAAGAATTGCTGGGAAGTCAAAAAATGCGGTCGTGAGCCGAAAGGCGCAAAGGTCGCTGAATTTGGCGTTTGTCCGGTTACGGTTGAGACGAAGCTCGACGCGGTTCACGGCGGCAGTCACGCCGGCCGCTCCTGCTGGGTGGTTGCCGGGAGCCTCTGCGGCGGCAAGGTGCAGGGGACGTTCGCGGCGAAATTCGAAAACTGTGAGACGTGCGATTTCTACGCCGCGGTGCGCGAGGAGGAGTTCCCCAACTTCCAGTACTCCAGCACGTTGCTGGCGAAACTGAGGCGCTGACAGGCCGCTGAAAAAGGCCCATCTGCCAGGCGTGGCCTTGCTTCTGGACCTTTTTGATCAGCCTGTCCGTTCTGAGTGCTCCCGCAACCCGTTAAACTGCGGCGGCTATCGATCACGATGAGGGTGCTGGTCGCGATGAGCGGCGGGGTGGACAGCACCCTTGCCGCGGCCCTGCTGATCGAGCAGGGCCACGAGGTTCTGGGCGGAAATCTGTGCCTGGTGGATCACCCGCCGGGCGACGACGCGCCTGATCCGGCGGGGGCGGCCGATGCTCTCGGCATCTCGTTCACCCGCTGGGATCTGCGCGCTGAATTCGAGCGGCTGGTCATTGCGCCCTTCACCGCGTCGTACGCGACCGGGCGCACGCCGAATCCCTGCGCCCTCTGCAACGCCCGCGTGAAGTTCGGACTCCTGCTCGAGAAGGCGCGCGAGGCGGGGGCCGATGCCCTCGCCACGGGCCACTACGCGGGCATCGACTCGGCGCCGGACGGGCCGCCGCGCCTTGTCAGGGGGGCGGACCGCCGCAAGGATCAATCGTATTTCCTCTTCGCGATCTCCCGCGCGTCGCTTCCTCATCTTCTCTTCCCGCTCGGCGGGCTCACCAAGAGCGAGGTGCGGGCGATGGCACGCGCGCGCGGCCTCGCGGCGGCCGAGCGGGCGGAGAGCCAGGAGATCTGCTTCGTCCCCGACAACGACTACGCCGGGTTCCTGGCGCGCCGGTCGCCGCCGGCGGCGTTCGTCCCCGGCGACGTCGTCGACACGGCGGGCCGGCGGCTCGGCGGCCACGGTGGCCTGGCGAACTTCACGGTGGGCCAGCGGCGTGGCCTCGGTTTTGCGACTGGGCGCCCGCTGTATGTGGTGTCGCTCGATGCCGCCCGCAACGAGGTTGTCGTCGGCGGCGACGCCGAGCTCTGGCGGCGCGACCTGATTGCCGCCGGCGTGAATTGGCTGGTGGACGAACCGCGCGGCGATTTTCGAGCGGCGGTCCGAATCCGCTCACGGCACGAGCCGGCGCCCGCGACGCTCGCGCCGGCGGGCGCCGGCGCCTGGCGGGTGCGGTTCGACGAGCCCCAACGGGCGATCACGCCGGGGCAGGGGGCGGTCTTCTACGACGGCGAAACAGTCCTCGGCGGCGGCTGGATCCAGTAACCGTCGGCCCGGGCCGCTGGGGAGGCCACGATGCGCCCCGGCGGCGTTGGTCATCGCGCCGCTTGTGCGGCGGGCACGAGCCCGCCTCCGCGCACGCTCTTCACCGCCTTGCCGGGACGCATCGTGACGCTCCCGATCGGCCGGACAGCAGATGCCGGGAAATCCGTGCTAATATTCGGCGCCAATCAACCTCATACAAGGATGCCGAAAACATAGAAAACTGGCAGGTTGCTCAAGAAGGTCCAGATGCAAGCAGATGGGCCTCTTCAGCGACCTGCTCTACCGGAGGTCAGGTCACATGGTTCGCAGGGAATCAGATCGGTCGATCGCCTATTTCAC
>JANOHV010000272.1:0-2928 GCA_031406795.1 Candidatus Rokuibacteriota bacterium
GGCACCGGGTGTTCGGGATGCTTCGACGCAAGGGGCTGCTGAGCCCCGAGCGCATCAAGCTGAGGGAATCCGGGACGCATTCCGGGTTCAATGTGAGCACTCAGGTGCGCATCGGCGCCTACGATGCCGCCGGCCGCGACAACCTGGCGCGCTACCTGATCCGCGCACCGTTCTCGATGAACAAGATCCGCTACGACCCCGCGGCGCAGACTGTGATTAACAAGACGAAGATGGTCGAGGTGCCGAACCGCAACTTCGAGATTTTCGATCCGCTGGACTTCCTCGCCGCCGCGACCGCCACCGGTCGCCGCCGTCGCGCCGGGGGACTTCGAGTACGTCCCCTGCGAGGACTGAGATCTTCTCGCGGGAAAGCGAAGGGGGGCGTCCGTCTTCTCAGGGCTCTGCCGTCCCTGTCACGGGTCTTCAAGGACCCAACGACGGGGTCCCAAGGGAGTTGAACTTGACAAGCACGGTCGCCGCCATGAAGATCGGCCGCACCAGGGGTGAAACACCGCCAGCCGAGTCTGCTCGCTGGGCGGGTTGCTGCGAGGGTCGCGGAAGGGAAGGCTTATGGGCCTTCTGTTGGCATGAGCCATGGTTGTCAGAGAGATCTACGCGAAGACCATCCTCTCGAAGTCCGCGGTTCAGGACTATGCGTTGAACGCCTACGTCGGCTGCAAACACAACTGTCGCTACTGCTATGCGCGATTCATGAAACGGTTCACCGGGCACCCCGAGGCCTGGGGGGCGTTCGTCGACGCCAAGGTCAATGCCCCTGAACTGTTGGCCCGCGAGATCCTGCGCAAGCAGCGCGGCCGGGTCTGGATCAGCGGCGTCTGCGACGCGTACCAGGACCTCGAGGCGCAGTACCAGCTCACCCGGCGCTGCCTCGAAATCCTCGTCGCTCACGGCTGGCCGGTCACGGTCCAGACGAAATCCCCGCTCGTGCTGCGCGATCTGGAGATCCTGAAGCGCTCGGCGGACGCCGAGGTCGGCCTCTCGATCGCCACTGCGGACGAGCGGTTGCGGCAGATCTTCGAGCCGGGCGCCCCGCCGATTGCCCGGCGGATCGAAACGCTGGGGGTCCTTCACGCGGCCGGGATAGCGACCTTCGTCATGGTCGCGCCGCTGCTGCCCAACGCCGCGGGGCTCGTCGGGCTGCTCGCGGGCAAGGTCGACAGCGCGCTGATCGACCGCTACAACTATCACTACGCCGACTGGACGTACCGGGAGCAGGGCCTGCAAGCGGCCATGTCGGAGGACTTCTACCTGGCGGAGGGGGAGCGGCTGCGGGCCGCTTTCGAACAGGCGGGAATCCCGTGCCGGATGCTCTGACGCGCGCCGCCTAAGGGGCCCCGAGCGCTGCTTCGACCACCGCAGCCACCGCTTTGCGCAACGGACGGGCATCGCCCCGGCCATCGGGGTAGACACGGTTCGAGAGGATGATGACGTAGGTGCCGGACGCGGGGTCGACCCACAGGGACGTCCCCGTGTAGCCCGAGTGGCCATACACGATCGCCGGCTCCGCGTTGACGCCCCCGAATGGCGTGTCGAGGTCCCAGGCGAGGCCCCGTGCACCGGCACTGCCGGCGTGACCCTGCGGGGTTGTCATCATGGCGATCGTCTCCGGCGACAGGATGCGCACGCCGTCGAGGCTGCCGCCCCCGAGCATCATCTGCGCGAAGCGGGCGAGGTCGGTGGCGGTTCCGAAGAGCCCGGCGTTCCCGGCGACGCCGCCCATTCTGCAGGCGGTGGGGTCGTGCACGGTGCCGGCGATCGCCGCGCCCCGCCGCACTCCGGTCGGGGCGATGCGGGGTCGCAGTTCCGGCGGCGGGCAGAAGCCGGTGTCGCGCATGCCGAGCGGCGAGAAGACGAAGCGCGCGCAGTACTCGTCCAGCGGGAGTCCCGAGGCCCGGCGCACCAGTTCGCCGAGGACCTGGAAGTTGATGTCACTGTAGATGGTGCCCGCGCCCGGTTCGCGGACGGGCCGCTCGTCAGCGATCATCCGGAGGCCGGCTTCGTAGCCGGACCAGCGCTCGCGGGTGTCGAGGTCGGCGCGCAGTCCGGAGGTGTGCGTCAGCAGTTGGCGCACGGTGATCCCCGCCTTGCCGTTGCCGGCGAATTCGGGCCAGTACTTCGACGCCGGCGCATCGAGCGCCAGCCGGTGCGACTCGACCAACTGCAGCACCGCGACGCCGGTGGCGACGACCTTGGTCAGCGATGCCAGATCGAAGATCGTGTCTTCGCTCATGGCGATCTTCCGCGGGAGGAGCTCACGGTTCCCGGCGGCCAGCCGGTAGAGGATTTCCGCGCGTTGACCGATCAGCACCACGGCGCCCGGTACGGCGCCGGAGCGGATCTGCTGCTCGACGACCTCTCGCAGCGGCTCGAGCGCAGCCCGAGTCGGCGCGCCTCGCACTTCCGCGGCCGCAGCGATGATGAAAAGCGCCGCGCACGGCAATGCGATCGCGGCTGCGAAGCCGGATCTCGCGACCCTAGTCGACATGGCCGGCCCCCTCCCTGATCGGTACCCGCTTGCCAATCCCGTCGGCCTCGTACCGATTCAGGGGATTCCACAGCATCCAGCCGTTGCTGCCGAAGTCCTCGGCCGCCTTGATCTGTTGGCCGATCTGCTCGCCCCCGAATCGCCGCTTGTCGAAGGCGTAGTCGCGGAAGGCCTGGAGCCACGGCCTGAACCGGACCGGCTCGAGCCGCAGCCGCAGCCGCGCGTTCTGCAGCGAATTGAAGACGATTGCGTAAGGGGACTTCACCGGGACCCGGTGCCCCGGCAGGCCGAACTGGAACGTCGTGGGGTAGAGCATCGGCGAGAGGTAGTCGAGATGATCGGGGAGCGCCTCGAGCTTCTGTCCGATCTGCGTGTCGTCCCGATTCCAGAGGACGTAGCCGAAGATGTCCGCCGCGAGGAAG
>JANOHV010000220.1:0-4578 GCA_031406795.1 Candidatus Rokuibacteriota bacterium
CAGGAGTGCCACTACGCAGCGGCCGACGTTGCCGAGTGGAATGGCCAGAACAAGACCGCTTCGATGATGAACAGCACCGAGTACTCGGCGGTCGGACACGGCCCGAAGGCCGGCATCACGTGCGCGAGCTGCCACAATATCGCTGTTGCGCACGACACGACGACGACGCTCGCCGGCACGAATCCCTTCCGCCTCAATGACCAGGACGGCGGGACCGCCGGTATCCAGTTCAGCTGCAACTACAACGGTGCCGGCTGTCACACGCCGGGAACGATCGGCCCGAGGACCGGGTTGAACATCGGCACCTCGATCGTCACCCACTCCTCGGCGGCGATGACAGCGTCCGGGTATACGCCGAAGCGCACCTGGAACTACTCGCCGGAGTGCATGAACTGCCACGATCCGCACGGCGACGGCACGAACCTGTCGATGGTTTCCAAGCAGCTCTACGACAAGGCGGCCTTCGCGCTCCCGGCCGGTGCGCCCCCCGCGTACCCGACCGAGATGATCACGCTGGCCTTCACCGACGACACGACGGGTGTCTCGACGACCTCCTATGCGAACAACGCCGTTGACTACTCGGGCCTCTGCCAGGAGTGCCACGAGCGCGCTACGGCATCAGGCGGCCTGGTCGCCTGGCACGACGGCGCTGCCGGCACCGGCACGGGGGGGACGGGGAACATCGCGCCGCACTCGTCCGTCGCCGACTGCTCCGGTTGCCACAAGCACGACTCGGCGTTCAAGCCCTCGGGCTGCTCGGGTTGCCACGGCGACGGCGTCAGCAGCAACGCCCCCGACAGCAACCCGTCGAATGTCTACGAGGATCGCGCCGGCGCCCACGCCGTTCACATCACGGCGATCGGCAACGCGGTTCCTGCCGCTGCAGGCAACAATTCCTGCGCCTACTGTCACCCGGGCAACCCGCCGGCCGGACACTCGGCCGACGCCTCGACGGGCGCCAGCCAGGCTGAAATCATCCGGATGAGCACCGACGGCACGTACGTCGGCCCGCCGACCGTCGGCGACTTCTGGATTCGCGACGTCAGCTCGGTCGCGACGGCAGGTGGGAACCTTGTCTACTTCAAGACCCTCGCCGGGGCCAACGACACGGACGCTTTCTACAACTCCACGGCCAAGACCTGCCAGAACGTGAACTGCCACGGCGGCAGCGCTACGCCGAACTGGCTCACCGGGCTGCTCGCGGATGCGGTGGGACCGGTCTTTTCGCCTGACAACACGATTACGGTCTCCGATACGGGGACCAGCCAGGATCTCCAGATCAGCTGGAATGTGGCGACCGACCTCTCGGAGCCGGTGTCCTACGACCTCTATCGGATCACCAACGCGACCACGGGCGACGCGTGCGTCACCGGCGTCGTGATCGCGGCTGGTCTCGGCACGACTGCCTACTTCGACTCGGGACTCACCAACGGCACAAACTACCGGTACTGCGTCAAGGCGAAGGACGGTGTGACCCCGACGCCGAACGGCACGAACTCGACGAGCGCCCACGCGGCGCCGACCGCCCCCGTGCCGGGAACGACGACGTACATCCTGACGAAGCGCAACACCGGCGCGATTTATGGCGCGACCAACTTCAACGGCGGGACCTGCGCCACGGTCGGGACGTCCGCCGCCGCGACCACGACGCCTGCCACAGTCCCCTACGTCTGGCGCGGCGGTCTTGAGTCGGCGGTCTTCTGCGGCGCAGCCGACCCGAACAACTACGTCACCAACAGCAGCCCGAACTCCGGGGGCGGCACGCTCTTCGAGAACATGCAGGCCTTCTACACGCCGACGACCTACGCCAACTCCACAGTCGTCACCGGCGCGACTGCCGGCACCAGCGTCTGGATGCGCGGCTCCGGCGGCACGGAGGACGTGCGCGTCTGGCTCGCCGCCTCCAACCCGACGACCGGTGCGCTGACGCCGATGTCGGCGGCTTTCAACTGGGCGGATATCGGCACCGCGGTTGTCGCGAAGACCGGAAACCTGAGCCCGATGACGGTTACGGTGCCGGCGGGCTCGCGGCTGGCGTTCCTGGTCACCTGGGCCGACACCAGCACGACCGCAAACGCGAACGACCTGATCATGGTCGACAATGTCGCGGGGCAGATCAGCCAGATCGCGGTCACCGAGGTCGCGACCGACGCGACGCCACCGGCGTTCCCCGGAAACGCCAGCGGCATCACCGCTGCTGACGCCCAAACAGGCGGCGCGGTCGATCTCGCCTGGGCAGCGGCCACCGACGCCTTCCCGTCGAATCCCGTGCGCTACACGGTCTACGGGGTGCAGAGCGCAGCGGCGCCTGCGGCGGGAGTGCTCTTCATTGCCGGCAACATCAAGCAGAACAACATCCTCGGAACCTTGACGACCGTGACCGGCCTCGCCGTCGGCAACCCCTGGTGGTTCGGGGTGCGGGCGACGGACGCCGCGGGCAACATCGAGACGGCGAACGTCACGATCTCCACGCCCGGGGTCGTCCCGACCGAAGGCGGGTACGGCTGCACGCTCTGCCACGCCATCCCGCCCAGTTCGGCCGGGAACGCCGGTTCGCATGCGGCTCACGCCAACAGCGACAACAACTACACCGACTGCAACAAGTGCCACCCCGGCACGACCGCCTACACGTCCGCGCACTCGGACGGCGTCGGCCAGCTGGCCTTCGACGGCAGCGCGGTCAACGGTGTCTATGGCGCCGGCCTGACGTACACGGACGGCGCGGTCATCTACAACGACGCTGACGGCTACGGCACGCTCACCGGTACCGCGGGTGACGGGATCGACGACGGCACCTGCTCCAGCACCGGCACCGGCTGCCACAGCGCCGGCACGCCGCAGTGGGGCAACCCCGCCACGGTCGCGTGCGGCTCCTGCCACGGCACGGCTGCCCGGAACTACGGCTCCGATCCGTCAACAACCGACGACGGCGCACCGCCCGACGACACGCTCGGAGCGGTGACCGGCACCCGAGTCGGCAAGCACCTGACCCATGTCAACGTCAGCTTTGGCCACACGGGCGATTCCTGCAGCCTCTGCCACCTGAACGCGGGGAGCGGCACGGCCGCCCACGCCGACGGCACGCCGAGCGGGAACGGCCGCACGGCCGACGTCGCGTTCGCCACGGCCTACGCTGGCGCCACAGCTACGTTCACGGCCGGGGCTCCCCCGACGTGCACGAACCTCAGCGCGGCGAACTGCCACAC
Organism: Candidatus Rokuibacteriota bacterium; assembly: GCA_031406795.1. GTDB lineage: Bacteria > JAUVQV01 > JAUVQV01 > JAUVQV01 > DATDCY01 > DATDCY01. The sequence goes on from JANOHV010000220.1 coordinate 3,207, forward strand.
CGGTTCGGCCCAGTGGGATTCAGCGGCCGCGGCATTCCCCTGCACGAACTGCCACACCATTGCTGCCGGGAAGCATATGGCGATCACCAAGGGCGGCGCCGACCAGGCGTGCACCGCTTGCCACCCAGGTGGGACCGCCTACCCGACAAAGCACAGTAAAAATGCGAATGCCAACGTCATCGAGATCCCGACCTACACGGTGGTCGGCATCACGGCATCGCCGGGCATTCACCTCGGCGGCGACCACACGGCCACCAAGGCGATCGGCTCCTGGGGCGTGCGGCCTACGACGGAGGCGGAGATGTGCTGGTTCTGCCACGACCAGAGCGGCAACGCGATCCTCGAGCCGGCGACCGAGGCCTCGGAGTGGTCGTCGAACTTCGGCAGCACCTATAACGAGGGCTCGATCAGCACGGCGCGCTGGATCGGCTCCACGTGGACCTCGGCGCAGACCGCCAGCCCGAGTTTCGCCTACAAGTCCGCGGTGATCAACCCGGACGTGGTGGGTAACTCGCGGCGCGGCTCCATTCACACCGCGATGACCCAGGCGCAGGGTGGGCCGTCGAACAACTTCGGCGACACGACGGCTCAGATCCGCTGCTCCTACTGCCACGACGTTCACGATTTCAACAAGGCCACCGGCGACACCACCAGCGGGCGGCCGTGGCTGCGCGGACAGTGGAAGGCCAGCACCTACAAGCAAGACGGCGCACCCCAGTCGGGGACCAACTATCCGTCCACCACCCCGTTCGGTGCCGTGCCGCGTGCCAGAACCATCAACACCCACTCGATGGGCGGCTACTGGATCGACCAGAACAGCAACAGCCCGGCGAGTGCGTGGACGCCGGCGGTGTTCGGCGGACTGTGCGCTCTGTGTCACGACGGGACGCCTGGTGATGACCAGGACTGGACTTCTGCCGAGATCGGCACCATCAACGTGTTCGGCACCAATTCCGACTGGGTCAGCGGGAACAACGGTCACGCCAACTCGGTCAAGGGCGGGGCTGGCGCCGGCGGCGTCACCGCTCGGAACATCTACAACGCCCGAGGCGGCACTTCGGCTTACGCCACCAACGGGTTTGCGCACTTCCAGGGGATGACCGAGCCGGGCAACAACGGCAATTTTGGATTCCGGGAGGGTGCGAGCTTCTACACCTACACTCCGTCAACGATGACCAACGAGGGCAATCCGGTTAACACCGATCAGTGGGGAGTCGACGAGACCGGCGTTACGCTGCAGAACAACTACCACCAATTCCCCTGCTCAAAGTGCCACGTTCCGCACGCCTCGCGGCTCCCCCGCCTGATGAAGACCAACTGCCTCGACACGAAGAAGAACACCTGGGACAACACGTACCAGCTGAGCGCGGCA
>JANOHV010000251.1:0-6768 GCA_031406795.1 Candidatus Rokuibacteriota bacterium
GGCCGCGCGGGCCCGCGAAAAGGTGGAGTACGCGCTCGCAACCGAGCCGGCCAACGTCGATGGGCACCTGCTGATGAGTTCCGTTCATGTCGCCGAGAAGGACCTCGAGAAGGCGATCGCCGAGGCGCGCAAGGCCGTCGAACTCGACCCGAAGCGAATCGGCGCGCGCATCCGGCTGGCGGAGTTGCTCGCCGCCGCGAGACGGCCCGTCGAGGCCGAGGAGGCGCTAAAGGCCGCGCTTGCGGTCGATGACGCCTCAGTCGAGGCGCACGCTGCTTACGGGGAGTTCTGCCGCGTTTTCGGCCGGCTCGATGAGGCCGAGGCGCAGTTCAAACGCGTCGTGGAGCTTCAGCCGCAGAAGGCGGAGTCGCACATCCTGCTCGCCCGCTTCTACGTGGCCGGAAAACGCCTGGATGCCGCGGAAAAGGCGCTGGTTGCCGCGACCGCCGCCGAGCCGAAGAACCCCAACCCGTTCTTTGCGCTGGCCGAGTTCCACCGCCTGCAGGGCAAGAGCGAAGAGGCGGCCGCGACATGGCGCAAGGTGCTTGAGTTCGAACCCGGCAACGCCCGCGCGCTCGGGTTACTGGCAGAGCAGGCTCTCGCGGCGGGCAAGCCCGAGGAGGCGGCCGGGCGGGTCGAGGAGCTGCTGAAGCAGCATCCCGGCGACCCGCAGGGGCTGGTTCTGAAAGGGCGCCTCGCCATGGGCAAACGCCAGTTCCGCGAGGCGGTCGAGGCCTTCCAGGGGGCCGCCAAGGCCGCGCCGCGCCACGCGCCGGCCCAGTTCTTCCTCGCGCTCGCCCATTTTGCGAACAAGGACGGGGAGCAGGGGAAGACCGCGCTGCTCGAGGCGCTCAAGATCGACCCCGAGTACCGCGATGCCCGACTGACGCTCGCCGATCTTTCGCTCAAGAGCGGAAACCTCGACGCCGCGCTCGAGGAGTCCGGCAAGATCCTCCAGGCGCAGCCTGATAATTTCCAGGCGCGGCTGATCGCCGGCACCGCGGCATTCCGCAAGCGCGACGCCGTCACCGCCGAGCGGCACTTCCAGGAGCTGTTGCGCATCGACCCGAAGAACCCGAACGGCTACCACCTGATGGGGCGCCTGGCGCTGGCGAAAAAGCAGCCCGCCGAGGCGACCGCCCAGTTCGAGAAGGCGCTCGCGATCGCGCCCGACTTCCTCCCCGCGCTGACGGACCTGGTCATGGTCGCCCTCTCGCAGAAGGACCCCGCGAAGGCCATCGCCCGGGTGAAGAAGCAGGTCGAGCTCTCGCCGCGCACGGGTTCCTTCCAGATGCTGCTCGGCCAACTCTATGAGCGCGATGGCAAGGCCGATCTGGCCGAGACCAGTCTCAAGAAGGCGATGGAGCTGGACCCCGCGAACAACGCGCTTTACGTCGCGCTCGGCAGTTTTTACGCACGGCACAAGATGCTGGACAAGGCCCAACGTGAATACGAGACGGCGGTCGCGAAGCAGCCGGACCTGCTGCCGGCGCGGATGCTGCTCGGCGTCGTCCACGATTCGAAGAAGGACTATGTCAAGGCTCGCGAGCAATACGAAGCGGTGCTGAGGATCGACCCGAAGTTCGGCCCTGCGGCGAACAACCTGGCCTGGATCGAGGCCGAGCACGGTGGCAGCCTGGACCGCGCGGTGCAGCTGATCCAGGTCGCCGAAGAGAAGATGCCGCAGGACCCGAGCGTGGCCGATACGCAGGGGTGGATCTTCTACAAGATGAACACCTTCGCACGCGCGGTGACGTCACTCGAGGAGGCTCGCGAGAAGCTCGGGGAGAACCCGGTCGTCCGGTACCACCTGGGCATGGCCTACTTCAAGACCGGGAAGAAGGACGCGGCGGCCGCGGAATTGAAGAAGGCGCTGGAGCTGAGCGCGACGTTCGAAGGTGCGGACGAGGCCCGCAAGACTCTCGGGGAGATCGGGAAGTAGATGCATGTGGACTGCCGGAACGTGCGGGACCCGGGACCGTTCGGACTGCGGGGTCCTGTCGCTGCGGACCTCCATCGTGCTGTGCACGCTGGAGACCTCCCCTCCGCGCCACCCCTCCGTCCAGACCGTGCATCAAATTCGCGGCTATGGTGAGTAGGGGTCGGGGACATTGGTTCGTAGGGGCGGGGTTGACCCCCGCCCGAAATCGAGAATGTCATACGGGGAACAGTCGGGAGGGGATAAACCCGCTCCCCTACGATTCAACAACGGATCAAGCTAACGGGAAAGATTCCTCGTACGGATGAGCATGGTGAAAACAACGGAGTCCGCGCCCGCCAAGCCCAAGCTCCTCATCGTCGACGATGAAGAGAGCATCCGCACGCAGCTCAAGTGGGCGCTGGCCAAGGAGTACCAGATCCTCACCGCCGAGGACCGGCCGGGCGCGCTCGCGACGTTCCTCTCCGAGCGCCCCGAGGTCGTCATCCTCGACCTGGGGCTGCCGCCTCACCCCGACGCGGTCAGCGAGGGTTTCGCGGCCCTCGAGGCGATGCGCCGCGAGGACGAGCTGGTCAAGGTCATCGTCAGCTCGGGCCGCAGCGAAAAAGAGAACGCGCTGCAGGCTATCGGCCGCGGGGCGTACGACTTCCTCCCGAAGCCGGTGCAGGTCGACGAACTCAAGCTGATCCTCTCCCGCGCTTTCCACGTCGCGCGCCTGGAGCGCGAGTTCCGCGACCTGCAGCACCGGGTCGCCTCCGGCTCCTTCGAGGGGATGCTCGGCACCAGCCCGCAGATCCAGGAAGTCTTCGGCGCGATCCGCAAGGTGGCCACCACCGACGCCCCGGTGCTGATCACCGGCGAGAACGGCACCGGCAAGGAACTGGCTGCGCTGGCCATCCACCGCAGCGGCAGCCGGGGGGGCGGCCCGTTCATCGCGATTAACTGCGGCGCCATCCCCGAAAGTCTGCTTGAGAGCGAACTGTTCGGGCACGAAAAGGGAGCCTTCACCGGCGCCCACGTCCAGCGCAAGGGTCGGGTCGAGCTGGCTCAGGGCGGCACGCTCTTCCTCGACGAGATCGGTGACCTCTCCGCGCCGCTGCAGGTTAAGCTGCTGCGCTTCCTTCAGGAGCATCGGATCGAGCGTGTCGGCGGCCGTGAGCAGATCGAGGTCGACGTCCGGGTTATCGCCGCGACGAACCGCGACCTCAAGACGGCGATGCGCGAGGGCCGCTTTCGCGAGGACCTCTACTACCGGCTCGGCGTCGTCGTGATACCGCTGCCGCCGCTGCGCGACCGTGAGGGGGACATCCCGCTGCTGGCGACCACGCTGCTGCAGCGCTTCGGCGCCGAGGCCAAGCGCAAGATCTCGGCCTTCACCCCGCAGGCGCTGCGCGCGATGGAGCGCTATCAGTGGCCGGGGAACGTCCGTGAGCTGGAGAACCGCGTCAAACGCGCGGTGATCATGGCCGAGGGCACGAAAATCACCCCGGCCGATCTCGACCTGGATTCAGGCCCTGGACAATATGCGGGCACGACTCTGCGCGAGGTGCGCGACGCGGTCGAGAAGGAACTTGTCCAGCGGGCGCTCAAGCGCCACAACGGCAACGTCACGCGCGCCGCCGCGGAGTTGGACGTCAGCCGCCCGACGATGTACGAGTTGATGGAGAAGCTGGGGATTCCGCGGGAGTGATAAGGAGTTGCTACTCTTTCCAGCGATAGCGGTTCTGCCCGCCAATCCTGATGTTGAGGAGTAGCACCGGCTCTTCAGGGTCCGCAGGGATCCAGTACAGAACCAGGAAATCGCGGGCGCCGGCATCCAGGAGATACTCGCGCGCGGTGATGGACTTTCCGCCGATAGTACGCCGGCGTGCAGGCGCGATCTCTTCGAAACCGGCTACGTTTTCCAGCATGACCAGATAACTCGCCTTCAAACGTTCAACAAAGCGGACTGCGCCCTTTTCACTGTAATCGTCGAGAAAAACCTGTAATCGCCGTGCAAACAGGGGAGTGGCGATAACTTCGCGTCTCACCGACCATCGCCCGCGGCAACTGCCTTCGACCGGGTCAAGGCCGCGTCAAACATCGCAGAGATGGCGTCACTCGTCACATGCCTGCCGGTCAGCTGGAACTCCTCCCAGGCGATGAACGCTTCCGCCTCGAACTGTGCATCAGCTTCTGCTGCTTCGAGCGCAGGCGTGCCGACCGACTCGATTACCGCTGCCATCGGTTGCCCAAAGCGCTTGGCCACCCTGTCGAGACACTCGGCGAACTGGTCGCTGACTCTTAGATTCAGTTGTCGGCTCATGTTCCCACCTCCTGTAGCGCATGCTATCACTAGATAGCATGGTCGTCAAACATGCCGCGAGGCCGCCGACAAGATCCTGGTCCCGCGGGCCCTGAAGCGCCATAACGGGAAAGTGACCCGCGCCGAGTTTGGAGTTCCGACCTGCAGGAACTTCAGTTCCCTGGGAAGGACAAGTTCTGAGATTGCTACCGTCTATGCGGTGGCAACGGGGAGTGATTCAACCAGCTTGAATGGAGCGCTACCAGTGGCCGGGGAACGTCCGCAAGCTGGAGAACCGCGTCAAACGCGTGGTGATCATGGCCGAGGGGACGAAGATCACCCCGGCCGATCTCGACCTGGACAGCGGCCCCGCGAAGTACGAGGGGACCACCCTCAAGGAGGTCCGCGAGGCGGTCGAAAGGGAGTTCGTCCAGCGGGCGCTCAAGCGCCACAACGGCAACGACACCCGCGCCGCCGCCGAACTGGACGTCAGCCGCCCGACGAGGTACGAGTTGATGGAGAAGCTGGGGATTCCGCGGGAGTGACAGGGGAATCGACTCGTTGTGTCAGTTTTGAAAAGCGTCGGAAATATTTACAATTTCCAGTGGTATGGTATTCCCAGTGGCTGTCATCTCCCGCTGGCAAGTTTCGAAACTATCCAATATCAGTATGTTACAGGTTCCAGGAATTCGAGCGCGTGGTTCGTTTTCAATGGCATGGTTGTTGCTTCTTGCCCGGACATGGGTTTGAGTGCGGCCATAAGTGAACTTGGAGGTCTTATGAAAGTTCAGCCATCAAGAAGGGTGATCACAGCACTCTTTTCGCTCTTCGTCGGAATGGTCGTTCCACACAGTGCATATGCCATCCCTTCATTGCAACTAGATGTCACCCCTGGTTTCTATAACACTGCTGCCGGATCGGGTGGTATGCCGACAAAAGAAACTATTGTCGCGACCGGCGACAGTTTCACCCTAAGCGCCTACATGACCCCGGATGGCAGGAACTCGCTTGATCAGAAGTATTATATCTCTGCCGCTCTTATCCCGAGTCCCGGAAATCAGGGCATAAATCCGAGTGGCGACTATGGGACTTTCCAGTTTGGGGGGGTCACCATTGACACCAGTTCGATGCTTTACGGATACCCCCCCATCGAAAATCTCACCTCGGGCACTAGCGTCGGGTGGGATTGCGGAGATCTTCCCAAACATAGCATATTCCCGACTTACTTCACCGAGATCATGTTCAACTTCGAGGGCGGCGACGTCCCGAGCCTCAACACGCAGACCGGCGAGCCGGCAGCGGGAACCATGTTCGCAGAGAACTTCGACGTCGACGTCTCCAACATCCTGGAAGGGTACGCCATCCACTTCGACCTCTACAACGAGAACTTCTACAATACCTTCAGCACCACAACAAACGTGTTGACCTGGGAGAAGAGCTGCACGGGGAAGGGGAGCAAGAAGACCTGCGTGTCCGTCCCGATCTACAAGCAGTTGGTCAGCACGAACACGACCTTGACGACCGAATGGACACCCTCGACGACAGATGTCGATATCAGGGACTTCGCCCCCTTCTCCCACGATGCGGAGTCGGGCAACCATCGGGCAGTACCTGAACCGGGAACCATCATTCTGCTCGGTTCCGGTCTCCTCGGTCTCGGCCTCCTCCGCCGTCGCAAGAACTAGCAACAGCCAGTAACACTTAAAGCGATGGCCGCCCGGGATGAACCGGGCGGCCATCGCTTTAAATGCGTCCGGATTTCACGGTGAAGATTGCTGCTCAAAGCGTTGCTTAACTATGCAGACTACGCACTGTCGATTGTGCACATCGAGGCCCGCGGCCGAGGACGGCGACCGTGCGCCCGGACAGGATATTCGCCAGCTTGCCGTCACTGATCGATATGGTCTTGACGGTCAGTCGCCCGGGTTCGACGACTGCGCCGTAGATTAAAACGGCGACGATCAGGAGCAGCAGTCCGAGCTTAGCTGGAAGCCGCCTCCGCGACATGAGCGGGCATCATGCACGAGAACAGATCGGAATGCCACGATCAGGTCGGCATGCCCGCCCTTCACCGCAGCCTGGCGCGTACGCGGGTGCACGGGGAAGCCCAGAGGCAAGCTCGCGGAAGAATACCTCAGCCAACGCCCGCGGGGACAATCTCTTGACGCTCGCAGTCAGAAAAGACTACTGTATGACATCGCGTGTAGATGTAATGAAACGGAGGTGAGAGATGGCTCTCAACATCAGGAATCCGGAGACGGAGAAACTCGCGCAAACATTGGCGCGGCTCACCGGAGAAAGCAAGACCGAAGCAGTCACCCGGGCCCTTCGCGACAGGCTGACCCGCTTAAACAGAAAGCGTTCGCAACGCCGACTCGCCGACGAGCTCGACGAGATAGCGCGGCATTGCGCGCGGCTCACGGAGCTGGATGATCGGGCTGCCGACGACATCCTGGGGTACGACGCCAATGGGCTGCCGCGCTGATGGTCATCGATACCTCCGCCATCCTTGCCATCCTGCAGGACGAGCCCGAACGCCGCGCCT
>JANOHV010000255.1:0-11933 GCA_031406795.1 Candidatus Rokuibacteriota bacterium
CGCCTGCTCTTCGACCAGGACGCCCCAGGCGCCGCGCCGCAGCGCATCACCGACGAAGCGGTGGCCGTCGAGCACGACCCGCACCGGCTGCTCGCGCGGACCGGCCAGCGCGACGAACAACTCGCCGCGGGCGAGCGTGCGGCTGTCCGTCGAGACGCCCCCGGCCGCCGACCCTGCGGTCGGGCAGGCCCGCACCACTCCGGCCGTTGCCGCGAGCACGTCCGTCACGGCGAACCGCGCTGCCGTCGCGGGCAACGTCACCGCGGACATCGGACCTCCTCGAGCGCGCGCCGCGCTTCTTCACGGTCGGAAAATTGCCGGATCGCTCCGCCGACGATCTGGGTGTCCTCGTGACCCTTCCCCGCGATCAGCACCAGGTCCCCCGCGTCGCTCTCGCGAATCGCGGCGCGAATCGCCGCGCGCCGGTCCACGATCACCTGCAGCGCGGCCGCGCCCCCGCTCGCCCTGGCCCCCGCGGTGATCTGTTCCAGGATCGCCGAAGGCTCCTCGCTGCGCGGGTTGTCGCTGGTGAGATACACGCGGTCCGCGAGCCTCGCGGCCGCGGCCCCCATCAGCGGCCGCTTCCCGCGGTCGCGGTCCCCGCCGCAGCCGAGCACGACCGCGAGCCGTCCTGCGCAGAGGCTTCGCGCGACCCGCAGGGCGTTCTCCACCGCCTCCGGAGTGTGCGCGAAGTCCACCAGCACCAGCGGCCCGGTTGCGGAGCCGACGCGCTCGAAACGCCCCGGCACCAGCGCGCAGGCCGCCACTCCCGTCTGCACCGCATCCCAGGACAGGTTGAGCGCCCGCGCCGCGGCGGCGGCGGCGAGGATGTTCGCGACATTGTGCCCGCCGAGCAGGGGGGACGCGATCGGGAGGCGACGGCCCTCGGCTGCGATGACGAAGCGCAGGCCGGCGGCGTCGGCGACGATGTCGACGGCGCGCACCGCCGCCGCTTCGCCCCGTCCATAGGTGACGACCCGGCCGGCGGCCGCCGCGACCAGGCGGGCGCCGAAGGGGTCGTCGATGTTGATCACGCTCACCCCCGGGGCGAACTCGCTGAAAAGCCGCGCCTTGGCCGCGCCGTACGTCTCGAGATCGTGGTGGAAATCGAGATGATCGCGGCCGAGGTTCGTGAAGACGGCGACGGCGAAGCGGCAGCCGATCAGCCGGTCGAGTTCGAGCGCGTGCGAGGAGGCCTCGAGCGCGGCGATCTGGACGCCATCAGAAACCATCTCGCGCAGCAGTCCCTGCAATTCGGGCGCCTCCGGCGTGGTGTTGGCCGCCGGGCATTCCCGCGCTCCCCAGCGGCAGAGAATGGTCCCGATCACCCCGGGAACTTGCCCCGCGGCGCTGACGATCGCCTCGAGAATCCAGGTGACGGTGGTCTTGCCGTTCGTCCCCGTGACCCCGACAAGCTGGAGGTCCCCCGTCGGGTGGTCGAAGAAACGGTCCGCCATCGCCCCGAGCGCGCGGCGCAGGTTCGCCGCCTCCACGAGGGCGACTCCCGGGGGCGCGTCGGCGCCCTGCCCCGCTTCGACGAGCGCCGCCACCGCGCCGGCGGCCGCCGCGGCGCCGAGGAAACGGTGACCGTCGGCCTGCCGTCCGGCGAGCGCGGCGAACAGCGCGCCGGGGCGCACCGCCCGCGAATCGGTGGCGATTGCGCTGATGCCGGTCTGCGGCGCACCGCGCACGATACGCGCCGTCCCGCCGGCGGCCGCGACAAGCTCGCCGAGGCTCTTCATTCCCCGGCCTCCGGGAAAGCCCGCACGAGGAGCACCTGCTCGCGCGCCTCGGTGGGCACATTGAGGTAGCGCAGCGTCCGCTGCACGACTTTCTGGAAGACCGGGCCCGCCACGCTGCCGCCGTAGTTCGCGCCCTTCGGTTCGTCGATCATGACCAGGACCACCAGCCGCGGGTCGCGCGCCGGGGCCACCCCGATGAACGACGCAAGGTACTTGTGCGACGAGTAGGTTTTCAGCAGCGGGTCGTACTTCTGTGCCGTGCCGGTCTTGCCCCCGATGGCGTAGCCTTCGACGGCGGCGGCCTTGCCGGTCCCCTCCTCGACGACGTGCACGAGGGTCTCGACGACCTGACGGCTGGTCTCGGCGGAGATCACCTGCCGCACCTTCTGCGGCTCGAAGCTCTTGAGCACCACCCCCTCCGGGCTCACCAGCTCACGCGCGACGCGGGGTCGCCAGAGCACTCCGCCGTTCACCGCGGCCGCAAACGCCGTCGCCATCTGCACCGGCGTCACGGAAATCTCCTGGCCGATGGCGACCGAGGCGATCGAGCGCCCCGACCACCGGGACACCGGCCGCAACATGCCGATGGCCTCCCCGGGCAGGTCGATCCCGGTCTTGTCGCCGAAGCCGAAGGCCTTGAGGTACTGGTGGTATTTTTCCGCACCGACGCGCATGGCGATCTTTGTCGAACCGATGTTGCTCGACTTGCCGATGATGTCGTTCACGGCGAGCACGCCGTAGGGGTGCACGTCGTGGAGCGCCCCGCCCTGGAACGGCATGGAGCCGTTCTCGCAGTTGAACAAGGTCTCGCGGGTCACCACCCGCTCCTCGAGCGCCGCGGAGAGCAGGAAGGTCTTCATGATCGAGCCCGGTTCGAGCGCGTCGCCGATGCTGCGGTTGCGCAGCGCAGCCTGGGTGCAGGCGGCCGGCTCGTTCGGGTTGAAGAACGGGACGTTGGCCATCGCGAGAACCTCGCCGCTGCGCGGGTCGAGCACGACGATGCTGCCGCCGGCGGCCCGGGCCGACTCGACGCCGCGCCCGAGTTCCTCCTGCGCGATGAACTGGATGACTTCATCGAGCGTGAGCCGCAGCTCGTCCCCCTCGCGCAGCGCTTCCAGCGGCGGTCCGGAAACCATGATGTCCTTGCCGAAGGCGTCCTGCTCGGCCATGACGACGACTGCCGCGCGCGCGAGATCCCGGTCATACCCCAGCTCGAGCCCGGAGAGCCCCTGGCTATCCATCCCGGCGATGCCCAGGACCTGCGCGCCGAACTCGCGCTGCGGGTAGAAGCGGCGGTTTTCCTTCCTGAACCCCACACCCTGCCAGCCCATCGCGGCGATGCCGCTCGAAACCGCCGGGGAGACCCGCCGCTCGAGCCAGACGAACGGCCGCTTCTTCTCGAGCTCCCGCGTGTACCGGGCTGCATTCTTGCCGGTGGCGGCCGCGAGGCGCTGGGCGACGGCCCGCTTGTCGACGATCTGCGCGGGGACGCCGTAGACCGAGTCGACCTCGACGTCGACCGCCAGGCGCCGCCCCGCCCGGTCCGCGATGATGCCGCGCTTGGGGAGAAACTGGATTTCCTCGGCGAGTTGCTCGGCGGCCCGCGCGGAAAGCCGCTGATGCCCCGTCACCTGCAGCGAGAAGAGCCGGCCGATGATGGCCGCGGCGACCAGCACGAGGCACCCGGTGATCAGCAAGATCCGGCTTCTGACCTGCCGGCGCAGCTGCCGCTCCATCGCCATGGCGCTTCCCTAGTCCCGCCGCGCCGCAGTCAGCGGCAGCGGCGCCGCCTGGGCGAGCGGCACGCCGGCGCTCGCGCGCACCACGACCACCTGGCCCGCATCGGGAAAGACCATGCCCATGCGCCCGACAGCCTCTCGCTGAACGGTCGCCAGGTCTTGAATGCTCGCCAACTCCACCTCGAGACGCTCGCGCTCCGCCTTGACTTCGCGGAACCGGTTCTGGACGCGGTCGATCTCGTACCCCATCCGGATCACCTGGATGCCCTGCGTCACATAGAGCAGCAGTGAGCCGAGCAGGAACGAAGTCGCCAGCGCCCAGACGACCATCGCGCGCCGACTCAGGCGCGAACGCTCCCGGCGCACGCCGCCGTTGGTGATTTCGCTCCCGCACCACTCGCGCGGCAGGGCTTGGGGCATCCTCTTCCCTCTCTCTCAGGCGGCGCGGGCGATCGCCCGCAGTCGAGCCGAACGCGAACGTGGATTGCGCTGGAGTTCTTCGGCGCCCGGACGCTCGGGGCGCTTGGTGAGCACCGTGAATGCCCGGGGCCCCGCCGCCCGGCCGATGGGCGCCAGCGCGCGGAACGCCCGCTTTACGGCGCGGTCCTCGAGCGAGTGGTAGGCGATCACGCAGGCGCGGCCGCCGGGGGCCAGGATGGCGGGGAGCGCCGTCAGCAGCGCCGCGAGCGCCGCGAGTTCGCCGTTGACCGCAATCCGCAGCGCCTGGAACGTCAGCGTTGCCGGGTGGATGTGTCCACCCCGTGGTCCCCGGCCGCCGACGGCCCCGGCGACGGCGTTGGCCAGCTGCTGCGTCGTCAATACGCCACCGCGCCCGCGCTCGTTGCAGATGGCGCGGGCGATGCGCCGGGATTTCCGCTCCTCCCCGTACAGGTAGATGATGTCCGCAAGCTCTTCCTCGCTCGCCGTCGCAAGCAACTCGAGGGCCGTGCCCGGCTCGCCGCGGTCCATGCGCATGTCGAGCGGAGCGTCGGAGCGGAAGGAAAAGCCCCGCTCTGGCAGGTCAAGCTGCAGTGACGAGAGTCCGAGATCGACCAGCAGCCCATCCACCGGCCCCCTCCCCGCGTTCGCCAGAATCGCTTCCACATCACCGAAATTGCCGTGCACCAGTTCGAACCTTCCCGCATAGGGCGCCAGCCGCGCCGCCGCCAGGCCCAGGATTTCCGTGTCGCGGTCGATGCCGAGCAGGAAACCGTCCGGCGAACTGCGCTCCAGCAGGACCGCCGCGTGCCCCCCCGCGCCGAGCGTGGCGTCCACCCAGAAACCGCCGGACCGGCAGCCGAGCGCGTTCACCGCCTCGGCGACCATGACCGGCTCGTGGACCGCGGCCGCCGGCTCCATCTACAGCCCGAACTCGGAGAGCTTCGCCGCGATGGCTTCGAAGTTCTCCGTCGACTGCTGGTAGAAACTGTCCCACCGCGCCTTGCTCCAGACTTCGATGCGATTGGCGACGCCCAGCAGAACGACGTCTTTTTCCAGCCCCGCGTCCTCGCGCAGTGTCGGCGGGATCAGGATGCGCCCCTGCCGATCGACCGGGCACTCCTGCGCGCCGGAGAAGAAGTAACGCGTGAAAGCGCGCACGTCCTTCTGGAGCATGGAAAGCCCGCGGACTTTTTCCTCGAGCAATTCCCATTCGTCCGAAGGGAAGCCGGCGAGGCAATTGTCGAAATTCGTCAGGATCAGCGTCTCTTCGCGGTGTTGGGCGAGTAGTTCACGAAAGCGGGAGGGGACACTCAGTCGTCCCTTGGCGTCCAGCGTGTGCAGGTAGCGTCCCTTGAACATGACCTTCCTCCGGGCTGGGCGGGCATCCCACTAATCCCCACCTTATCCCACTTCCCGAAGTGTAGTGCACGCGCACAGGCGTGTCAAGAAGAAAAATGATCCTGTAACACACTGATTATTATGGATTACTTATTTGCAAGTGCCAAGTGGGGCACTTATTACGGCACTACTCTATGTCACAGCTGAATAAATATTCTTTAGCCTGATATTACACCTGTTCCCGTTACGCCGATGAAAAGTGCATCTGCGGCGCTGGGCTTCGGGGTGGCGTGGAGGGGAGGTCTCCATCGGCGGAACGAGCACGATGGAGGTCCGCAGCGACAGGACCCCGCAGCCCGCACGGGCTATGGGGTCACCGAGAACAAAGGTTGTTGGAGTTATGTCAGCTGAGTTTTGTTATGCGATTGTGCTCGTCGACGAGCGCCACGCGCGGCAGGAAGCCGGGCAGTTCGGCATCCGCAAGAAGCGCGTAATTCGCGACGATGATCTTGTGGCCAATCTCCACCAGGTGGGCCGCAGCGCCGTTCACGCAGATGGTGCCCGTTCCCCGGGGACCGGCGATCGTGTAGGTCTCGAATCGCTGGCCTTGAGTGACGTTGTACACCTGGATCTGCTCGTGGGGCAGCAGACCCACCGCGTCCATGAGATCCTGGTCAATCGTCAACGAGCCTTCGTAGTCGAGGCACTTGTCGGTGACCGTTGCGCGGTGGATCTTGGCTCTGAGCATGATCCGCATCATCGATGGGCGGTCCCCTTCCCTGCAGTCGCCTTGCCCTTTACCGCAGGAACCGCCGCGGACTTCACCACGGGCTTCACCACGGGCTTCATCACCGGCTTGGCGACCGGCATTGCCGCAGCCCCGGCACCCGGTTTGCCCGCGGGTTTCGCCGCGGGCTTCGCCGCCGGCTTGACCGTCGGCTTGACCGCCAGCTTCTCTGCGGAATCCGCCGCGGGCTTCGCTGCAGGTTTCGGCGTGGCCTGGGCCACCGTCTGCGAGCCGACACCCTCGGGCTTAGCCGCGGCGGGGGCCTTCGCCGGCTTCTTCAGATCGGCGCGCTGACTCAGTTCGCGCAAGTCAAAGAGCGTGTTGTCGATCAGGCGGGCGCGCCCGATGCGCACCGCCAGCGCGACGAGGGTGCGGACCTCGATGGTGTCCAATTCGTGCAGCGTCTCCGGATGGCAGATCGAGATGTATTCGATCTCCGCACCCGGCTGGGCGCGGATCACTTCGCGCAGGTTCGAGGCGACCTTCGCCGCCGAACGCTCGCCCTTGGCCATGATCCGGGCGGCGACGTGCAGTGCCTGCTGCAGCGTCAGCGCCGCCGGTCGCTGTTCTGGGGTGAGATAGGCGTTGCGCGACGAGAGCGCCAGGCCGTCGGCCTCGCGCACGGTGGGCACGTCGAAGATCTCGACCTCGAAATTCAGGTCGCGGGCCATCCGGCGCACGATCAGCAGCTGCTGGTAGTCCTTCTGGCCGAACCAGGCATGGTGCGGCTGGACGATCGCGAAGAGCTTGGCGACCACGGTGGCCACGCCACGGAAATGCGTCGGACGCGCCCGGCCGCAGAGCCGCTGCGAAAGGTCGTCGACATCGACGTGCGTGCGGTGGCCGGGGGGGTAGATCTCGGAAGCGTCGGGGGTGAACACGGCTGCGACGCCGAGCTCCTGAAGCTTGGCGATGTCCCCGGCCAGATCGCGCGGATAGGCCGAGAGGTCCTCGCGCGGCCCGAATTGAAGGGGGTTGACGAAGATGCTGACGACGACCGTATCCGCCTTCTGGCGCGCCGCTCCGACGAGCGCGAGATGCCCCGCGTGAAGCGCACCCATCGTCGGCACCAGGGCGATCCTGGCCCCGCGCTTGCGGGCATCGGCGCTGAAACGGCGCATCTCGGCGATGCTCTTGACGACCTTAACCGTAGCTGTGTTCTTCATCAGGAAAGAGCCCTCCCCGTACCTCATCGCAGAACTGCCGCACTGCCCGGCCCGCCTCGTCGCCGCAGGCGGCGTACCTCTTCACAAACTTCGGCCGGTGCCCGCCCCAGAGCCCCAACAGATCGTGGAGCACGAGCACCTGACCGCCGCACTCCGGTCCGGCGCCGATGCCGATCGTCGGCACGCCGAGGGCGGCGGTGACGCGCGCCGCCAGCTGCCGCGGCACCCCCTCGAGAACGACGCCGAACGCGCCGGCCTCCTCGAGGGCGCGGGCGCCGTCGATGATCTCGCGCGCCCGGTCCTCGTCGCGTCCCTGCACCCGGTAGCCGCCCATGGCGTGCACCGACTGCGGCGTCAAGCCGACGTGACCGAGTACGGGCACCCCCATGGCGACGATCGACGCCACAGTTGCGGCGATTTCCGCCCCGCCCTCGAGCTTCACCGCCGCCGCGCCGCCCTGCTGGAGAAACCGCCCGGCATTGCGCCGCGCCTCCTCGGCGCTGATCTGGTAGGAGAGAAAGGGCATGTCGGCGACGACCAGCGCGCGGCGCGTGCCGCGGGCGACCGCCCGCGTGAACACGAGCATGTCGTCCATCGTGACGGGCAGCGTGCTGTCGAGGCCCAGGGCCACGATCCCGAGCGAGTCACCGACGAGCACGATGTCGACGCCGGCGTCGTCGGCGATCCGCGCGAGAGAATAGTCGGTCGCGGTAACCATGACGAGCCGCTCGCCGGCGGATTTCTTCGCGCGAAGCGTGGCGATCGTGACCTTCTCAGCGTTCATGCCGCCCCCCGTTCCCGCGGTCATCTCTTCCCGACCGAGCGCGGCGGCGTGTAGTACTCGGTGCCGCGCTTGGCGCGCAGAATCTGGTTCGCCAGGTCGTCGAGATCGACCGGGTTCTGCACGAAATCGATCACGTTGGTGTAGATGACCAGCAGGGGCGTCGCTGAATAGTGGAAGAAGAAGTAGTTGTACGCCTGGTTGAGTTCCTCGAGATATTGCCGCGAAAGGTGCTTCTCATACGCGCGGTTGCGCCGGGCGATGCGCTCCACGAGAACTTCCGTGCTCGCCTGCAGATAGATCACGACGTCCGGCACCGTGATCCGGGTCTTGAGCAGCCCGTAGATCTGCTCGTAGAGGGCCAGTTCGTTGTCGTCGAGGTTCAGATAGGCGAAGATCCGGTCGCGGTCGAAGAGATAGTCGGCGACGATGAACTGCTGGAACAGGTCCTGCTGGGCCAGCTCCTGCTGCTGGCGAAACCGGGAGAGCAGGAAGAACAGCTGGGTCTGGAAGGCATGCCGCTTCTTGTCGTCGTAGAACTGCGGCAGGAAGGGGTTCTCATCAGCCGCCTCGAGAATCTTCTTGGCTGAAAAGCGCTTGGCCAGCAAATTGACGAGGCTCGTCTTGCCGACGCCGATGGGCCCTTCGATGACGATGTACTTGCCCTTCTCCATCGGCGACGAACTCACACCCATCCTCCCCGGCACTACCGGTCAAACGTCACCCAGGCGCCCCAGGGCCTGACGCGCTCGCCGGACCCGAGCCCGGCAGCGATGTTCGACACCGCGCGCCGCAGACCCGGGTGAAGCACCCGGCCCGCAATCTCGGCAAGCGGTTCGAGCACGAACCGCCGGTTGTGCATCCTCGGGTGCGGGACGATCAACCCGCTCTCGTGGACCAACCTCTGCCCATAGAGCACCACGTCGATGTCGATGCGCCGGGGACCGTTGCGGAACGGGGTGCTCTTCCCCATTCGCACTTCGATCTTCTCGAGGCGATCGAGCAGGTCCCGTGGACCCAGGAGCGTCCTCAACTCCAGAACCCCATTTATGAATTTCCGTTGCGCAGTATAGCCCACTGGCGTTGTGGTGTAAAGGAGCGAGGCCCGGACGACCCTGATTCCGGGTTCCCGGGCGATTAAATCGAGTGCTATGCGGAGATTACCAGGCCGTCTGCCGACATTCGACCCAAGGGAGAGAAAGACGCGTTCCCGCCCGGTTCCCGGACGGCAACCGTCACCTCCCCGACATCCCACCGACGATGCGGCCGCTTTTCCGGACATTGGAATATTCTAACACCTTGTTTTAAAATACATATAATCTTCTCTGCCCATACCTCGCCCCTCAGTCAACCGGGCAGGGCTTCCTTGTTAAAACTAAGGGCATCCGAATACGGACAGGGCTTGTCGCTTTCGGCACATGGGCGACGCTCCTCGTTCGGCGAATAGTCGCCCCTGCTCCAGTCAGGTCGGTCAAGTTGCGCGATCCTCCGGGCGGCAAGGTCGAAGGGGTGGCGCGGAGGGGAGGCCTCCGTCGGCGCACCGCAGGGAGTACCCGCTCGGGGGGCATAAACACGATGGAGGTCAGCAGCGTCAGGACCCCGCAGCCTGCACGGTAACGACGGGCCCTGACGACGTGCTACAGGACTTTGCCGATCCGCTCCACCGCCTCCTCGAGGCGCGACACTTCGACGGACAGTGCGAAGCGAACATAGCCTTCGCCGTGAGCGCCGAAACCGTTTCCCGGGGTACAGACGACGTCCGCCTTCTCGAGCAGGAGGCCCGAGAAAGACTCCGACGTGTGGCCGGGGGGGACCTCGCACCAGAGGTAGAAGGAGGCCTGGGGCTTCTTCATCTTGAGGCCGAGCTTGCGCAGCCCGCGGTAGAGGACGTTGCGGCGTTTCTGGTAGAGCCGGCGCATCTTCTCGACCGGCTTCTGGTCGCCGAGGAGCGCCGCGATCCCCGCGTCCTGCACCGCGCCGAATGCGCCCGAGTCGATGTTGGCCTTGATGTGTCCGAGCCCCTTGATCACGCTGGCGTTGCCGACGACGAAACCGAGGCGCCAGCCGGTCATGTTGTACGTCTTGGAGAGCGAGTGGAACTCGACCCCGACTTCCTTCGCACCCGGGGCTTCGAGGAACGAAGGCGGCCTCGCGCCGTCGTAGTACATCTCGGAATAGGCAGCATCGTGGCAGACGACGACGCCGGTCCGCCTCGCGAAGTCCACGACCTTGCGGTAGAAATCCAGATCGGCCACCGCCGCGGTCGGGTTGTTCGGGTAGTTCAGGAACAGCAGCTTCGCGCGCTGCAGGGCTTCCTGCGGGATCGCCTCGAGGTCGGGGAGAAAATCGTTCTTCTTCAGCAGCGGCAGCATGTACGGCTCGCCGCCGGCGAGGAGCGTCGCCGCGCTGTAGACCGGGTAGCCGGGGTTCGGGACGAGCACGACGTCGCCCGGATCGACGAAGGCGAACGGGATGTGCCCGATCCCCTCCTTCGAACCGATCAGCGTCAGGACCTCCGTCGCCGGATCAAGGATGACGCCGAAGCGCTCCCGATACCACTGCGTGACCGCCGTGCGGAAGGAGAGCTTGCCCGTATAAGAAGGATACTGATGGTTCCCCGGTTCGGCGACGGCGGTTTTGCCCTCGCGGACGATGTGCCTGAAGGTCGGCTGGTCGGGGTCGCCGATGGAGACGTCGATGAGGTCGGCGCCCTTTGCCTTGGCCTCGGCCTTCAGCGCGTCGATGCGGGCGAAGAGATAGGGCGGCAGCTTGGCGAGGTTGCGGGCGAGGCGAGGCGTGAAATCGGTCATGGGGTCTCCTTGAAGGTCATTTAAGGCCGAGCACATCCATCATGTCGTAGAGTCCCGGCACGCGGCCGACGACCCATTTTGCGGCGCGCACCGCCCCGCGCGCGAAGGTGTCGCGCGAATGCGCGCGGTGCGTGATCTCGATGCGTTCGCCGAGCCCCGCGAAGGTCACCGTGTGGTCGCCGACGATGTCGCCGCCGCGCACGGCGAAAATGCCGATCTCCTGGGTCGTGCGCTCGCCGACCATCCCCGAGCGCCCCGGCACGGCGACCTTGTCGAGATCGCGACCCAGCGTCTCGGCGATCACCTGAGCCATCTTCTTCGCCGTTCCCGATGGCGCGTCCTTCTTGAAGCGGTGGTGCGCCTCGACGATCTCGACATCGTACGAGTCGCCCAGCACGGCGGCAATATCCCCGAGCACCTTGAAGAGCAGGTTGACCCCGACGCTCATGTTCGGGGCGTAAACAATCGGGATCTTCCGCGCGGCCTTCTCCAGAACCGCCACCTGCGCCGCATCCAGACCGGTGGTGCCCAGCACCAGAGCCTTCCCCAGCTGCACGGCCAGCGCGACGTGCCGCAGCGAGGCCTCCGGCGCGGTGAAATCGATGAGCACGTCCCCGCGGGGCAGGACGAGTTCCATCCGCTCCTCGATCAGGACATCCTCGAGGCGGATGCCGGCCGTGATCCCGGCGTCGCAGCCGAGCGAAGCGTGCCCCGGGCGTTCGCAGGCCCCGGACAGCGCGATGCCCTGCTGCCCGTCGAGGGCGGCGATGATCCTCTGGCCCATGCGCCCGCCGGCGCCGGCGACGACTGCGCGAACCTGTTCCATGTGCATTCCCCCTAGCCGCCGAGGAGGCCCGCGGCCCGCAGCACCCCGGCCAGCCGTTCCTGGTTCTTCTCGCTCATCGGGCACAGGGGCAGCCGGAACTCCGGCGCGATCTTCCCCATCAGCGCAAGCGCGGTCTTGACCGGAATCGGGTTGGTTTCCAGGAACATCGCGTCCGAGAGCGGCAGCAACCGGTAGTGCGCTTCGCGGGCGGCGCGGTAGTCCCCGGCGAAGAAGGAGTCGACAAGGGTCGCCATCAGGGCGGGCGCCACGTTCGACACGACCGAGATCACCCCCTTGCCGCCG
>JANOHV010000092.1:0-12200 GCA_031406795.1 Candidatus Rokuibacteriota bacterium
CGCACCACGACGTCGAGCTGCACTATGTCGACCCCGGACGCCTGCTCTGCTTCGCCCGGGAGCGGCTTTCGCCGCGCGTGGTTCTGCGGGAAGACCTCGTTCCCGAGGGACTGCTGCTGTCAGTTTACCGCTGATCGAACGGCCGCGGTGGCGGACTCCAAAACCGGCGCGGGCCGGCGGGGTGCTTCAGCGGGACTTGACCCAGCCTGCCAGCCGCCGCGCGGCCTCGTCCAGCGTCTCGTCGCGCTTGCAGAAACAGAAGCGCACGAGCGAACGTCCATCCTCCGGGCGTGAGAAGAAACTCGGGCCCGGGACGACCGCGACCCCCGGATCGCGCACCAGCTCCAGCGCGAACGCCGTGGCGTCCAGCCCGGTCAGCCCGGAGATATCCGCCATGACGTAATAGGCGCCCGACGGCGGAAAGCACCGGAATCCCGCCTGTTCGAGCACCGGCACGAACCGGTCGCGCTTGGCCCGGTACAACTCGGCGAGGCCGCGGTAGTAGGAGTCCGGGAGCGACAGCGCCGTGATCCCCGCCTCCTGCAGCGGGGCGGCGGCCCCGACCGTCAGGAAGTCGTGCACCTTGCGGATCCCGGCGGTCAGCGCCGCCGGCGCAATCGCGTAGCCGATGCGCCAGCCGGTCACCGAGTAGCTCTTGCTCAGCCCGTTGATCGTGATCGTGCGCTCGCGCATCCCCGGCAGCGTCGCGATCAGCACGTGCTCGTGACCGTCGAAGAGGATGTGCTCGTAGATCTCGTCGGTGATCGCCAGGCAGTCGTGCTCGAGACACAGCGCGGCGATTTCTTCGAGCTCCGCGCGCGAGAAGACCTTGCCGGTCGGGTTGTTCGGCGTGTTCAGGATCACCGCGCGGGTGCGCGGGCCGAACGCGCGCCGCAGATCGACGGGGTCGTAGGCCCACGACCGCGCGCCACGCTCCCCCGTGATCGGCCGCAGCGGCACGAAGCGCGGCGTCGCGCCGCAGAGCACGGCGTCGGGGGCGTAGTTCTCGTAGAACGGCTCGAAGACGACCACTTCGTCGCCGGGGTCGACCACCGCCAGCAGCGCCGCGATCATCGCCTCGGTCGAGCCGCAGGTCACGGTGACCTCGCGCTCCGGGTCGATCTGCATCCCGGTGAACCGCCCGATCTTCGCCGCGAGCGCGTCGCGGAAGCCCTTCGCGCCCCAGGTGATCGCATACTGGTTGACGTCGCCGCGGATCGCGCGGCAGGCCGCCTCCTTGATCTCGTCGGGGCACGGGAAGTCCGGGAACCCCTGCGCCAGATTCACCGCGCCGTGCGCCAGCGCGTGCCGCGTCATCTCGCGGATGACGGACTCGGAGAACTGCCGCGCCTTGGCGGAGAGGCGCACGGTGGTGGACGAATCCCGCATTGGTTCCATGGCCGCGCATTGTACCCCAACGCGCCACCGCGATACACCGGACCGGGCATGACGGCCGCCGCCATCATGCGCGTCCGGCGACCTCGGCAGCTACGCCTCGGGGTCCGCGATGGTCCCCGCCTCGTGCTCCTCGAAAACCTCCTGTATCTGATCGATGCCGAATTCCACCGACATCGCCAGGTAAACGTGGATCGCCTGCCGGTAGCGCACGGCCTCCGGATCGCGCTTCAGGACTTCCAGGCTCGCGCGCCGCAATCCTTTGAGGGAGGCGACCAGTTCCTCGACGCGATACCCCTGCCGGTAACGGTGTTCCGCCAGCTCGCGGCAGTAGGCCATGAAACTCCCCTTGGTGCCCGCACGCACCGCCTCCATCAGGCTGCGGATGAGCAGGCCCGCCTGATACTCGCGTTCCTCGGCCCCCAGCTCGCGGAAGCGGGCCAGGGCGGGGTCCGCCCCCGGCCCCTCGAAACAGCGGCGGAATTCTGCGGCGATCTCCTCCGCGTGGCGGCGAAAGAGTCGGAAGACGACGTAATTGGGGCGGATCTGATGATGCTCGAGCGCCTCGGCGTTGCGGCGCTTCCACTCCACCGGGTCGGAGCGCTTGTTCTCGATCATGTAGGGAACGCGGCTCAGGAGCCCGAGTCGCGGGTGCGGCTCCCACTCGAGAATGCGCCGGGTGCGGCTCGCGTCCACCCACAGAAAGGTGTCGATATACCGCGCCATCCAGGGGCGCTCGAAGGGCCGCTCCCCCCGCATCCTGCCAACGAGGTCGTTGAGCGCCATCCCGGGACCGGCCAGCACGGCCGGGATCAGGATCGGCGTGCGGGGGCGTCCCGCGGCGTAAGTCGTCGCGGCCGTGAACAGCTCCCGGTGCGAGACGGCCCCGTCGGTGCTTGCGATCAGCGTGAGGGAGCGCTCGAGCACGTCCATCCGTTCAAGGACCCGCAGGACGAAGGACACCGCGTCGCGCACGTGCAGGTACGGGGTCGAGGTTTCCCCGCGCCCGCCGAGACACCGGGCGTTCCAGGCGTTGGAGAGCCAGGTCTCGAGAAAGAAGTAGAGCGGCGGGAACTCGCACCAGTCGGAGAAGAGCGCCCCGAAACGCACCGAGACCGTCGGGAAGTCGCGGGAGCGCTCAAAGACCAGCTCCTCCCCGACCCGCTTCGTCCGGGCGTAGACGTGGTCCCCGTCCGCCGGTGCGTCCTCGTCGAGCGGCGTGCGGTCGCGGCGCACGCGGGCCGCGCCGGCCGAGCTCGCGAAGATGAACCGCCGCAGGCCGAGGCTCCGGCAGGCGTCCAGCACGTGCCCGAGCCCGTCGACATTCGTGCGCTGGTACTCGGGATCCTCCTCGCCGGTGAAGTCGTAGTAGGCGGCGAGGTGGATGAACGCGTCGACGCGCCCCCCGGCGCGGATCTCGGCGAAGGTCTCCTCCACCGCGGCGGCGTCGCCGAGGTCGATCTGATGCCAGCTCATGTTCTCGTGATCGGGGACGTACGCCTCGGCACGGGGCCGTCGGTCGATCCCGACCACCCGCGCCCGGCCGAGAAGAGCCCCGACGAGCCGGCGGCCGAGAAAGCCGGACCCTCCGGTGACGATGACCCTCGGCAGTGCGCTCATCGGTGTTCCTTTCCTTCCTCGGCGGGGCGTTAAGCCGGGGAGTTTTTCAGCAACGCCTTATAAGGGTTGGGCAGTTTCCCCTTTTCCCACTCGGCTTGTGCACCCCGCTGTACCCGAAACAACGGATGCGGTTGTGGTCGTTTCACTGTTTCAAGATTCGCCCGCCATTGCGGATTGCGCACTCTCAGTTTCTCCATCAAATGACTCCATTCAAACTGAAGCTGGCCACGCGTCACATCGGACTGGCCTGAAGCCCGAGATCGACTGATCTTTCGACTATCAAAATGATAGCCGCGAGTCACCGCCTCAATGTGTACGATTCGCAGATATTCCGCAATGGCGCCGAGCGGTGAAGGTTGCTTCTGAAACCGAACGAGCTGGGAATGGTTGGCATACCCTCTCGTCTTTCCACTGAGCACTGCCTGAGCAAGAAGTCCTTCTCGCCACAGGGCAACCAGACCGGGCGGGTCAAGGTACTTCGGATGCAGACTCCAAATGCGCATGGTTGTCGTTTACTCTTCTCGAGCACAACGTCGCAATGAATTGTGGGTGCGCCTTTACACCCGGATTGACAGAGTCCTTGTCCCGATAGCAGCCGTCGGCTCCATTGCCTTATAAGTGTTCGCCGGTGCTATTTGCTTTTCAAATGTGTTTTCAAATCTCTGTAGTAATTTTGGTGCGGTCCGATCATTATCAACTCGAGGCTATCACTGCTGAAACGGTACGCAAGAAGATACAATTGGTTCATCAAATTAAACTTATGGACAAAAATACCTCTCAGGTCGCCTTTCTTTTCAGTTCCGATAGAAGGATTTTGAATGATCTGATTAATTTCGCTATCTAGTTCTAGTTTTTCTGCTTTAGTAAGTTTTTGTACTCTTTTTTCAAATGACCTTGATTGATAGATTTTCATCAGGAATCATCCGAATTGATATTCTGCCTTTTCGTTCTGATCCAATTCTTCCAAACCGACCAAGATTTCTCTTATCAGATGGTAGGTTAAATCTGAGTTTTCTTCGGCGCACTTACCGATTGCTGCCCAGTGCTCAATTTGACCAGTCACCGAACGATGCTCAATCTTGCTGAATTTCCGTGCTTCATTTACCAACAGTTCAGATATTCTCACCGCGGTTGCCATTTTGCCCACCTACTCTCCCTTTAAGATTTATGCCGTGCGCATAGCATGCAACATTACATTGCATATTGCAACCTATCGTTTCCTTTTGTTCTTTCTGGCGAGTAGCGTTTAGCCGCGGGCGTGACCGTCATCTACAACGCCTTATAAGGGTCAGGTGATACTTTGGAATATCGCTCTGAAATTATGCACGAGATTTCGGCAAGCCAGGTTTTCCGTTCAGTCTCGGTGCTGGTCACGACAACACCAAAGGTTCTCCGATAGAAATCACTCACCCCGCAGAGATCGAATATGCAGTTCTTCCAGATGAGTTCCAAGGGGTCTCCAAATACGGACTGCTCTCTTTCTGCATTGGTGTTTGATGTATTGAAAACAGTGGCCGACCGAGCATTCAGGAGACCTCTTGGGACGCCTTCTCCCTTGTCCCCTTCAATGAACTCGTATGCAACCCCAGGTCGAATTACTCGATCAACCCATCCCTTTAAAATGGCTGGGGGTTGCCCCCACCAATTTGGGTGAATGATGACAATCCCTGAGGCGGTCGATATTTCGGAACAGTGCTTTTCAATATCAGGGGACAATGTGACATCCTTGGGAAGCTCGCCGACCGGCAAAACACAGTCGAACCGCTCTGCGTACAAGTCATGGAAATTGACCTTGTGGCCGTTTGCTTGGAGGACAGCAACGCAAGTAGATGCAATGGCGTGGTTGAAACTGCCGTTATCGGGGTGTGCTAGAACTACTGAGACCGCCATCTCTTCGGCATGCTTCACGCCGCCTTCCCCATGCCGAACAGCCTCTTGAACCGCCGCTGCAGCCCGTCGAAGTAGGTGTAGAAGACCGGCGTCACATAGAGCGTGATGAACTGCGAGAACGCCAGCCCGCCGACGACCGCCATGCCGAGCGGGCGGCGACTCTCGGCGCCGGCGCCCAGCCCGAGGGCGATCGGCAGCGTGCCGAAGAGCGCGCACATCGTGGTCATCATGATCGGGCGAAAGCGGATGCGGCAGGCCTCGAGGATCGCCTCCAGCGGCGCTTTCCCCTCCTTGCGCTCGGCCTCGAGCGCGAAGTCGATCATCATGATGGCGTTCTTCTTGACGACGCCGATGAGCATGATCAGCCCGACGTAGCTGTAGACCGAGAGCTCCTGCTTGAACACCAGCAGCGTCAGCAGCGCGCCGAAGCCGGCGAACGGCAGCCCGGAGAGGATCGTCAGCGGGTGCACGAAGCTCTCGTAGAGGATGCCGAGGACGAGGTAGATCACCAGGATCGCCAGCACCAGCAGCGCCAGCATGCCGGCCTGCGACGCCTTGAAAGCCTGCGCGGTCCCGGTGAAATTCCCGGTGACGGTCGGGGGCAGCACGCCCCGGGCCGCGCCCTCGACCTGCTTGACGGCGTCCCCGAGCGCGACCCCGGGCTTCGCGTTGAAGGCCAGCGTGACGGCGGGCAGCTGCCCGGCGTGGTTGACGGTGAGCGGCCCGAGGCTCGCCCGCATCGTCGCCAGCGTCGAGAGCGGCACCAGCTCGCCCTTCGCGGTGCGGATCGAGAGCAGGTCGAGCGCGGCGGGGTCGCGCTGGTATTCCGGCTGCAGCTGGAGGATCACCTGGTACTGGTTCGTCGGCGTGTAGATCGTCGAGACCTGCCGCGCGCCGTAAGCGTAGTAGAGGGAGTTCTGGATCTGCTCGACGCTGACGCCGAGGGCCGCCGCGCGGTCGCGGTCGATGTCGATGTTGACCTCGGGGTTCTTCAGCAGCAGATCGCTCGTCACGTCCTGCAGGCCCGGCAGCTCACGCAGCTTCGCCTCGAGCAGCGGCGCGACCTGGTAGAGCTCGTCCAGGTCCTGCCCCTGCAGCGTGTACTGGTAGAGGCTCTTGCTCGAGGCGCCGGGAAGCCGGATCGTCGGGGGCACCTGCGGGAAGGCGCGGATGCCCGGGACCTGCGCCAGCTTCCCCCGCAGCCCCTCGACGACCTGGGATCCGCTCAGCGTGCGCTCCGAGCGGTCCTTGAGCTTGATGAACATGCGCCCCTGGTTCGCGGTGCCGCCGCCACCGCCGCCGGCCGAGGACATGAACGACTCGATGTTGGGGTCCTTCGCGACGATCGCCATCAGCGCCTTCTGGTGCGGCACCATCGCCTCGAACGAGGTGCCTTCGGCGGTCTCCGTGATGATCGAAAGCCGGCCGGTGTCCTCGATCGGGAAGAGGCCCTTCGGGACGAGCTTGAAGAGCCAGACCGTCCCGAGCGTGATCGCGATCGCGATCGCCAGCGCCGTCCTGCGGTGGCGCACGAACCAGCCCAGGCTGCGCACGTAAATCCCGAGGAAGAATTCGTAGCCGCGCTCCGTGAACGCGAAGAACGCGCCGTGCCTGACGTCGTGCGAGGATTTGATGAACCGGCTGCACATCATCGGCGTCAATGTCAGCGAGACCACGCCGGAGATCAGGATCGCCGAGACGATGGTGATCGAGAACTCGCGGAAGAGCCGGCCGATGACCCCGGGCATGAAGATCAGCGGCAGGAAGACCGCGGCCAGCGAGATCGTCATCGAGAGGATCGTGAAGCCGATCTCGGCGGCGCCGTCGAGCGCGGCCTGCATCGGCTTCTTGCCCATCTCGACGTGGCGCACGATGTTCTCGAGCATCACGATCGCGTCGTCGACGACGAAGCCGAGCGAGAGCGTCAGGGCCATCAGCGAGAGGTTGTCGATGTTGTAGCCGAAGGCCTTCATGACCGCGAAGGTGCCCACGACGCTCATCGGCAGCGCGAGGCTGGGGATCACCGTGGCCGAGACGTTGCGCAGGAAGAAGAAGATCACCAGCACGACGAGCCCGAAGGTCAGCAGCAGGGTCCATTGGACGTCGTTCACCGACTCCTTGATCGATTCGGAGCGGTCGTAGAGCACCTCGACGCTCACGGAGGCCGGCAGCTGTATGCGCAGCGCGTCCAGGGTCTCGCGGACCGCCTTGGCCACGGCCACGGTGTTCGTGCCCGGCTGGCGCTGGATCGCCAGGATGACGCCCCGGCTCTCGGCGCCCCCCGTCGTGAACCAGGCGGCGGTCTTGTCGTTCTGGACGCTGTCGAGCACCTCGCCGACGTCCTCGAGCCGCACCGGCGCGCCGCCGCGGTACGCGACGATCAGCGAGCGGAACGCGCCGGCGTCCTCGAGCTGCCCGGAGGCGCGCAGCGTCAGCGCCTTCTCCGCCCCCCAGAGCGTCCCGGCCGGGATGTTCACGTTTCCCTGGCCGATCGCGTTCGAGACCTCGTCGATGCCGATCTGCTTCGCCGCCAGCCGGCGCGGATCGAGCTGGACCCGCACCGCGTACTTCTGCGACCCGAAGACCTGCACCTGGGCGACCCCCTGGACCATCGAGATTCGCTGGGCCATCAGGTTCTCCCCGTACTCGCTGAGCGTGGAGAGCTGCAGGGTCTTCGAGGTCAGCGCCAGGAACAGAATCGGGTCGTCCGCCGGATTCACCTTCTGGTACGACGGCGGCGTGATGTCCTTGGGCAGGCTGCGCATCGTCTGCGCGATGGCCGCCTGCACGTCCTGGGCCGCGGCGTCGTTGTCGCGGTCGAGGTTGAAGGTCAGCTCGATCGAGGTCGAGCCCTGACTCGAGGAGGAAGTCATCGAGTCGATGCCGGCGATGGTGGAGAACTGCTTCTCCAGCGGCGTGGCGACCGCCGAGGCCATCGTCTGCGGGTCGGCGCCGGAGAGCGAAGCGCGGACCTGGACGGTCGGGTAGTCGACGTTGGGCAAATCGCTCACCGGCAGGCTGCGGTAGCCCATGACCCCGAACATCACGACCGCCGCCATCAGCAGCGTGGTCGCGACGGGCCGGCGGATGAAGGTGCCGGCGACGTTCACCGCGGCTTCTCCGGGGTCGATGCGCCGGCGCCCGCTTCAGGCTTGCCCGCCGCTGGCGCGGTCAGCCCGGGCTTGCACACCACCGGCGCGCCCGGCGTCAGGCGCAGCTGGCCGTCCGTGACCACGGTCTCGCCGGCGACAAGGCCATCCTCGATGAGCGTACGCCCCCCCACGGCCGCTCCAGGCGTGACCGGCCGGACCGAGACGCAGCTGGCGCCATCCACGACGAAAACGTAGGCGCCCTGCTGCCCGGTCTGCACGGCCTGCGAGGGGACGACCACGACCTTCTCGCGCGTCGTGAGAACCAGCGAGACATCGATGAACTGCCCTGGCCAGAGCGCGTGATCGGCGTTGTCGAATTCGGCCTTCAGCGCGATGGTGCCGGTCGTCTTGTCCACGGTGTTGTCGAGGAAGACCAGCCGCCCTTCGCGGGGCTGCGCGCCGGCCCCCGCGGGCGTCACGCGGACCTTGAGGGTTCCCGCGGCGCGGTACCGCTGCACCTCGGGCAGACGCGCCTCGGGCACGCTGAAGCGCACGAGCATCGGCTGGATCTGGTTGATGATCACCAGCGTGGCGTCGTTGGCTTTGACGAGATCCCCCTTCTCGACGAGCAGGCTTCCCGCCTGGCCGGAGACCGTGGCGGCGATGACCGTGTAGTCGAGCTGGAGCCGCGCATTCTCGACGGTGGCCTTGGTCGCCTCGGCCGCGGCGCGGGCGACGTCGAGCGCGGCCCGGCCCGCTTGCGCGGCGGCTTGCGCGGCGTCCCGCGCGGCGCGCGCGGCCTCGACGTTGGTCATCCGCTGGTCGTACTGTTCGCGGGCGACCAGCTCCTTGCCGACAAGCTCTTCGTAGCGCTTCGCCTGGCTCTCGGCGTTCTTCAGCTGCGCTTCGGCGTTGCGCACCTGGGCCTCGGTGTTCTGCGTCTGCGCCTCGGCGCTGCGCACCTGGGCTTCATCGCGCGCCAGATTCGCCTGGAGCTGCCGCAACGTCGCCTCCAGGGGCCGGCGGTCGAGACGGAAGAGCACCTGGCCCGCCCGGACCATCTCCCCCTCGCGCAAGCCGACCTCGATCACGGTTCCGGTGATCAGCGACCGCACCGGCGCGGACTGGATCGGCTCCACGCTGCCGAGCGCGCGCAGTTCGACCGGCACATCCGCCTGCTCGGCGACCGCGGCGAGCACGGGAACCGGCGGCTTGCCCTTGGGCGCGCCGCCCGGAGCGGGGCCGGCGGCACCGGATTTCTCGGACTGCTTGCCGCAGCCAGGCAGTCCGGCGGCAGCCGCGCCAAGGGCGACCAGGAGCACTGCCATCGATCGTAGCCTCTTGGAGGATGACTTCATGCGTGTCCTTTCCGCGTTGCAGGCCCTTCGCGGGCCGTGTTCTCAACTCAGCGTATGAAAGTTATGAATTGTACTCCTTGCGTTTCGATCTTGCACAATCGACGGACCTCGGGTGGGTAAGCCTTCAGTGAAGTGAGGCAACTTTGTCCGTTCGTGGTGAGCCGTGAGCTTGACGAACGGTCGAACCACGAACGGGAAAGAGTCTTCATACAAACGCCCTTCGACGGGCTCAGGACGAACGGTACTGATCTGGCCACCGTTCACTGAAGGGTTAACTCGGGTGGTGCCCGCGCCGTGCGCCGTGCGCCGGGAGGCGGGGAGGCGAGGTCCTCGTGGTCCCCCCCAAGCAGGGACCGGCGATCCGTGGGATAATCCCGGGCGTTATCAACAGGAGGCAGCTCCATGAGCGCACAGCGCACCAGGACGGTCTACGTCACCGGCCACACGACGCCGGACACGGACTCGGTCTGTTCCGCCATCGCCTACGCCTACTTCAAGAGCCAGACGGACCGGTCGCACCTGTTCACCCCGGTGCGCGCCGGCAAGCTCAACCACGAAACCGCGTTCGTGCTCGAGCGGTTCGGTGTCCCCGTCCCGGCGGAGATCGACAGCCTCGTCGCCACCGTCAGCGATCTGGTGCTCAAGCGCCCGATCACCGTCGGGGTCAACGACTCCGTGCAGGCGCTGGCACTGGTGATGCGCGAGCACGGGGTGCGCTCCGTCCCGGTGGTCGATGAGCGCGGACGGCTGGCGGGGGTGGTGGGGCTCAAGGATATCGCCGGCCACTACATGGAGAGCGTCGGCTTCTCGGATCTGGCGAAGGCGCCGATCGATCTGGACATCCTCGTGAAGACCCTCGACGGGCTCGTGCTGGGCAACCCGCGGCAACTCTCCGTCCTCACCGGGCGGGTCCTGATCGCCGCGATGCAGCGCGCCACGCTGCTGCACCGCGTGCGCCCCGGCGATGTCGTCGTCGTCGGCGACCAGAACGACGTGCAGCTCGAGCTGATCAGGATGGGCTGCTCGGCGGTGGTCGTCGCCGACGGCGCACCCTGCGCGGCCGAGGTCGTCGCGGCGGCCGTCGCGCGGGGCGTGCTGCTGCTCTCCTCGCCGCACCCGGCCTTCGCCACCGTGCAGCTGATGACCATGGCCGAGCCGGTCTCCTCGATCATGACCGTCGCCTGTCCGACCGCCGGTCTCTACACGCCGATGGCCGAGGTGCGCTCGCGCATCGTGGAGTCCGAGTACCGATCCGTCGTCGTCGAAGACAGCGACCACCGCCTGATCGGCTTCATCACCCGGACGGATCTGCTGACGCCGGTGCGCAAACTGGCGATCCTGGTGGACCACAACGAACTCTCGCAGGCGGTCGACGGCGTCGAGGAGGCGGAGATCCTCGAGATCATCGACCACCACCGCGTCGGCGACATCTCGACCACGGCGCCGATCTACGTCTACAACGACCCGGTCGGCAGCACCTGCACCGTCGTTTCGGGGATCATGCTGCTGCACCAGACGCACCTCCCGCCGGAGATCGCCGGCATCCTGCTCTCGGGCATCCTCTCGGACACGCTGCTGCTGACGCTCTCGACGACCACCGAGCGCGATCGCGCGACGGCCGCCCGTCTGGCCGCGATCGCGGGCGTCGACATCCCCGCCTACGCCCGCGAGTTGCTGCACGCGAGCATCAACCTCGAGGGCAAGAGCGCCGCCGAGCTGATCGCGGCGGACTTCAAGGAATTCCTGATCGGCGGCAAGAAGCTGGGCGTCAGCCAGATGATGGCCCTCGACTGCGAAGAGATCGCCGCGCGCGAGCCCGAGCTGCTCGAGGAACTCGAGCGCCTGCGCGTGGCGGGCAAGTACGATCTGGCGGTACTGCTGGTGCTCAACCCGCTCGGCAAGAAGCAGGAGCGCATCCTGGTGCGGGGCGAAGCCTGGATGGTGGAGAAAGCCTTCGGCGTGGCCGTGTCGGCGGGCGCCTGCACCGTCCCGCGGGTGCTCTCCCGCAAGAAGGACTTCATCCCGGCGATCGGCCAGGTGCTCAGCCTGGGCCGGGGCCGCTAGCCGGCGGCACGGCAAAGGCCAGGAGCCAGTAGCCTCGGTTCTCGAAAGCGAAGTCGCCCACCAGCGTCATTCCCAGCCCCTCGGCGTGGGACGCCAGCGAGTGAGGGTTGTCTTTGGCGATGAACAGCGTGCCGGCGTCGAAGTCTCCGGCAAGTTCGCGGCACAGCGCGTCATAGAGACCGCGCAGCACACCCTGGCCGCGGCGCACGCGCGCCACGCAGACGGGCCCGTACACGAAACAGCGCTGCGCGCTCAGTGCGAGCCCGAGAAACTGCACGTGGGGAAACCGCTCGATCATCGCCGCGAGCAGGAGGATGCGCCGGCTGAACGCCAGGGTCGACGCACACAGATAACCGGCGACGACCTCACCGTCCACGGCGGCCAGCAC
This sequence comes from Candidatus Rokuibacteriota bacterium, assembly GCA_031406795.1. Taxonomy (GTDB): domain Bacteria; phylum JAUVQV01; class JAUVQV01; order JAUVQV01; family DATDCY01; genus DATDCY01. The sequence continues at coordinate 11,808 of JANOHV010000092.1, forward strand.
TGCCAGATCGCGCTCCATCTCCCCGAACTGCGCGGCGGTGAAGCGCACCGAAAGAAAGCCCTCCCGCCGCTGGCCGACGGTCAGGTTTTCGTGGAGATTGGCTTCCTGGAGCGCGAGCACTTTCGGCAGATGTCGTGCTCTGAGGCGCTGGTAAATCATGGCCGGGGGCGATTCTCCGGCGGCGACCGGGGATTGTCAAGACGCCGGTTCTTCTCCGGCGGGCGCCTTGACAAGACCTGCGCCTGAACAGAGAATCTCCGCGGAGGTACATTGCCGTGAGCTACCTTGAAAAGAATCTTCTCCTGGGGGAAACCGTCGACTACCGGGCGCACCTGCACCCGATCATCTTCCTGCTACCGGCCTTTTTCGGTCTGATCGGCCTCTCGTTCGTCG
>JANOHV010000031.1:0-31691 GCA_031406795.1 Candidatus Rokuibacteriota bacterium
ATACCCGCTCTGGATGCACCAGAGCACGCATGCTCTCCTTGGATCGCAGTGACGGAACACTGGGTTCAATCGGCCCTCCTGCACCGTTGAACTGTCTTGAGTAAGCGACCTCGTGTCGCAACCAACGTAGCGTTTAGCCGCAGGCGCGCTTGCCTGCCCGCCCTTACACATTGCTTCTTCACTCACCCTGGATTCAAAGGGCAGAAATGCAAGCGTGACTGTCGGCTACAACGCCTTGATTCCCTATTCCTCGACCAGATACTCTTCATCACTGAGATCCAGCACCATGGTTAGAAACTCGACCTGAAACCATTGCTTGAATGTCTTGAGATCCCTCTTCTTTGGCCATGCGGATTCATCGGTAACCCAGCCAAACAACTCCTCCTCGAATATTTGTTTGAAGTTTTCCGCGACAACTTGATTCTTCTCCGAATCCGTTTCGTAGTCATGCACCAAATAGACGTTGGGTTCTTCACGAATTTTTTTGGTGGTAATGTCGCTGCTGCTGGCATCCACACTTCGAACCCACTCAACGAATGGTATCTTTGGCCTGACAATGATTGCAGCTCGATTCGCGATCATCCTCATTTGTTCATCTTCCTAAAATCTAACAGTCAAATAGAAGGGAAGGCGGGGTGTGTAATGGCGCCACAACTGCAAATTCCAGTTGGGCGGGTTGCTGTAGTAATTAAATATGCTCGCGTGGCGTGTAGCACGGTCCTTGCTCTCCCTCTGCATCGCGGATCGGATTCGCCGGGAGGATCGCGACGATGGTAATGAGCATGGGAGAGCGGGTCAAGGGAAAATATCTCGACATTTCAACGATCTGGGAGGAGTTGTCGGCGGCGCTGCTCCGCGGTGGCATTGACGCGGCGACCGCCGAGGTACGGGTGAATTGGGCCAGGAGTTTCTTGAACGGTTCGCCGAGTGTCCCCCTGGCGGACAGGTCAGCCGGCGACATCGACCGATTTCTCGCTTCGCTCCTCGAGGTACGCAGGTTCGATGCACGATACCAGCAGCACGCTGCCGACGCGCTTCGGGTCCTGTATCGGGAAGTCCTGATGGTGCCCTGGGCGGTCGCGAAGGATTGGTCACCCGCAACCAGCGGCCCCGGAAGGCCGGTGGCCGCCGCTCAGGCCGCCCCGCGGCAGCACAGCGGCATGCTGCCGGATGCGCAGCGGGAGGCGATCGGGCGCCTGCGGACCGAAATCCGCACGCGCCACTACTCGCCGCGCACGGAGCAGGCCTACCAGCAATGGGCGGTGCGGTATCTGGCTTTCGAGCGGGGCCGCGCGGGCGATGCGCCGCGGGTGGTGCTGGTGCGGGAGTTCCTTGAGGAGCTGGCGACGGTCGGCAAGGTCGCCGCCAGCACGCAGAATCAGGCCCTGAACGCGCTGGCGTTCTTCTTCGAAAAGGCCGTCGGCGCACCCCTCGGCGCTATCGGAGATTTCGTCAGGGCCAAGCGCCCAACGCGGATTCCCGTGGTGCTTTCTCGCGATGAGGTGGCCCGTCTGCTGGCCGCCATCCCCGGCGTGTACCGGCTGATGGCGCAGCTCCTCTACGGCAGCGGATTGCGCCTGATGGAGTGCGTCACCCTGCGCGTGAGGGATCTGGACTTCGAGCGGCAGCAGCTGGTCATCCGTGAAGGCAAGGGGATGAAGGACCGAGTCACCGTGCTCTCGCGGAACCTCCAGAGACCGCTCCAGGAGCACCTCGGGCGGGTTCGGACCCTCCATGATCTCGATCTGAGCCGAGGGTACGGGGCAACGGTGCTGTCGCCGGGGCTCGCGCGCCGGCAGCCGAACGCGCGTTGCGAATGGCTGTGGCAGTTCGTCTTTCCCGCCAGCCGCCTGATGGTAGACGGTGGCGACGGCGGTGTCGTGCGGCCGCACGTGCACGAGACGCTGCTCCAGCGAGCGGTGCGAGACGCCGGACGGCGGTCCGTGCTGACGAAGCCGGTCGGTTGCCACACGCTGCGGCACTGTTTTGCGACGCACCTGCTCGAAGACGGGTACGACATCCGCACTGTGCAGGAGTTGCTCGGACACGCCGATGTCTCGACGACGATGATCTACACCCACGTCCTGCAGAAACCCGGGCAGCCGGTGCGCAGCCCGGCGGATCGCTGACGGCTTGCGAATCCGCGAATATGCGGCAGCTGCCGGTGGTGAGCCGATGCTCTCGGGAAGTAGGACTGCAGGCGAAGGCCTTGAGACCAACAGGAATGGTCGGTGGTACAGTGGAGCCTCGGTGCGAAGATTGCCTCGGCCGTTCGAGGCGCCGGATGAGAGGGAGGCCCGTCATGCCCGAGCACATCGCTTCACCGGTTGTCATTCAGGCAGCCGGCACGAAACCGAAACTCATCGAGGAATTCGTCGGCCGCGTCGTCTCCGGAACGGAAGGGGTCAGCGTCGCTCGGATGTGCAGTCCCGGGGGGTGGGCGGAGCCGGGGCAGACTCCGGAGTTCGACGAGTACTCGGTCGTCCTCAAGGGGATGCTGCGCGTTCAGACCAGGGGCGTCACGCACGACGTCTACGCCGGCGAGGCGGTCATCGTGCACCGCGGCGAGTGGGTGCGCTACAGCACGCCGCTGGCGGATGGTGCTGAGTACATAGCCGTCTGCACGCCGGCGTTCTCCCCGGAGCTGGTGCACCGGGAGGAAAGCTGACCTGGCGGCTCACCGGCGGCAGGTCGGGGCTGAACCGCCGCCCCGACGTGCGCTTGGGTCGAAAGTGGCGGGAGGAGAAGAGTCGATGACGACACGTCTGGAGGTCCTCGAGGGCGACATCACCACGCTCGCCGTGGACGCAATCGTCAATGCGGCGAACTCTACGCTGCTCGGGGGCGGCGGGGTCGATGGCGCAATTCATCGCGCCGCCGGGCCGGAATTGCTCGATGAGTGCCGGCGCCTCGGCGGTTGCGCCACCGGACAGGCGAAGCTGACGCGCGGCTACCGGCTCCCGGCAAGGTACGTCATTCACGCGGTCGGGCCGGTCTGGCGCGGCGGGCGCTCGGGCGAGCCGGGTCTGCTCGCCTCCTGTTATCGGGAGAGCCTCCGCCTCGCCCGCGAGTACGGCGTGCGCACCATCGCGTTTCCGGCCATCAGCTGCGGCGTCTACGGGTACCCGATCGCATCGGCCGCCGCGATCGCGGTCGCCACCGTGAGCGCCGAGTGCGCCCGGCAGCCGGGGATCGAGCGAGCGTCGTTCATCTGCCACTCCAGGGCCGACGCGGAGGTCTACGCGGCGGCGCTCGCAGCGCACGAGCCCGGCGCCGGGGACCCGCCCTGACTCCGGCGACCCGCGTACGCTGCTTCGAGCCCATCGCGGACGAGGGCGCCACGCGCCTGATCCTGGGCAGCATGCCCGGGGCGGCGTCGCTGCGAGCCGGGCAGTACTACGCGCACCCGCGCAACCTCTTCTGGCGCATCCTCGGCGAGTTGCTCGGCCTGGACCCCGGGCTGCCCTACGACTGCCGGACCGGGGCGCTGACCGCGGCGGGCATCGCGCTCTGGGACGTGCTCCAGTCCTGCGCGCGCGCAGGCAGCCTGGACTCCGCAATCGAGAAGGACTCGGTCGTGCCGAACGACTTCGCGACGTTTTTCGCGCGACACCCGCACGTGCGCCGGGTCTACTTCAACGGGTCGACGGCGGAATTGTCCTATCGGCGGTGGGTGTTGCCCCGATTGCCGCCGACGGCCGGGCCGCTGTTCTATGCGCGACTGCCGTCGACCAGCCCCGCGCACGCGGCGCTGGCTTTCAAGGAGAAACTTGCGGCGTGGCGGGTCGTCACGACCTGCGCCACGGGCGCCCGCCGGACCGCCTCACGGGGACGCCGGCGGTGACTCCCCTGCGTCCGGGAGCGGCTCCGTAGCCCAGCTGCCTCTGCGTGTCGGCAATTCGAGCGCCTGGGCGAGCTCGGCCAGGAAGCGTTCGCGCGGCCACTCGCGCGCGCCGAAGCGCTCGAGGTGTTCCGTGGCCACCTGACAGTCGATGAGCGTGATTCCCCAGAGCTGCAGCCGCCGTACGAGCGTCACGAAGACCGCTTTCGAGGCGTCGGGCGCGTGGGCGAACATCGATTCGCCGAAGAACGCCCCGCCGAGCGACACGCCGTAGAGCCCGCCCGCGAACCGGTCCCCCTGCCAGGCCTCCGCTGAGTGCGCGTACCCCAGCCGGTGCAGCCGCTTGTAGGCCCGGCGCATCTCCGCGGTGATCCAGGTCCCCTGCTGGCCGGGGCGCCCGGCCGCAGCGCACGCGTCGATCACCCGGCCGAACGCCGCATCGAAGGTGATCCTGAAGGTGCCGCGTCGCAGGGTGCGGCCGAGGCTGCGCGAGACGTGAAGCTCCGCCGCCCGCAGGACGAGCCGCGGGTCGGGCGAGTGCCAGAGGATCGGCTGTCCTTCTTCGTACCAGGGGAAGATGCCCATCGCGTACGCGAGCAGCAGCCGCTCGGGTGAGAGATCGCCGCCGACCGCGAGCAAGCCCTCCTCGGCAAGTTCCGGCGGCGGGAAGACCAGCCGCTCGTCGAGGCGGAAGACCGGCACGGCCGCAGCAGAGTCAGGACGCCGCAGGCGAAGCGGGCGCCGGCGGCGGCGCCGGGTCGACGGCGAAGGTCAGCCGCTCCCCGTCGAAGCCGATCGCCACGGCGCCGCCGTGCTCGAGCCCGCCGAAAAGCAGTTCATCGGCGAGATGGTCGCGCACTTCGGTCTGGATCAGTCGTCCGAGGGGCCGCGCGCCGTTCGCGGGGTCGTACCCGGCGCGGGCGAGGTGCGCGGTCGCCGCAGCGTCGAGCTTGATGGTCACGCGCTTCTCGGCCAGCTGCAGCTCCAGCTCCCGGATGAGCTTGACGACGATTGCCTCCATCACCTCGGGGCTCAGGTGGTCGAACGCGACCGTCGCGTCGAGGCGGTTGCGGAATTCCGGCGAGAACAGCCGCTCGACGGCCTGTTTCGCGCGAGCCGCTCCCTCCCGGGCGAGATCGGCGCCGAAGCCGATGGCCCCGGCGGCCGCCTCGCGCGAGCCGGCGTTGGAAGTCATGATCAGCACGACCTGCCGGAAGTCGGCCTTGCGCCCGGTGTTGTCGGTGAGCGCCGCGTGATCCATCACCTGGAGCAGGATGTCGAAGAGGTCGGGATGCGCTTTCTCGATCTCGTCGAACAGCACCACGCTGGCGGGCTGGCGGCGCACGGCGTCGACGAGCAGACCACCCTGCTCGAAACCGACATAGCCCGGCGGGGCGCCGATGAGTCTCGCCACGGCGTGCTTCTCCATGAATTCGCTCATGTCGAAGCGGTGGAACTCGCAGCCGAGCTGACGCGCCAGCTGGCGCGCCAACTCCGTCTTGCCGACGCCGGTGGGCCCCGTGAACAGGAAGCAGCCGGCGGGGTGGTCGGGGTGCCCGAGGCCGGCGCGCGAACGCTTGATGGCGCGCACGACGGTGCGGACGGCCTCTTGCTGGCCGAAGACGGCGCCGCCGAGCGCCTCTTCGAGCCCGCGCAGGCGCTCCTTCTCCGAGAGCGTGACCTGCCGCTCCGGGATCCGCGCCATGCGGGCGATGACGCGCTCGATCTCGGGGACGCCGACGATCGGCGTGGTCCCGGGGGCGCAGGCGAGGCGCAACGCCGCCCCGGCCTCGTCGATCACGTCCACCGCGCTGTCGGGAAGGCGCTGTTCGCGCAGGTGCCGACCGGCCAGGCGTACCGCCGTCTCGAGCGCTTCGGGGGCGTAGGTGACGCCGTGGTGCAGCTCGTAGCGCGACCGCAGACCTTCGAGGATCTGCAGGCACTCGGCGGGCGAAGGCTCCTCGATCGTGATCTTCTGCAGGCGACGGTGCAGCGCGCGGTCCTTCTCGATCTGCTTGTACTCGTCGAAGGTCGTCGCCCCGACGAGGCGCACCCGGCCCTGCGTGAGCACCGGTTTGAGCATGTTGGCCAGGTCCATCGTGCCGCCGCTGGTCGCGCCGGCCCCGACCATCGTATGCAGTTCGTCGACGAAGAGGATCGGCTTGGGGCGCTTCTCGAGCGCCGCGATGAGAGCCTTGAAGCGCTCCTCGAAGTCGCCGCGGAAACGCGTGCCGGCCAGCAGCGCCCCGCTGTCCAGCGCGAAAATCTCGGCTCCGCGCAGCATCTCGGGGGTGTCCTCGCCGCTCAGGCGCTGCGCGAGGCCCTCGACGAGCGCGGTCTTGCCCACGCCGGCTTCGCCCACGAAGACGGGGTTGTTCTTGCGCCGGCGGCAGAGCACCTCGAGCGCGCGGGAAATCTCGGGCAGCCGGCCGACCAGCGGGTCGAGATCGCCGGAGCGCGCCCGTTCCGTCAGGTTGACCGTGAAGGCCGCCAAGGGGTCGGCCACCGGGCGCGGCACCTCCCGGGCACCGTCGCCGTGCGCCTGATCGCTCCGCGGCGCCGGCGCGGCGCCGGGGACTTTCGCGACTCCGTGCGAGATGTAGTTGAGGACGTCGAGGCGGGTGACGCCCTGGGCGTCCAGGGCCTGTGCGGCATAGGTCTTGGGCTGCGCCAGCAGGGCGGCGAGGACGTCGCCGACGCCCGCCTCCTCCCGCCCTGCGCTGGCCAAGTGCAGGATGGTCTGCTCGAGCACGCGACGAAAGGCGACGGTCTGGACCGGCTCGGACTCGCTGCCCTGCGCGAGCTTCTCGAGCGCCCGCTCCAGATGGCTGGCCAGATCGGCACGCAGCCGGTCGAGGTCGGCGCCGCAGGCGCGAAGAATCTCCTCGCCCGACGGGTGGTGGGCCGCCGCGAAAAGCAGGTGCTCGAGCGTGAGGTGCCCGTGGCGCCGGTGAACCGCCTCCCGGTGCGCCAGGACCAGAACTATCTCAAGAGCCGCGCTGATCATGTCATTCCCCGGTCATTCCTCTTCCATGCTGGCCCGCAGCGGGAAGCCCTGCTTTCGCGCCCGCTCATGGACCAGGGCGACCTTGGTCTCGGCGATCTCGTAGGGGTAGGCGCCGCAGATCCCGAGCCCGTGCTCGTGCACGTGCATCATGATGCGGAAGGCCTCGGCCGGCGACTTGGCGAAAACCCCCTCCAGCACCTCGAGCACGAACTCCATCGTCGTGTAGTCGTCGTTGTGCAACAGCACCTTGTAGATGCGTGGCAGGCGGCTCTCGGTCTTCTGCTGTTCGAGGACTTGGCCGCCGGGGGTGCCGCCGGTGGATTCCGCCATGCCAATCACCCTTTCGCTGTGCCGACGCCGGGCATACTCGGCGGCGCCGCGCGTCCTGTCAACCCCCGCAGACCGAGCGCGCCCAGGCAACCAGCCCCGCGAGATCCATCGCACCCGACTGACGCGCGATCTCCTTGCCGCCCCGGAAGGCGACCAGCGTCGGGATGCTGCGGATGCCGAAGCGCGCGCCGAGCCCCGGCTCGGCCTCGGTATCGACCTTGGCAAGACGCATGCGCGGTTCGAGTTCGGCGGCGGCCCGCTCGAACGCCGGCGCCATCATCTTGCAGGGGCCGCACCAGGGAGCCCAGAAGTCAACGATCACGGGTAGGTCGCTCCGCCCGATCTGCCGGTCGAACGTCGCGCCCGTGACCGCCACCGGATGCCGCTGGAAGAGCGCGGCATGGCATGAACCGCAAGACGGACTTGCGTCGAGCCTTGCCGCGGGGACACGGTTGACCCCGGAACAACTCGGACAAACGACATGCACGGCCTGATCCATGCTTTTTCTCCGGCGTTACCTGTTGCGCGCCCGCTGCATGTTCAATTGATGCGCCCGCAGCCCCGACGATGCATTCCGCCCGGTGCTATCATTGCGCCGTGGAGTACGAAGGATGATGGCGGATGTCGGGGCAGGGGAGATCGCCGCGCGCCTCGCGGAGGTGCGGGGGAGGATCGACCGTTGCGCGGTGCGGTCCGGCCGCACGCCCGGCGAAATCACCCTCGTCGCGGTCTCGAAGACGGTTTCCGCCGCCGTCGTCGCGGCGGCTGCCGCGGCCGGTCAGCGGATCTTCGGCGAGAACCGGGTCCAGGAAGCGCTCGGCAAGGCCGAGTTCCTCGGCCCAGGGCTGGAGTGGCACCTGATCGGGCACTTGCAGAGCAACAAAGCCAAGGCCGCCGTGCGGCTCTTCACCGTCGTCGAGTCGCTGGACTCGCCCGCGCTGGCGCTCGAACTCGACCGCCGCGCCGGCGAGGCCGGCCGGCGGCTGCGCGTTCTCGTACAGGTCAAACTGGCCGAAGAGGCGACCAAGAGCGGGGTCGCGCAGCAGGATGCGCCGGCGTTGATCGAAACCGTGGCGCGCCTGCCGAATCTCGAACTCGCGGGCCTGATGACAATTCCGCCGCCTCCCGGGATCCCCGAAGACTCCCGCCCCTGGTTTGGGCGCCTGCGCGGGCTGCGGGATCTCTGGGACGGCGAGTGTTGTCCACGCGGAACCTTGCGTGAACTCTCGATGGGGATGAGCGCCGACTATGAAGTGGCGATCGAGGAGGGCGCGACGATGGTCAGGGTCGGGTCGGTGATCTTCGGCGGGCGGACCGCCTAGTGCGCCGTGAGGGGGAACTTCTTGCTCCGCTTGTCGATGAGCTGCGGCGACTGAGCCGGTTCCTGCGCGGAGGTGCGCGGGGCGGCGTAGGTGAAGGCCTGCTGGGCGGAGGTCGTCTTCCGGGTGGGGTTGGCCGCTCCGCGCAGACCCTCGACGAAATAGTGGGTGAACACACCGTTGCGCAGCTGACTGCTCTCGCCGGGGGCGACGCCGTTTTGCGCGCCGGAGATGAAGACGTAGCCGGGACGCGCCAGCTCGTGGCTCATACCGTCGACGCTGTGCGGGGCGACGGCCTTGCCGTTCCCGGCCCGCAGGATACATCTCTCCTTCTCCGAGGCGATCCCTGAGCGGGAGCCAGGCCCGCTGAAGCCGGCATCCAGAATGACCAGCACGTTGTTCGTCGGCAGTGCCGCAAGCAGCGACTCGATTGCGTCGTCGCTCAAGTCCCGCGCCGAGGAGGTGGTCAGGCCGTCGAAGGGCACGAGGTATTCCTCGAGGCCGTCGCCTTCGTCGAAGGGCGGTTGGTCGGGACCATAACTGCCGCGGCCCGAGAAGAAGAAGACGACCTGGTCGTCCGCGCCGACCCGCTTCGCGAGTCCCGCGAGCGCGGTCTTGATCCCGTCGCGCGTGGCGGAGCTGTTGGTGAGCAGGATGATGTTGTCGTTCTCCCAACCCTTGCTGCCGCGCAGCGTGTCGTAAAAATCCAGCGCATCCTCCTCGGCCCACTTCAGATTGAGCGCGGAGGACTGGTAGCTCGAAACCCCGACGATGACCGCCCAGTTCTTCTTGCCGGAGTCGTCGTCGCTGTTGAACAGATCGCCGCACCCGGCAAGGAAAATCACGCTCAACAGCGCCATGATGGCCGTGGGGCGCACGCATCTCCTGACCGTCGATATGCACATAGCTGTGCGGGATTGTACGAGTTTTGACGGCGGCAGGTCAAGGCCGCAATTCCGACAATAATCCCGGCCCGGCAAGCGGCTTCACGGCGGCAGCGGGACCAGCGTCGCGCCATCCTCGATCAGCAGAGCGCGCCGCGCGGACGGGGCCAGCAGGTCGGTGGCGGCGTTTATCGCGGACTCTACCGAGCCGAAGATCGGCAGCGGCAGGCCCCCCAGATCCGCAGGGCTCGGCGAGACCAGCCAGACGCGTCTGCCCGTGGCGGTGAAGCGGAGGAAATTCAAGAGCTTGTGGTCGCCGAGTCGGTAATCATCCGCTGAGCGCCGTTCTCCGGCGGCGAGCTTCGCCGGCGATTCGAGGAACTGGGTGAACGTCGCCGGCCCGAGGCCGGCGGGGCAGTCGGCGACCAGCACCAGAACGCCGCCGTCGGCGACCGCCGACTTCCAGTGCTCGAAGCCCTTGAGCGCCTGATAGAAATCCCGATCCAGCGGGTGATCGACGAAGCAGAGCACCAGCGAGGCCGGGCCGTCGATCCGCCGTCCGAAGAGCACCCGGCCGTGGGGAGCGAGGGCCCCGGGCAAGGTGTGCAGCGGACCCGCGTGACAGCCGCGAATCTGCCCGCCCGCGACGAGCGCGTTGACGCCGAGCGGTTCCGGGGCGCCTCTGGCGGTCAGCCGCGCGCGGAGCAGTCCGGCCGCCTCCTCGAGGTCCAGGTGCAGCGGGTTGTCCTCGAGCGCCCCGGCGACCGCTCCCGGCTCGAGAGCCAGACGGTGGTTGGCGCGCATCGTCTCGAGGGAGCAGAGCCCGGGGACGAGCGACTTGCGCCCCCCCGTCCAGCCGGCGAAATAGTGCGGCTCGACCGAGCCGAGGCAGACCACGGCAGCCGGCCAGTCGAGCAGGCCGCTGATTTGCACCGGGGTGCCGCGGCTCGTGGTCCCGAGGTAGACGAGCGGATCCGAAGCCGCGCGGTGAATGTGGATGCGCGGCCGGACCCGATCGAGAAGGCCGCCGAAGATCTCGCGCAATTCGGGCTCGGAAGGCGGGGCGTGACAGCCGGTGGCGACGGCGATGCGCACGTCGGGTGAGCGCCAGTCGCAATCCAGCCGCCCCATCAGCCACGGGGTGGGGGTCGCGCGCTGGGCGTCGTTGACGACAACCAGCAGCGGCCCGGACGCCACCTCGATCGACCGGGGCGCCGGAAGCGGCTGCGGCAACGCCGCGGCCGTGGCGGCCGCGAGATGACGGGTCCGCCACCCCGGCGGAAAGATGACCGGCATTTCCACGACGCCGCTGCGCAGCGCCCTGCGGATGCTGACCATCGATCGGGGCATGCGTGCCGGTATACCGCGAACCCGCCTGATTTGCCAGCCGGCCTGTTCCGGCCGCGATCCGCGCGCACGCGCGGATCCAGCAGCAGAGGAGGCATTTCAACCGCTGAAGAACCGGGTTTTCGTGCATGAAGCACGTTGTGGCAAAGGTCAAGCATCGATTGAAGCACGCATTGCGATCAGAAATGAGCAACGACTCGGTAAAATCCAGACCAGACGACAAGCCTGACGCCCCTGATCCGCGCGTTACGCGCGTTACGCGCGGATCAGGGGCCGGGTTTCCTCCGGATTCTGCTAGGATGAGGCTTTCGAGGGTCGGCGTCGGCGTCATTTCAGGGGGGAGCGGCATGTACGATTTCTACAAGGACCTGATTGCGAAAAACGACTCGAAGATCGTGCTGCTGGTGATGGACGGGCTCGGCGGACTTCCCCGTGAAGCGGGCGGCAAGACCGAACTGGCCACCGCCCGCACGCCGAACCTCGATCGGCTGGCCGCAGTCTCCTCCTGCGGGCTGTTCGAGCCGGTGCTGCCCGGCGTGACCCCGGGGAGCGGGCCTTCGCACCTGGCGCTCTTCGGCTACGACCCGCTGCAGTTCAGGATCGGCCGCGGCGTCATGGAGGCGCTGGGGGTGAACTTCCCCGTCGAGCGCGGCGACCTCTGCGTGCGGCTGAACCTCGCGACCGCCGACGCGCAGGGGGTGCTGCTGGACCGCCGCGCCGGTCGCCCGAAGGACGAGGAGACGGCGCGCCTGGCGGCGAAGCTGCAGGCGTCTGTCGCGGTGCCCGGCTACGAGATCTTCTTCCGGCCGGTGAAGGAGCACCGCGCGGCGCTCGTCGTGCGCGGCCCCGGACTGGCGGAAGGGATTCGCGACACCGACCCGCAGGTGACGGGGAAGCCGCCGCTGCCGGTGGTCGGCATCGATCCGCAGAAGACGAAAAAGACGGTCGAGGTGTTGTCTTCGATCGTCGCGCAGGCCGAGCGCGCGCTCGCGGACGAACCGAAGGCCAACCGGATGCTGCTGCGCGGCATCTCCTTCTTCCACCCGCTGCCGACGCTGGAGGAGCGTTTCGGGCTGCGCTGCTGCGGCATCGCCGCCTACCCGATGTACAAGGGGCTCGCGCGCCTGGCCGGCATGGCGGTGGACGACCGGCCGAAGACCCCCGCGGACCTGGTCGCCGTGCTCAAGGACCGCTGGGCGGATTTCGACTACTTCTTCGTGCACTACAAGTACACCGACTCCTCCGGCGAGGATGGTGATTTCGACCGCAAGGTGCGGATGATCGAGGAGTGCGACGCGCTCGTCCCGGCGATCGAGGCGCTGCAGCCCGACGTGCTCGCCGTCACGGGAGATCACTCGACGCCCGCGGTCATGAAGGGGCACAGCTGGCATCCCGTGCCGGCGCTGCTGCATTCGCGCTACTGCCTGGCCGACGGTCTGCCCGGCTTCGACGAGGTCCACTGCGCCCGCGGCACGCTGGGACAGCGCCCGACGCTGCACCTGATGGCGCTGCTGCTGGCAAACGCGCTGCGCCTCTCGAAGTACGGGGCGTAGCAGGCGGCAGGAGCGCGACGGATCGTTTTTTCGGACAGGAGGGATTGCCATGGATATCATCAGCACGTCCGACATTCTCGGTCTGAACCTTTCGGAACGTATCATGCGCATCCTGCTTCTTGTCCTTGCTATCGTTGCCACCGTTGCACCGGCGCACGCTCAGGACGCGGCAACCGGCATCGCGAAAGATGCCGCGCGTGGATCGAAGACTGCGCTGTTGTCAGTCGATGCGCTGTGCGCGCAGCTCACGCTCGATGAGGTCACCGCCATCATGGGGAAAAATTTCGGGCGAAGGCCGGACACTGAACAGCTGTACCAAGTATGCAAATACGGCGACAGCCAGGAAAAGAGCAAGCTGCTGGTTCGCTATTTCTCGCTCGGCAGCAGCAGGTTGAAGGAAGCGAGCTGGCGAAAATTCGTGGAAGTCGATGCGAAAGGTCAGGTGATCGAGCGCGATGGCGTGCTGGTGAGCCATTTCCGCGGAAACAAGTTCGGCACGGACAGCATCTGGTTCACGGATCGGCAGGGTCACGCACTGGAATTGAATGTCAATTCGGGCGTCACCGAGGATCAGGCGGTGGCGCTGGCGAAGGCAGCGATGGATTGAGGTCCGTTAATCCTTGAGGCTCGTGCCGATCACATTCGCCATTCCGAGGAAGGCGAAGATCGCCATGGTGTGGATGAGCATCCAGGGCGTTTCGTCGGCGGGCATCAGAAAGTAGAAGCCGAAGCAGGACGAGATCAGCGCCAGGTAGGTGATCGCTCCCGCGATGTGGTTGTCGAACAACCGCGCGCGCAGCTGCCAGAGCTGGTAGGGGAGGCCGACCAGCGGCAGCAACGCGACGAGCAGCGCGGTCGACGCCGAGCCGCTGGCGCGGTAGGACCAGAGCGTGAGCAGGCCCTGAAGCACGACGAATGCCGCGAGGAAGACCGGGAGATGCAGTTCGGGGCTCAAACGGGATGCTCCAGAACCCGGAAGCCTGCGCGGCGCGGTGAGATGCCGGCGAGCCGCTGTCCCTCGAGGACGGGCAGTTGACGGATGGCGTGGACGGCCATCAGCGTCGGGGTGAGATCCACGCTCTCGTCCCGCCGGATCGTGACGACTCGTGCTCTCATACGCCGCTCGGCCCTCATGGCAGGCTCGCCCGCATTCCTTGCGCCCCGGCCATCCGGAGCCGATTCTCACGGCAGAGTATAGCGGCGGCTGCGCGGGAGGGTCAAGGAAGCTCCCGGCCCGGACGCGGCAGCGCCGACGCCCGTCCCGCCGATTGACGGGTGCGGGAGGTGCCGGTAAGATGCCGCACGCTCAGTCAGATTCGACCACAACGGCGGCGGGAGGGCAGATGCCGGCGCACTCGGGCGGCACTCGGAGAATCTGGACGGTCTCGGAACTCAACCGCGCCGCGGGCGAGTTGCTCGAGGAGGCGTTCCCGCGCGTCTGGGTCGAGGGAGAGATCTCGAATTGGAAGGTCTACGGCTCGGGCCACGCCTACTTTTCGCTCAAGGACGACGGGGGTCAGATCGCCGCCGTCCTCTTTCGCGCCGCCGCGAAGAACTTTCGCTTCGAGCCGCGCGACGGGCTCGCGGCGCTGGCCGCGGGCCGGGTCAGCCTCTACGGCCAGCGGGGTCAGTACCAGTTAATCGTCGACGAACTGGAGCCCCGCGGCAAGGGGGCGCTGCAGCTGGCTTTCGAGCAGCTCAAGGAGAAGCTGCAGAAAGAGGGGCTCTTCGACGCCGCCCGCAAGCGCGCGTTGCCGGCGCTGCCGCGGACCGTCGGCGTCGTGACCAGCCCGACCGGCGCGGTGATCCGCGACATCATCACCGTGCTCGGCCGCCGCTTCGCCAACGTGCGGGTGCTCCTCAATCCGGTGCGCGTCCAGGGCGAGGGGGCGGGCGCGGAGATCGCGGCGGCGATCGCGGAGCTGGCCGGACGAGGCGATGTCGACGTGATCATTGTCGGCCGCGGCGGCGGTTCGATGGAAGATCTCTGGGCGTTCAACGAGGAGGTGGTGGCGCGGGCGATCGTCGCGTCCGCCGTCCCGGTGATTTCGGCGGTGGGTCACGAGACGGATTTCACGATCGCGGATTTCGTCGCCGACCTGCGCGCACCGACGCCGTCGGCCGCCGCGGAGCTGGTCGTCCAGAGCAAGGCCGCCCTCGCCGCCCAGATCACGACGCTCGAGCGGCGGCTGCGCGCAGCCTGCAGAGTTCGCCTGCAGCGCGCGCGACACCGGCTCGACGCGCTCGCGGTGCACCGGATGATCAGCGACGGGCGCCGGCGCCTGCGCGACTTGGCGCAGGAGCTCGACGGCCTCGAAGGCGCCCTGCAGCGGGCGGGCGCCGAAAAGATCGCGGCACGGCGGCGCTCGCTCGAGCGACTCGGCGAGGCCCTCGCCCACCTCTCCCCGCGGGCACGCTGGGCGCTGCTGGGCGGCCGGCTGGCGAATGTCGGCGCGCGGCTCGAATCCGCCGCGGGGCGAACCCTGGCGGCGCGCCGCAATCGGGTGGCGGTGCTCGCGGGTACGCTCGACGCGCTCAGTCCGCTCGGCGTCCTCGGCCGCGGCTACAGCATCTGCCGGCGTCTGCCGGGCCTCGAGATCGTCAAGGACGCCGCCGCGGCGCCCGCGGGCAGCGAAGTCGAGGTCTTGCTGCACCGGGGACGCTTGTGGTGTACCGTGAAGGAAGATTAGTGCGGGCGCTTCGCCCGTGAGACCATAGAGGCTTCTGCCTGATGATGCCGGAGTCGTGCCTTCCCGACCGACACGGATCCGATCCACAGGCGAGCTCGGCATTCTCGCGGACCACGCACCGGGTGTGGTGAAACATCAGCAGGAAGGAGAAGAGAGACGATGGCGAAAAGGAAGGCACCGGTCGGGGCCGCGGCGCCGACATTCGAGGAGGCGCTCGCCCGGCTGGAAGCGATCGTGCGCGAACTCGAGGAGGACGAACTGCCCCTCGAGCGTTCACTCACCGTCTTCGAGGAGGGGGTGCGGCTCTCGCGCCTGCTCCATGAGCGGCTCAACGAAGCGGAGCGCAAGGTCGAGGTCCTGATGAAGAACGAGGACGGTGAAAAGGTCCCCGTGCCGTTTTCCGGCGGCGCCGAGGCCCTCCCCGGCGCAGCGGCCGACGCCGCGGACGATGCGGAGGATGACGACGAGGACGAGGACGCGACAGGCGGGACCCCGGGTGGGCATGGGCAGAGCGCACTCCCCTTCTGACGGCTGCGGCAGCGGTCCGGCAGCGGAGGCCGAGGCCTATCTGCGCGAGTCGTCCACCCGGGTCGAGGCGTATCTGGACCGGGTGCTCCCGGCGGTCGGCGGTCACCTGCCGCGACTCGCCGAGGCAATTCGCTACAGCGCCCTCGGGGGCGGCAAGCGGCTTCGCCCGGCGCTCGCCTTCGCCGCGGCGGAGGGCTGCGGCTTCGATCCCGCGCTGGCGCTGCCGGTGGCGGCGGCCGTGGAGATGATCCACACTTATTCGCTGATCCACGACGACCTGCCGGCGATGGACGACGACGACCTGCGCCGCGGGCGGCCGACTTCGCACAAGGTCTTCGGCGAGGCCCTGGCGATCCTCGCCGGCGACGCGCTGCTCACGCAGGCCTTCGAGGTCCTCGCCGCCGCGGAGACGATCCCCGCCCCCCGGCGGGTGGCGATCATCCGTGAGATCGCCGCGGCCGGCGGCGTCGCCGGGCTGGTCGGGGGCCAGGTCGCCGACCTCGAGGGCGAAGGACGCGACCTGGCGCTTCCCGAGCTGGAGTTCATCCACGCCCGCAAGACCGGCGCGCTGATCCTGGCGAGCGTTCGCGCCGGCGCTCTGGCCGCCGGGGCCGAGGCGGGGCAGATCGCCTGCCTCGCGGAGTATGCGCGCCGGGTCGGCCTGGGCTTCCAGATCACCGACGACCTGCTCGACATCGAGGGTGACCCCGCGTTCACCGGCAAGGGCACGGGGCGAGATTCGACGCACCGCAAGGCCACCTTCCCGGCGATTTTCGGGGTCGAGGCGTCCCGCAAGCGCGCGGACGAACTCATCGCCGAGGCGCTGGCGGCCATCGCCGCACTCGGCGCTGCGGCCGACCCGCTGCGCAATCTGGCGCGCTTCGTCGGCCGCAGGAAGCGCTGACGTGACCACACCGCTTCTGGCGCGGATCGAGGCCGGTGCCCCGATCGCCTCGCTCACTCACGATGAGCAGGAGCGGCTCGCCGTCGAGATTCGCGAAACCATCATCGCGACGGTTGCCCGCACCGGGGGTCACCTGGCGCCCAGTCTCGGGGTCGTCGAGCTGACCATCGCGCTCCAGGCGGTCTTCCCGACGCCCCGCGACCGGATCGTCTGGGACGTCGGCCACCAGTGCTATGCCCACAAGCTGCTGACCGGGCGTCTCGGGCGTTTCTGCACGTTGCGGCAGAGCGGCGGGATCTCGGGATTTCCGCGGCGCTCGGAGAGTTGCCACGACATCTTCGGCACGGGGCACAGCGGCACGAGCATCTCGGCGGCCGCCGGACTGGCGGCGGCGCGCGACGCCTTGGGGGAGGATCACAAGGTAGTCGCCGTCATTGGCGACGGCTCGATGACTTCCGGCGAGGCCTTCGAGGCGCTCAATCACGTCGGGCACCTCAAACAGGACCTGGTCGTCGTGCTCAACGACAACGAGATGTCGATTTCTCCGAACGTCGGCGCGCTCTCGTCGTACCTCAACCGCGTGCTCACGGGTCACCTGCCGACACGGATGCGCGACGAATTCGTCAAGTTCCTGCGTTCGCTTCCCGGCGTCGGCGAGCAGGCGGCCAAGATGGCCAAGCGCGTCGAGGAGTCGGTCAAGGCGCTCATCGTTCCGGGCCTGCTCTTCGAGGAACTTGGTTTTCGCTACGTCGGCCCGATCCCGGGACACGAGTTGAAGAATCTCATCGAAACCTTCCGCAACGTCCGGGAACAATTCAAGAAGCCGGTCCTGGTGCACGTGATCACCAAGAAGGGCAAGGGGTACGCGCCGGCCGAGCGCGACCCGGCCCGTTACCACGGCGTCGGTCCGTTCGACCCGGCGACCGGCGCGCTGATCGCGCAGCCCGCCGCCCCGGCCTACACCACGGTGTTCGGCCAGGCCCTGGTGCGCGAGGCCGCCAGCGAGCGGCGCCTGATCGCGATCACCGCCGCGATGACGGACGGGACCGGGCTTGCGCCCTTCGCCGCCGCGTACCCGAAGCGCTTCTTTGACGTCGGCATCGCCGAGCAGCACGCGGTGACCTTCGCCGCCGGACTGGCCTGCGAAGGGCTGCGGCCCGTGGTCGCCGTCTACTCGACCTTCCTGCAGCGCGCCTTCGATCAGCTGCTGCACGATGTCTGCCTCCAGGCGCTGCCGGTGGTTTTCGCCCTGGATCGCGCCGGCCTGGTCGGCGACGACGGGGCGACGCACCATGGGGTATTCGACCTCTCGTATCTGCGGCAGATGCCGAACCTCGTCATCGCCGCGCCGAAGGACGAGGCTGAACTCGCGCAGCTGATCCGTACTGCGCTCGCGCACGACGGCCCGATGGCGCTGCGCTACCCGCGCGGCGCCGGCAGGGGCGTGGAGGTTCCCGAAGTCCCCGAACCGTTGCCCATCGGTTCGTGGGAGACGTTGCGACCCGGCGGCGATCTGGCGTTTCTCGCCGTGGGCTCGTGCGTCTACCCGGCACTGGAGGCGGCACGGGAGCTCGAAGCCGAAGGCTGGCGCGTCGGGGTCGTGAACGCCCGCTTCGTCAAGCCGCTGGACGAAGCGCTGCTGGCGCAGACGGCCGCCGAGAACGCATTGCTGCTCACGGCGGAGGAGAATGTTCTCGCGGGCGGGTTCGGCGCGGCGGTGCTCGAGTATTTTGCGGAGCACGCACCCGGCGCCGTCCGCATCGAGCTGGCGGGGATCCCGGACGAGTTCGTCGAACACGGGACGCAGGCGGACCTGCGCGCGCAGTACGGGATCGATGCCGCCGGCCTGGCCGCACGCGCTCGGGAAATGCTCGAGGATAAACGTGACGGCCGCTGAAAAGGGCCCATCTGCGGTGGTGCGCACCTTGCCCCCTGCGAGCCCCGCGAGTGGGGGGAGCCCTGCGGCGGGCACGAGCCCGCCTCAGTCGCAGCTTCGGGGTGCTGCCTTGCACCTGGACCCTTTTGAGCAGCCTCTCCGCGACTGTAACGGCCGATGATAATGTATCCACTGCCGTGGAGAATCTGCTGGCGGAGGGGTGGCGCGGAGGGGAGGTCTCCAGCGGCGGAGCGAAGCGAGGCCGATGGAGGTCCGCAGCGACCACCCCAGCGGCGGGGTGGCAGGCAGGACCCCGCAGCCCGCACGGGAACAGGCTCTGTGATATGAAAACGACGCGGCGGCTGGACCTGGTCCTCGTCGAGCGCGGCCTCGCGCCCAGCCGCGAGCAGGCCCGCGCGCTGGTGCTGGGCGGCCGCGTGCAGGTGGCGGGACTGCGGGTGGACAAGGCCGGCGCGGCGGTCGAACCGCAGGCGGCGATCGAGGTCGAGGGCGGGTTGCCCTACGTCGGCCGGGGCGGGCTCAAACTCGCGAGGGCGCTGGAGGAGTTCGAAGTCGCGGCAGCCGGCCTGGTCGCGGTCGACGTCGGCGCCTCGACCGGGGGCTTCACCGACTGCCTGCTCCAGCGGGGCGCGTCGAAGGTTTACGCGGTCGATGTCGGCTACGGGCAGCTGGCCTGGAAACTCCAGAGCGACCCGCGCGTGGTGCGGCTCGACCGTGTGAACATCAGGACGGCCACGCCGGCGCTGCTGCCGGAGCCGTGCGATCTGGCGGTGATCGATGTCTCCTTCATTTCACTGCGGCTCGTGCTGGTTCCGGCGCTATCGCTGCTGCGCGATGACGGGCAGGCGGTAGCGCTGGTCAAGCCTCAGTTCGAGGTCGGGCGGGGGCGCGTCGGCAAGGGAGGGGTCGTGCGCGATCCGGAGCTGTGGCGCGAGGTGCTCCTGGGCCTCGTCGACCACGCCGTTGCCGCGGGCCACGCGGTGAGCGGCTGGTGCGAGTCGCCGATCGCCGGGGCGGACGGGAATCGCGAGTTCTTTCTTCACATCGGCAAAGGAGGGGCAGGTGACCGCAGCGCGTCCATCCGCAGCGCCATCCAAGCCTGGCGGCCCGACGGTCCTTGATCCGCCGCGGCGCGTCGGCATCGTCGGCAAGCCGCACCACCCGCAGATCCGGCCGGTGGTCGAACACCTCGTGCGGCGCTTCGCGGCCCTCGGCGTGGCGCTGGTGATCGAAGAGCGCACCGCCGCCTGGGAGGACCTGGCGATCCCGCGCGTGGCGAGCCTGCTCGACGCGGGGCTCGACCTGATCGTGGTGCTCGGCGGCGACGGGACGCTGCTCTCGGTCGCCCGCACCGCCCAGGCCGAGGGCATCCCGCTGCTCGGGGTGAACCTCGGCTCGCTGGGGTTTCTCACCGAAACCGCGCTCGACCGGCTCGACCCGGTGATCGACGCGGTGCTCGCCGGCGGCTGCACCATCGAGGAGCGCACGATGCTCGAGGTCGAGGTGTTGCACGCGCAGCGCGCGCACGGCCCGTTCGTTGTGCTCAACGACGCGGTCATCAACAAGGCGGCGCTGGCGCGCATGATCGAGATGGAGGCCTCGGTCGATGGGGCCTACCTGACGACGTACCGGGCCGACGGGCTGATCGTCGCCACGCCCACGGGGAGCACGGCCTATTCGCTTGCGGCCGGCGGCCCGATCGTCTACCCGGACATGGAGGCGATCATCGTCACGCCGATCTGCCCGCACACGCTCACCAACCGCTCCCTGGTCGTCCCCGGCCGGGTGACGGTCGAGGTCAGGGTCCACTCGGGCGACCAGGACATCCACCTGACGCTTGACGGCCAGCTCGGCATCGAGCTGGCGCCGGCCGACCGCGTCCAGATCCGCAAGAGCGCTGCGCGCACCCGGCTCGTGCATTGCCCCGACCGCGAGTGGTTCAGCGTGCTGCGTCAAAAACTCAAATGGGGGGAGCGCTAAGTGCTCCAAGCCTCTGTAGTCTTGCGGGCGAAGCGCCCGCGCTATTGGGGGGAGCGCTAGCGGTGCTGCGGGAGCTGCGGCTGCGCAACGTCGCGATCGTTGAGCGGCTCGACCTGGAGTTCCCCGGCGGGCTGATCGCCCTGACCGGCGAGACCGGCGCGGGGAAATCGATCATCGTCGGCGCCCTCGGGCTGGCCCTCGGGGAGAAGGCGCGGCCCGAGCACCAGCGCGCCCCCGGGGAGGAGAGCGTCGTCGAGGCGCTGTTCACCGGCCCGCTGCCGCGCGGGGTCCGGGCGCGGCTCGAGGCCGCCGGCGTGCCGGCGGCGCAGGACCTGCTGTTGAGGCGCGTGGTGAGCCCGGGCGGGCGCAGCCGGGCCTTCGCGAACGACACGGCGATCGCGCTGCCGACGCTCGAGGGGATCGGCCGCGAACTGGTGGACATCCACGGCCAGCACCAGCACCAGTCGCTGCTGCACGCGGAGACGCACCTGGACTTCCTCGACGGGTTTGCCCGGCTGCCCGGCACCCGCGAGAACTACCGCGAAGCCTGGACGCGGCTCGATGGGCTGCGGCGCGAGCGCGAACAGCTCGAACGGCAGGAGGGCGAGCGCGAGCGGCGCCTGGAGTACTTGCGCTTCCAACACGAGGAGCTCGGACGCGCGGCGCTGCTGCCCGGGGAAGAGGAGCTTCTGCGCTCCGAGCGCGATGTCCTGCGCAACGTGGACCGGCTCGCCGGCGCCGTCGGCGAGGCCGAGGCGCTGGCCT
This sequence comes from Candidatus Rokuibacteriota bacterium, assembly GCA_031406795.1. GTDB lineage: Bacteria > JAUVQV01 > JAUVQV01 > JAUVQV01 > DATDCY01 > DATDCY01. The sequence continues at coordinate 21,046 of JANOHV010000031.1, forward strand.
ATTCCGGCGAGGCCTCGGCCTCAGGCCTCGCCGGGGCCGCGACCCGCCGCCTCGCCGAGGCCGCGGCAGTCGACGCGTCGCTGCTGCCGCTGGCTGCGGCGCTCGCCGGGGCGCAGGCGGCGCTCGAGGACACCGGGCGCGAGTTGCAGGACTACCTCTCGCGGCTCGAGTCCGACCCGGCGCGGCTCGGGGAGATCGAGGATCGTCTGGCCCTCATCGCCCGCCTCAAGAAGAAGTACGGCCCGACGGTGGAGGCGACCCTCGCCGAGGCCGAGGCCGTACAGGCCGAAATCACGCGCTGGGAGCAGGGGTCGGCGCGGATCGCGGAACTCGATCGGGAGGTCGCCGCCGCGCTGGCTTCGGCCGCCGCGCTCGCGGCTGAACTCTCCCGCGGTCGCGAGGCGGCGGGGCCCCGGCTCGAGAAGCGCATCCTCGCGGAACTGGCCGCGCTCGCCATGGGGGGCAGCCGCTTCGAGGTTCGCCTGCAGCGCGAGGAGGACCCGGCCGGTCTGCCCGGCGGCGACGGCCGGGTCTGGCGGGCCGATGAGCGCGGCGTCGAGCGGGCGGAGTTCCTGCTCTCGGCCAACCCCGGCGTGGAACCGCGTCCGCTGGCGCGCGTCGCCTCGGGCGGCGAGCTCTCGCGGGTGATGCTCGCGCTCAAGACGGTGCTCGCCGAGGTCGACCGCGTGCCGACGCTGGTTTTCGACGAGGTCGACATCGGCATCGGCGGCCGCACCGCGCGCACGGTCGGCGAGCGCTTGCGGGCCGTGGCGTCCGGGCGCCAGGTCTTCTGCGTCACGCACCTGCCGCAGATTGCCAGTTTGGCCCACGTGCAGTACACTATCGAAAAAAGTATCGTCGCCGGCCGGACGCGCGTGCGTGTACAGCGCCTTGACGGCCCGGGACGGGTGGCGGAGGTCGCCCGCATGCTTGGCGGGCGGGCGGTGACAGAGGCGACGCTGCACCACGCCGAGGAGCTGCTTCTCGGCGACGGGTCGGCGTGAAGGCCGGGGAGGCAGAGCTGATGGATTGTCGTTCCTGCGGTGTCGTGAACGCGCCGGGGCGCCGGTATTGCCGCGAGTGCGGCACGCGGCTCGGGCAGCCCTGTCCGGTCTGCCATTTCTTCAATGCCGTCGAAGACCGGCACTGCGGGGGCTGCGGTCACCGGCTCAAGGCCGGCGCCGGAGCGCTCGCCGCGCCTGCCGCCGTTGCGCCCGACTTCGCCCTGACGGATGCCGGGGACGCGGCTTTCGCCGCCCTGGGCAGCCGGGTCCCGCCAGCGCCGGTTGAAACCGGCATCGGCGGCCAGGGAGTCTCCCAGTCCGAGATCGACGGCTTGTTCGAAAACATTCTCGACGAGGAACCCGGCGAGGATGCGGAGGGCGGCGCGTGAAGGCGGCGGCTGCCGCCGCCGTTGTCATCCGCAAGGCGATCATCGGTGACGTCGGCCGCATCCAGGCGCTCGTCAATCACTACGCCTCCAAAGAGACCATGCTCGGCCTCTCGCTCTCGGAGATCTACGATCAGATCCGGGACTTCACCGTGGCCGAAGGCCCGCGGCGCACCCTCATCGGCGTCTGCGCGCTCCACGTCATCTGGGACGACCTCGCCGAGATCCGATCGTTGGCGGTCGACCCGAAAATCCGCCGCCGGGGCGTCGGCCGCTCCCTCGTCGAGCACTGCCTGGAGGAGGCGCGCGGCCTGCAGCTCCCCAAGGTGTTCGCGCTGACCTACCAGGCCGAGTTCTTCCGCCGGATCGGCTTCGAGCGGGTCGACAAGGCGGAACTCCCGCACAAGGTCTGGCGCGACTGTCTCAAGTGCACGAAGTTCCCGAACTGCGACGAGACTGCGGTCCTGAAGATTCTCTAGGCCGAGATGCCGGTGACAGCGGTCCCTCTGCGCGGAAAGCTCGAGGAGCACTCCTTCCTCGTCGTGCTGCGCGAATTGCTCCACGATCGGTGTGACGGTTGCCTGACCGTCGTGCGCGGCACGATTTCCCGGCGGCTCTACCTGCGCGGCGGCATGATCGTCTACGGCAGCTCCACCGAGCGCCAGGATCGACTCGGCGAGATCCTCATCGCTCAGGGCAAGCTCTCGAAAGTCGATCACAAGAAGTACTGGGAGCAGAGCCAGGCCGGCAACCGACTGCTCGGCATCACCCTGGTGCTCAACGGCCGCATCACGCTGAGCGATCTGTATCAGGGTGTGACGGCGCAGGTAGTCACCATCCTCGACCGGCTCCAGCGCTGGCGCCAGGGCGAGTACGAATTCGAGGAGGGCCGGCAACCCGCCGCGGGGACCGTGCTGCTGCGCATCCCGCTGGCGCTGTATCTGCGGACGGATGCCGAGAAAAAACCGGCGAAGAAGAAGTCCGCGGGGAAGAAGCCCGCCGCGAAGACAGCGGCGGCGAAGACACCCGCGAAGAGGAAGCGTCCCGCGACGGTGCGCTCCACGAACGCGCCCGCCGCCGAGACGGCGCCGCCGTCGGCAGTCGAAGACGCCGGCAACGAGGAGCAGGCGCTGTTCGTTCCGGAGGAAATGGCGGGCGAGGAGGCGATCAGCGCCGAGGCGGCGCGCGAGATGGAGCGCGTCGGTGAAGTCTCGTTCCTGGTTCAGGAGCTGCGCAAACGCCTCGGCCAGAGCCCGCTCGAGCTGCTCGGCGTCCCGCCGGGGAGTGATCGCGCCACCGTCAACGCCGCCTTCCACCGCATCGCCAAGATTCTTCACCCGGACCGGATCCCCAAGGACCTTGCGCCGGAGTTGGCGCAGGAGGCCGACGAGGTCTATCGCGGCGTGGCCGCCGCGTCGCTGGCCGCCGAGGAGGAACTGCGTTCCAAGGCCGAGGCTGCGCCGCGCGTGACGCCGGAGGCGGCTCCGGGCTCTCAGCGGGAGCAGGCGGGTCGGGCGGAGAACGACCAGGCGCGGCGCTTCTTCGCGCAAAGTCGCGAGTGGATCGCCAAGCGCAACTACTGGCAGGCGGCGGATGCCCTGCGCCAGGCGGTGCGGCTCAAGCCCGCGGAGGCGATCTACCGCCAGTATCTCGGTCTCGCGCTGATGCAGACCAAGCGGCTGCACGAGGCGGAGGAGCACCTGCTCGAGGCGGCCCGGCTGGAGCCGAGCAACGCCGCGCACCTCGTGAATCTCGGCCGGATCTACCGCGGCGGGCGGCTCTACAAGAAAGCCCGCGAGGCCTTCGAGCGGGCCCTGCGCATCGACCCGCGCGACGAGCATGCGCGCGACGAGCTCAGCGACCTGCCCGAAGAGCTGCCGAGCCGCAAGGCGGAGTCCGGCGGCCTCCTGAAAAAGCTCTTCGGCAAGGGTTGAGGACGGCCGCCGAGAAGGGCCGACCCGCGGCGTTCCCCGCACTCTGCTTCCGGTTGTGGACGGTACTCGACAGCGGAGTTACAGTATGGTAGATTTCCCCCCGTTGTTGAGAAGAACCGGGCGCTTAGCTCAGTGGAAGAGCACTGTCCTCACACGGCAGGGGTCACTGGTTCAAGCCCAGTAGCGCCCACCATCGACGCATCCGGGCCCCGTCCTCGAGCAGGGCGGGGCCTTTGCATTGCGGCGGGTTGACGGAGGATCGTGACTGATGCGCGAGCGGGTGTTGAGCGGCATGCGTCCCTCGGGGAAACTTCATCTCGGCCACCTGCACGGGGCGCTCGCGAATTGGCGTGAGCTTCAGGAGCGCTACGACTCCTTCTTCTTCGTCGCCGACTGGCACGCGCTGACCTCGGAGTACGCCAAACCCGCGGCGATCAGGGAGAACGGCCGTCAGATGGTGCTCGACTGGCTGGCCGCCGGGATCGACCCGGCGAAGGCGGTCATCTTCGTGCAGTCGCAGGTCGTCGAGCATGCGGAGCTCCACTTGCTGCTCTCGATGATCACGCCGCTCTCCTGGCTCGAGCGCTGCCCGACTTACAAGGAACAGCTCGAGCAGGTCAAGGACAAGGACCTGCACACCTACGGATTCCTCGGCTACCCCGTCCTCCAGACCGCCGACATCGTCATGTACCTGGCCAACTGGGTGCCGGTCGGCGTGGACCAGTTGCCGCACCTGGAGCTGGCGCGCGAGATCGTGCGCCGCTTCCACTTCCTCTACGGCGAGGGGGTGCTCGTCGAGCCGCAGCCCAAGCTCACGGAGTTCCCGAAGATCCCCGGCACCGACGGCCGCAAGATGAGCAAGAGCTACGGCAACTCGATCTTCCTCTCCGACACGGCGGAGGAGACCGGCAAGAAGATCCTGCCGATGGTCACCGACCCGGCGCGCGTGCGCCGCACCGACCCGGGGGACCCCGAGATCTGTCCGGTGTTCACGCTGCACCGCGTGTCGACGCCGGAGGGCGAGCGCGCCCGCCTCGCCGAAGGGTGCCGCAGCGCCGGCATCGGCTGCATCGACTGCAAGAAGACACTCATCGAAACGCTCAACGAGTCGCTGGTGCCGTTGCGCCGCCGGCGCGCCGAACTCGCCGCCGACACCGGGCTCGTCGAGCGCATCCTCGCGGACGGGACGGCGCGGGCTCGCGCCGAGGCCGCCGTCGTGATGGCCGCCGTGCGCCGGGCCGTGCACCTCTAGCGTCCCCCCCAGTGGAGGGATGACCCCGCCGTGACCCAGACGACCGACGCTTTCGACGAGAGCCCCCTGCGAGGACTGCCGGTGCGCCTGGCGCTCTTCGAGGGGCCGCTCGATCTGCTGCTGCACCTGTGCCGCGACAACAAGGTCGATATCAAGGACATCCCGATCGCCGCGATCACCGAGCAGTATCTGGCCTACCTGAACGTCATGCGCACGATGAACCTCGAGGTGGCGGGCGAGTTCCTCGTCGTCGCCGCCACCCTGCTGTACATCAAGTCGCGGCTGCTGCTCCCGGCCGATGAGTCGGCCGACGGCGACGAAGGTGAGGATCCGCGCCGGGAACTGGTGCAGCAGTTGATCGAGTACCAGCGCTACAAGGAGGCGGGCGTCGCGCTTCGCGCGCTCGAGGAGCGGCGCAGCAGCACGTTCACCCGCGAGAGTCTCGGCCCCGAGGGCCCGCCGCGGACGGACTACCCGCTGGAAGTCTCGCTCTTCGACCTGCTCGCGGCGCTGCGGCGCGTCATCGATCAGATGCCCAAGACCGACTACGTGGAGATCGAGACCGAGCGGCTGAGCGTGGCGCAGCGCATCGCCGAGGTGCTCGAGCTGATGGCCGACGGCCGCGAGATGGCCTTCGAGGAGCTCTTCCGGAACTCGCGGGAGATCAACGACGTGGTCATCACCTTTCTCGCGGTCCTCGAGCTGGTGCGGCTGCGCCTGATCCGGGTCTGGCAGGTCGACGCGTACGGCGCGATCCGCATCGTGACGGTGCCGACCGGGACTGAAGGCCTGGAGCCCGAGCTTTTCAGCGAGAGCGCCGGGTCCGAGAACGAGGAGCACAAGGAGGGGAATCACGGTGAGTGAAGAGACTCTGGATGGACAGCCGGGGGTGCCTGAGGAACAGGCGTCGCTGACCACGGCCGAGCCGCCGGCCGCGGCGGGCCGGGAGGTCGCTGACGGAGACGCCGGCGACGGCCCGGCCGGAGCGCGGGAAGAGCCTGCGCCGACCGTCGTCCCGAGGGACAGGGGCCTGCTCCAGGAGGTGCTTGAAGCGCTGATCTTCGTGCATCGCGGCATTCTGCCGCCGAAGACGGTGCGCGAAGTGCTCGGCGAGGAGTTCACCGCCGAGGAGATCGCGGCGGGGTTTGCGGCGCTGCGGCAGGACTACGAAGAGCGCGGCGGAGCGCTGACGCTGGTCGAAGTGGCCGGCGGCTACCAATTCGGCACGAGGACCGACCTCGCCCCGTGGATCAAGAAGCTCGATTTCTACGAACATCACCGGCACCTCTCGCGGCCGACGATGGAGACGCTGGCGATCATCGCCTACAAGCAGCCGGTGACCCGGGCCGAGATCGAGGCCATCCGCGGTGTGAACGTCGAGCGCATCGTGCGCAACTTGCTCGAGCGCAAGCTCGTGAAGATCCTCGGTCACAAGGATGTTCCCGGCAAACCGATGGTGCTCGGCACCACGAAGGAATTCCTTGAGTTATTTGGCCTGAACAGCCTGGCCGGCCTGCCGCCGCTCAAGGACTTCGTGGAGCCGCTCTCCTCGGAGGGCATCGACGAGGAGCTGCCGCTGCCGTTCATCGGCGGTGAGGCCGGTGAAGATGGCGGGCGCGCCGGCGAAGCAGGCGCTGCAGCGGCCGCGACGATCGAACAGGAGATGGAACATGGACCAGAGCTCGAAGCGGGGGACGGGGAGCCCGAAACCCCCGAAGCCTCGGACGACGACGCGGACGACCCGGACGTCCCCGTCGCCGGCGCCGACACGAACGAAGCGGGCTAGCACCCCCGCGGACCGGGGGGCGAAGGCCGCTACCCCGGGGCCGATGCGCCTGCAGAAATTCCTCTCCCGCAGCGGTGTCGCCTCGCGGCGCGCAGCCGAGGAGCTGATCCGCGAAGGCCACGTCAGCGTCGATGACCGCATTGTGTCCGAGATGGGGGTTTCGATCGACCCGGCGATCAACGTGGTCAAGGTCGACGGCCGGCCGGTGCAGACGCCGGAAACCTTCAGCTACTATGTTCTGGACAAGCCGCGCCACGTCGTCTGCACGATGGCCGACCCGGAGGGGCGCGCGACGGTCCGTAATCTGATTCCCGCCGAAGTCGGCCGCGTCTACCCGGTCGGCCGCCTCGACTACGACGCCGAGGGAGTGCTGCTGCTCACCAACGACGGTGACCTGGCCCACCGGCTGATGCACCCCCGCTTCGGCGTGGAGCGCACCTACCACGCCAAGGTCAAGGGGCGCATCGAAGACGCCGCGCTCGAGCGACTGCGCACCGGGGTCTACCTCGAGGACGGTCGGGCCCAGGCTGAGGACGTGCGGTTTCTGCGGCGCACGAGCGAGAACTCGTGGATCACGCTGACCCTGCGCGAAGGGCGCCAGCATGAGGTCAAGCGGATGTGCCTCGCCGCCGGGCATCCGGTGCAGAAACTGCGCCGCATCTCGTATGCCGGGGTCGGCCTCGGCGGCCTCGCGCCGGGGGGGCTGCGCCACCTGACAACCGCGGAACTCGCCCAGCTGCGGCGCGCGGTGCGCGAGGGGGCCGGCGGGAAACCCGGCCGGTGATCAGGCGGGTCGGCCTGGCGCTGCTCGCGGCGGCCCTGGTCGTCGCGAGCTTTCCGCCCTTCGATCTCGGTCCGCTCGGCCTCGTGGCGCTGGCGCCGCTGCTGCTCGCGCTGGACGGCGCGCGCCGCCCGTTTCTGACCGGTTTCGGCACCGGGTGGCTGGCCTATACGGGGATCGCGTGGTGGGTCTACTACGCGATGGCGCATTTCGGCGGCATCCCCCCGTTCGTCGCGGTGCCGCTGATGCTGCTGATGAGCGCGATCATGGCGGCCTTCTGGGGGCTGTTTGCCTGGGCGCACGCCCGCCTGCGCCGGGGGTTCCCGCGGTTGCCGGATATCCTCATCGTCCCGATGCTGTGGACCGCATCCGAGTATCTGCGAGCGTTGCTTCCCGATCTGGAGTTCCCCTGGGCGCTCCTCGGCCTGAGCCTGTATCGCCATCTGCCGCTGATCCAGATCGCCGATCTCGGGGGGGTGTGGGCGGTGTCCCTGCTCGTCGCTCTCACGGGAGCCGGCGTGGCCTCGTTTGTGCGCGACCCGCGCGGCCACAACTGGGATGCCGGGTGGAAACCTCTGGCCGCCTCGCTCGGCGTCCTGGTGCTCTGCGGCTCGTACGGGCTACTTCGGCTCGGACAGCCGGCCGAAGGACGAAGCCTGCGCGTTGCGGTCGTGCAGGGGAGCGTGCCGCAGGATGTGAAGTGGGACCGCCGCTTCCGCGAGGAGACGTTCCGCACCCACGAGATGCTGACGCGGGCCGCCGCGGACGCCGGGGCGGATCTGGTGATCTGGTCCGAGTCCGCGACGGCGTTCGTGTATCAGCGGGAGCCGGATTACCAACAGCGGCTGGCGGCGCTCGTCCGGGAAAGCGGCGCGTCGCTGCTGTTCGGATCCCCGGCATTCGAGACGAAAGACGGGGAGAGCTCGCTGCGCAATCGAGCCTATCTGCTCGGGCCGGACGGGCAGGTCGCCGGCTGGCAGGACAAGCAGCAGCTGGTGCCGTTCGGCGAGTTCGTCCCATTCAAGCGGTTGCTTTTCTTTGCCAGGCCGCTGGTGCAGGCGGTCGGGAGCTTCGAGCCGGGGGAGCGGCCGGTGGTGCTGTCGGTTCCCGGCGGCCGCTTCGGGGCGCTGATCTGCTACGAGGTGATTTTTCCGGATCTCGTCAGGCGTTTCGCGGCGGCGGGGGCGGAGTTGCTCGTCAACATCACGAACGACGCCTGGTACGAGCGCAGCGCCGCGTCGGAGCAGCAGTTCGCGAACCTGGTCCTGAGGGCGGTGGAGAACCGCCGGCCGATCGCGCGCTCCGCGAACACGGGGATCTCCGGATTCGTCGACACCCACGGGCGGATCCTCTCGGCATCGGAACTGTTCGTGCAGGGCCAGTACCGCGCGACACTGACGCTCTCGAACCGCATGACACTCTACACGTGCTGGGGCGACTGGCTGCCGCGGCTCTGCGTGCTGATCGCGATGGCGCTGCTGCTCGTCGCACGTTTCCACCCGGGTCTGTCGCAGCGCAGGAGACTTGAGAAATAACTTAGCGGTCGTTGCGTCAGAACATTGACTTTCGCCGCCGGCGGCAGGAGACTCATTCCGATGGAGGACTCGGGACGCCAGATGGAACGCATGCACACGGGTTGTCCGTCTCCGGGAGGCGCATGAAATTCCCGACGTCATTCGTGCCGGAGCGCAGGCTCGGCCCGGAGTTGATAGACCTCCCCTTGGAAAACTACACATTGGCGGAGTACGCCGGGAGCCTTGCGGACATCAGAAAGGTTAACCGTTTTCTTGGCGACTATCGCGCGACGCTGAAGCATTTTTCATCCCTGCTGCCGGCCGACGCGAGATCCCTGGCCGGCCCGATCAGAGTGCTGGATGTGGCAACTGGCTCGGCCGATATCCCCGTGGCGCTGGTGAAATGGGCGCGCAGGCAGGGGATTTGTCTCGAAATGACCGCCGTCGACAACAACCCGGGCGCCATTCGTGAGGCGGCCATTTTCACCCGGGACTATCCGGAGATTACCGTTGCCCGCGCCGACGGCTTCTCGCTGCCGTTCGAGGACGGGAGTTTCGACATCGTCTTGTGCAACAAGGTTCTGCATCATTTCAGCGAAGAGGATACGGTCAAGGCACTGCGGGAAATTGACAGGGTGGCCGCCATCGGCTATGTCGTCATGGATCTCAGACGGAGCTGGGTGGCCTGGGCGCTCATTTCGATACTCACCAGGCTTTTCACCGGGAACAGGCTGACCCGGTATGACGGCCCGCTGTCGGTGCTCCGTTCATACACGGTTCCCGAGCTGGACGCCTTGGCCGACAGAGCGGGTCTTCGCGGCCGCAGGGTGATAAGAGAGCCGTTCTGGCGCATGGTGGTAACGGGGAGGAAGAACTGAAGTGAAGGAATATGGCTTGTCGGTCGCCACGAACTTCGATGACGGTCTTCTCGACGCCATTTCGGCCTATCCCGTAACGGAAGTCTTCGGCAAGCTCTCCTCCGATCCGGTCGGTGGGGGCAGGGCCTCCTTCATGCTGCCGGGGCTTTCGCGCAAGCGCTTCGAGAACCACGTCCAGGCGGCCAGATCCAGGGGTCTCGGATTCAACTATCTCTTGAACCCGGCGTGTCTGGACAACCGTGAGTACACCAGGCGGGGCCAGAAGGAGATCGAGGCGCTCCTGGAGTACATCGAGGGCGCGGGGGTGAGCGCCGTGACGATAGCGCTCCCTTTTCTTCTTCCCATCATAAAAAGGCGCCATCCCCGGCTGAAGGTCCGTGTCGGCGTCTACGCCCGGGTCGACGGGGTCGCGAAAGCCCGATTCTGGGAGGATGGCGGAGCTGATTGCATAACGCTCGAGTCGCTGAGTGTCAACCGCGACTTCGAGCTGCTTGCGGCTCTGCGCAAGACGCTCAAGCTGGAGCTCCAACTCATCGTGAACGCAAATTGCCAGCTTTTCTGTCCGCTTTCGGGCCAGCACATGGTGAATCTCTCCCATGCCTCGCAGAAGGGCCACGCATCGAAGGGCTTCGTGATCGATTGGTGCGCGTTGAGGTGCTCCTACGACAAACTGAAGGACCCGGTGCTGTATCTGCGCTCCGAGTTCATCAGGCCCGAGGACCTCGGTCTTTACCTCGACCTGGGCTACGACTCTTTCAAGGTCCTGGAAAGGGGCGCGCCGACACCGGTGTTGACCAGGAGGGTCAAGGCCTATTCCGAGGGCCGGTATGACGGAAACCTGCTTGATCTCATTCAACCCTTCGGGTACAAGGAAAAGAGCGGTGCGTCCCTTCCGGGAACGCTGTTCACCAGGTGGAAGTATCTGTTCAGGCCGCGCACGGTCCGGCTGTCCGGGCTTATGAAACTCAAGAAGCTCGCAACCAGACGCGGCATGATCGCACCCCTTGCGGGCGAGCCTGTCCACATCGACAACTCGAAGCTGACCGGTTTCATACCCGGCTTCAAGGATCGGGACTGTCGCTCGACCGACTGCGGCGTCTGCGGCTGGTGT
>JANOHV010000050.1:0-14728 GCA_031406795.1 Candidatus Rokuibacteriota bacterium
TGTGGAGATGGTGATGCCCGGGGACAACGTGGAGATCGTGGGCGAGCTGATTTCGCCGATCGCCATGGAGAAGGAACTGCGCTTCGCGATCCGCGAGGGCGGCCGCACCGTCGGTGCCGGCGTCGTCAGCGAGATCATCGAGTAAGGATACAGTCACGGTCGGGGGGCAGCCGTTGAGGCGGTCCCCTACGAGGCGCGGGAACGAGCGGGGGGCAGCCCCCCGCTAACACCCGCCCCCCAACGGCGAACAGGCTGAGGGATGATGGACACGCAAAAAATTCGGATCCGGCTCAAATCCTACGACCACCGGTTGCTCGATCAGTCGGTGGTGGAAATCGTCGACACCGCCAAGCGCACCGGCGCCCGTGTGGTCGGCCCGATCCCGCTTCCGGTGCGCATCAACCGCTTCACGGTGCTGCGCTCGCCGCACGTGGACAAGAAGTCCCGGGAGCAGTTCGAGGTGCGGACCCACAAGCGGCTCGTTGACATCATCGACCCCACGTCGCAGACGGTCGACGCGCTGATGCGCCTCGACCTCGCGGCCGGGGTTGACGTCGAGATCAAGCTCTAGGCGAAGGGCGGGAATCGTGGAAAAGGTCGTCGGTAAATCCATCGGTCTGATCGGCCGCAAGGTCGGCATGACCCAGATTTTTTCGGAAAAGGGCGTCTTGGTGCCCGTCACCGTGATCCAGGCCGGGCCCTGCACCGTCGTGCAGAAGCGCGTTCGGACCAAGGACGGCTACGACGCGGTGCAGGTCGGTTTTGATCCGATCGTCAAGAAGCGCGGGCCGAACAAGCCCGCGGCCGGCCACTTCAAGAAGGCCGGCGTGGCGCCGCAGCGCGTGCTGCGGGAGTTCCGGGGCATGGCGCCCGGGGAGTTCGAGCTCGGCCAGGAGATCAAGGCCGACGTCTTCAAGATCGGCGAGACGGTCGACGTGGTCGGCGTCTCCAAGGGCAAGGGCTTCCAGGGCGGCGTCAAGCGTCACGGGTTTCGCGGCGGCGCCGGCTCGCACGGTTCGATGTTCCATCGCGCCCCCGGCTCGATCGGCGCTTCTTCGTACCCCTCGCGGGTCTTCCCCGGCCAGCGGCTGCCCGGGCACATGGGCGTCGACCGGGTGACGGTGAAGCATCTCGCCGTGGTCGGCGTCGACGAGACCCGCGGCTTGCTCCTCGTGAAGGGCGCCGTCCCCGGCGCTCCCCGCGGGATCGTTCTCATCACCGCGAAGCGCTAGGGACGCAGGGGAGAATACGTCATGGCGAACACTGATTTGTACAACGCGAAAAACGAGAAGGTCGGCCAGATCGAGTTGCCGGGCGGTCTGTTCGGCGGCCGCATCAGCCAGGCCCTGCTCCACGAGGTTTCGAGCATCACCGCGTCGAACGAGCGCACCGGCACCCGGGCCACCAAGGGCCGCGGCGCGGTCTCCGGCGGCGGCCGCAAGCCCTGGAAGCAGAAGGGCACCGGCCGCGCGCGCCAGGGGAGCATCCGCTCGCCGCAGTGGCGGCACGGCGGCATTGTCTTCGGGCCGCTGCCCAAGCTCTACGACGTGCGCCTGCCCCAGTCCAAGCGTCGTGCCGCGATGCGCGCCGCACTGGCCTGGAAGCTGCGCGACGGGCTGGTCCACGTCATCGAGGAGTTTCCGGAAACCGGCGGCAAGGCCAAGGTCTTTGCGACCTGGCTCGCTCAGACCGGCTGGCGCGAGGGCGGCGTGCTTGCGCTGCACACGGGCGCGGGTCCGGAGCTGGCGCGCGCCGGCAGCAACCTACCCGACGTCAAAGTCGCGCGGCCCGGCGGCTTCGCCCTGAACGATCTCGTGGGCTTTCGTCACCTCGTGCTCACGCGCGCGGCCCTGGCCGCGATGGAGGAACAATGGGCAAAGTGAACGATCCGTACCGTATCATCCGCAAGCCGCTGCTGACGGAGAAGTGCCACGACCTCAAGGAGAAGCACAACCAGGTCGCGTTCCGGGTTGACCCGAACGCGACCAAGAGCGACATCAAGGCGGCCGTGGAGCGGATCTTCAAGGCCAAGGTGGCCGCGGTGAACACCGTGAACATCCTCGGCAAGGAGAAGCGCCTCGGCAGAAACGTCGGCCGTCGCTCGGACTGGAAAAAGGCGATCGTCACGCTGAAGCCGGGCGAGAAGATCGAGATCATCGAAGGGGCTTCATAATGGCGATCAAGAACTACAACCCGACCTCTGCGGGCATCCGGCACCGGACCGACCTCGGCAATGAGGACCTCACCGCGTCCAAGCCGCACAAGGCCCTGACCAAGAGCCTGAAGAAGTCCGGCGGCCGCAACAACACCGGCCGCGTCACCGCCTGGCACCGCGGCGGCGGCCACAAGCGCCTCTACCGGACGATCGACTTCAAGCGCGACAAGGCCGGCGTGGACGCGAAGGTGGTCAGCGTCGAGTACGACCCGAACCGCACCGCGCGCATCGCGCTCGTGAACTACACCGACGGGGCCAAGCGCTACGTGCTGGCGCCGGACAAGCTCGCGGTCGGCGACAAGATCGTCGCCGGGGCCGGGGCCGACATCAAGGTCGGCAATTCGCTGCCGCTGAAGAACATTCCGCTCGGCACGGTGATCCACAACATCGAACTGCGTCCCGGGCAGGGCGGCAAGCTCGTGCGCAGCGCCGGGGCGGTGGCCCAGCTCGTCGCCAAGGAAGGCGCGTACGCCCAGGTCAAACTGCCGTCCGGCGAGGTCCGGATGATCCAGATGCTGTGCATGGCGACCATCGGCCAGGTCAGCAACGCCGAGCAGGGGAAGGTCTTCCTCGGCAAGGCCGGCCGCTCCCGCTGGCGCGGGCGCCGCCCGCACGTCCGCGGCGTGGCCATGAACCCGATCGACCACCCGCACGGCGGCGGCGAGGGCAAGACGTCGGGCGGCCGCCACCCGGTGACGCCGTGGGGCAAGCCGACCAAGGGTGCCAAGACCCGGGGTCGCAAGCCCTCGGACAAGTTCATCATCAAGCGTCGGAACAAGAAGTAGCCAGGAAGGCGAGAGGGGGCCATGGGTCGTTCATCGCGCAAGGGACCGTTCATCGACCAGCACCTGCTGGACAAGATCGAAGCGCTCAACCGCTCCGGCGAGAAGAAGGTCGTCAAGACCTGGTCGCGCCGGTCGGTGATCGCCCCGGAGTTCATCGGGCACACCGTAGCGGTTCACAACGGGAAGAAGTTCATCCCGGTCTACCTGACGGAAAACATGGTCGGCCACCGCCTGGGTGAGTTCTCCCCGACGCGGACCTTCCGCGGCCACGGCACCAAGGCCGAGCGGTCGGCCGCACCGACGCCGGCAGCCGCAGGGCCCAAGTAGCCTCAGGGCGAGCAGGAAGGGACAAGGAAACGATGGAAGCCAGAGCGATCGCAAAATACATTCGGATGTCCCCGCAGAAGGTGCGCCTCGTCGCGGACACGGTCCGCGGCAAGAAGGTCGAGGAGGCGCTGGCCACGCTCGAGCACACCGCCAAGGCCGCGGCCAAGGTGGTGGGCAAGGTGGTCAAGTCGGCGGCGGCCAACGTCGAGCACAATCTGAAGGCTGGCAACGCGGAGGAGTTCCGCGTCGCCGTGATCACCGTCGACGGCGGCCCGATGCTCAAGCGGCACCGTGCGGTCGCGATGGGACGCGCGGCGAAGATCTGGAAGCGCACGAGCCACATCACCGTCGTCTTGCGCGACGGCGTTTAGTCGGAAGGGGGGGAGCGGGACGTGGGTCAAAAAGTTCATCCTGTCGGGCTGAGGCTCGGCATCGTCAACACCTGGAATTCGCGCTGGTACGCCAACAAGGGGTATGCCGAGCAACTGCATGAGGACATCAAGGTCCGGGCCTTCATCAAGAAGACCCTGTCCCACGCCGGCGTCTCCTGCGTCGAGATCGAGCGGGCTGCGAAGCGTTTGCGCATCAACATCCACACGGCGCGCCCCGGGATCATCATCGGGAAGAAGGGCGCCGAGATCGACAAGCTGATGAAGAGCCTGCAGGATCTGACCGGCAAGGAAGTTTTCGTCAACATCATGGAAGTGCGCAAGCCCGAAATCGACGCACAGCTGGTTTCGGAGAACATCGCGCTGCAGCTCGAGCGCCGCGTCTCGTTCCGCCGGGCGATGAAGCGCTCGGTGCTCTCCGCGATGCGGTTCGGCGCCGAGGGTATCAAGGTCATGGCCGCAGGACGCCTCGCCGGGCACGAAATCGCCCGCAGCGAGTGGTACCGCGAAGGGCGGGTGCCGCTGCACACCCTGCGTGCCGACATCGAGTATGGTTTCGCCGAGGCCAAGACGACCTACGGCGTGATCGGCGTCAAGGTCTGGGTCTTCCGGGGGATCAAGGATCTCCTCGGGACCGAGGCCAAGGCGGCCGTGAAGCAGTAGGAAAGAGGACGACACGCCATGCTGAGCCCAAAGAGGGTAAAATTCCGCAAGATGCATAAGGGCCGCCGCGCCGGGCAGGCGACGCGCGGGGCCGAGGTCGCGTTCGGCGAGTGGGGCCTCCAGGCCCTCGGCGCGGCCTGGATGACCAACCGCCAGATCGAAGCCGGCCGCGTGGCCATCACCCGCTTCATCAAGCGCGGCGGCAAGGTCTGGATCCGGGTCTTTCCCGACAAGCCGGTCACGCACAAGCCGGCCGAGACCCGCATGGGCAAGGGCAAGGGCGCCCCGGACGGCTGGGTCTGCGTGATCAAGCCGGGCCGGATCCTCTACGAGATCGACGGCGTCGACGCCGCGACCGCGGCCGAGGCCCTGCGACTCGCCAAGCACAAGTTCGGGTTCCCGACCCGGATCGTGGCACGGAGGTAGCGGTCGTGAAGAAGGTGAAGGCGGGAAAGATCAGGGAGATGGCGGCCACCGAGTTCGGCAAGCGGGCCGTCGAGATTCGCGAGGAGCTCTTCAAGCTGCGGTTCCAGCACGCCACGGGCCAGCTCGAAAACCCGGTGCGTATGCGTACGCTGCGCCGGGAGCTGGCCCGGGTGCTCACCGTGCAGCACGAGCAGGCGGTCGCGGCCGCGAAGCCAGCGGGAAAGGCAGGGTAGGGGAGTGGAGGAACAGGGCAAGGTCGTGGAGGAGCGGGGCCGGAGGAAGACGCGCACCGGGCTGGTCGTCGGCACCCAGATGGACAAGACGGCGGTGGTGAAGGTTGAGCGTCGGCAGCAGCACCCGAAGTTCAAGCGCTACCTGCTGCGCTCGGCGAAGTACCTCGTGCACGACGAGACGAACCAACTCCAGGTGGGGGACAAGGTGCGCATCATCGAGACGCGCCCCTTGAGCAAGCGCAAGTGCTGGCGCCTCCACCAGGTCATCGAGAAGACCAAGTAGCGCGCTGGCGACGGGGGTCAGAAGGCAATGATTCAGGTACAGACCATCCTCGAAGTGGCCGATAACTCCGGGGCCCGCAAGGTGATGTGCATCAAGGTCCTCGGGGGATCGAAGCGTCGTTACGCGGCGCTCGGCGACACGATCGTCGTTTCGGTCAAGGAGTCGCTTCCGGGCGGCGCCATCAAGAAGGGCTCGGTGCTCAAGGCGGTGGTGGTTCGTGTCGCCGCCAATCACGGGCGCCCCGACGGCACGTACATCAAGTTCGACCGCAACGCCGCCGTGGTCATCAACCCTCAGGGCGAACCCCTCGGCAGCCGTATCTTCGGGCCGGTGGCCCGGGAGCTGCGCGCGCGCGGCTACATGAAGATCATCTCCCTCGCGCCGGAAGTTCTTTAGCACGGCGGCGGGGCGGCTGAGAAAGGCACGGGCAGACGATGGCAAGAGCGATCAGGATGAACGACACGGTGGCGGTCATCGCCGGGAAAGAAAAGGGCAAGCGCGGGCGCGTGCTCATGGTCCTTCCCGACGACAACCGGGTCATCGTTGAAAAGGTGAATTTTATCAAGCGGCACACGAAACCCTCGCAGAATCAGCGCCAGGGTGGTATCATAGAACGAGAGGGCCCGATCCATCTCTCGAACGTGCAGCTTTATTGCAAGAAGTGCGCAAAACCGGTGCGGCTGCGGCGACTGACGGGCACGGACGGCGCGAAGAGCCGGGCCTGCGCGCGCTGCGGCGATCTGCTTTAGGGACGACGGACGGGGAGGGAGATCCTCCGCGGGACAACGGAAGACGGGAGCGGAGTAACCCAACTATGGCGAAGGAAAAAGAGAGCGGCAAGAAGAAGGACGCAGGCCAGGCGGCCGGCAAGTCGGCCGGCAAGCCCGGCGGCAAGGAGGCCAAGCAGGCCAAGGCCGCCAAGTCGGCCAAGCCGGAGGCCGGTGTCGCGGCGCCTGCCGCGCCCAAGGGGCCCAAGGCCCCGGTCGAGCCGGCGCGGCTCCGGGTCAAGTACCGCGCCGAGGTGGTCCCGGCCCTGATGAAGCAGTTCGGCTACACGAACGTGATGCAGGTTCCGAAGCTCGTCAAGGTGGTTCTCAACCGCGGCACCGGCGATGCGTCGTCCGAGGCTAAGGTGATGGAGACCTACGTGGACGAACTCCGGGCCATCACCGGGCAGCGTCCGGTCGTGACGCGCGCGCGCCGCTCGATCGCCGCCTTCAAGCTGCGCGAGGGGATGCCGATCGGGTGCAAGGTGACGCTGCGCGGCGAACGGATGTACGAGTTCTTCGACCGACTGGTCAGCCTGACGCTCCCCCGGGTGCGCGACTTCCGCGGCGTCTCGCCCAAGGGCTTCGACGGACGGGGCAACTTCAACCTCGGGCTCGACGAGCAGATCATTTTCCCCGAAATCGAATACGACAAGATCGTCCGGGTCAAGGGCGTGAGCATCTCGGTCAGCACGACCGCCGCCACGGACGACGAGGGGCGGGCCCTGCTCAAGGCGCTCGGTTTCCCCTTCCGCGAGCAGGCGTAGCGTAGGACCGGCGAAAAGGAGCACGAACGTGGCGAAGACATCACTCATGGTCAAGGCGCGCCGGAAGCCCAAGTTCCCGGTGCGGAAATACAACCGTTGCCCCCTGTGCGGGCGGCCGCGGGCGTTTCTGCGCAAGTTCCAGATGTGCCGCATATGTTTCCGCTCCCTGGCCCTGAAGGGTGATATCCCCGGGGTCGTCAAGGCGAGCTGGTAGCCAGGGGGAGGGAGAACAGGCGATGTCGATGACGGACCCCATCGCGGATCTGCTGACGCGGATCCGCAACGCGAACCAAAAGGCCTTCGAGAAGCTTGAGGTGCCGCACTCCAAGTTCAAGGAGGAGATCGTGAAGATCCTCCGCGACGAGGGCTATCTGAAGGATTACCGCATCCTCAAGGATCAGGGGCGCAGCCTGATCAAGATTTCGATGAAGTACGGGGACCGCGAGAAGCGGGTCATCACGCGCATCGAGCGCGTGAGCAAGCCGAGCAAGCGCGTCTACGTCGGCCACGACGAGATCCCGCGCGTCCAGGGCGGCTTCGGTGTGGCGATCCTCTCCACGCCGAACGGCGTGATGACGGACCGTCAGGCGCGGACGGCGCGCGTCGGCGGCGAAGTTCTCGCCTACATCTGGTAGCGGCGAGCGAGCGAGGGACGCGGACGATGTCGAGAATCGGGAAGAAGATCAAGGCCATCCCCAAGGGGGTGGAGTTGAAGATTGCGGGGGAGTACCTCGAGGTCAAGGGGCCGAAGGGCGCCCTGCGCGAGAAGATTCACCCGGCGGTGAAGTTCGAGATCGCCGACGGCGTGCTCACGGTCGTCAAGATCCGTGAGGAGAAGGGCGACGACGCGGTGCATGGGCTGATGCGCAGCCTTGCGGTGAACATGATCACCGGCGTCACCGAGGGCTATCAGCGGGTGCTGGAGATCGTCGGCGTCGGCTATCGGGCCCAGGTGCAGGGGGCGGTGCTGACGTTGAACGTAGGGTACTCCAGCCCGGTCAACTACCCGGTGCCCAAGGGCATCGAGGTCGATGCGTCGGGCAAGGGTCAGGTCGTCATCAAGGGAATCGACAAGCGGCTGGTCGGCACGGTCGCGGCCGAGGTCCGGGCCATCCGCCCGCCCGAGCCCTACAAGGGCAAGGGGATCAAGTATTCCGACGAGCGGATCCGCCGCAAGGTCGGCAAGACCGGCGCCTAAGGAGGATGCGAGCGTGAAGATGGGTTCCGAGGACGCGAGAAAGAAGCGTCATGCCAGGATACGCCGGCGGCTCAGCGGTTCGGCCGAGCGCCCGCGGATGTGCGTGTTCCGCAGCGATCGGCACATTTCCGTGCAGATCATCGACGATACGACCGGCCGGGTCCTCGTGAGCGCCTCGTCGCTCTCGAAGGAGTTCCGTGAGCAGGGCCTCAAGGGGTCCGGGGTGCCCGCGGCGAAAGCCGTCGGCGCGCTGATCGCCGGCAAGGCCGTCGCGCAGTCGATCGAAAAGGTGGTCTTCGACCGCTGCGGCTTCATCTACCACGGCCGCGTCAAGGCCCTGGCCGACGCCGCGCGCGAAAAAGGTCTGAAGTTCTAAGGCAGCCAGGAGGCGTGATGTGAGAATGTCCTTTGATCAGAAACGGGGCGAGGAGTCCGAGTTCCTCGAGAAGGTGGTCACCATCAACCGCGTGGCCAAGGTCGTCAAGGGCGGCCGCCGCTTCTCCTTCAGCGCGCTGGTTGTCGTCGGTGACGGCAAGGGCAAGGTCGGCTGGGGCATGGGCAAGGCCAACGAGGTTCCGGCGGCGATAAAGAAGGGCGTCGAGAAGGCGAAGAAGGGCTTCATCACGGTCCCGCTCGTGCAAGCCACGATTCCCCACCCGGTGGTCGGACGCTACGGGGCCGGGCACGTCATCCTGAAGCCGGCCTCGCAGGGCACGGGCGTCATCGCGGGCGGCGCGGTGCGCGCGGTCATGGAGACGATGGGGGTGCACGACATCCTCACCAAGTCGCTCGGCACCGGCAACGCGCACAACGTCTTGCGCGCGGTCTTCGAAGGTCTGCGCTCCGTGCGCAGCGCCGAGGAAGTCGCCAAGAGCAGGGGCAAGAACGTCGAGGAAATCCTCGCGCGCTGAGGCGCGGCGCGCGGGTGGAGGGCTACGAACGATGAGTGAGGCAAAGATGACATCGGCAGGACCGGTCGGCGAGCTTGCGGCGCACCGGCTCTCTCCGGCGCCCGGCGCGAAGAAGCGCAACAAGCGCGTCGGCCGCGGCGTCGGCTCCGGCCACGGCAAGACCAGCTGCCGCGGCGGCAAGGGGCAGACGGCGCGTTCCGGCGGCAGCATCGCTCCGGGGTTCGAGGGCGGGCAGATGCCGCTGCAGCGGCGGCTGCCGAAGCGCGGCTTTCACAACCCGTTCCGGGTCGCGTACGAAGTGGTGAACGTCGGACAGCTCGAGGCCTTCGAGGCCGGCGTTGAGGTCACGCCAGCCACGCTGCGCGACCGTCGGCTGCTGCGGCGGGGCAAGTCGCTGCTCAAGGTGCTCGGCGACGGGACGCTCACACGCGGTCTGACCGTGCACGCCCACGCGGTGAGCACGGCCGCGCGCCAGAAGATCGAAGCGGCCGGCGGCCGCGTCGAGATCATCGCGTAGCCAGCGGGGAACCGGGAAGCCGATGATCCAGATCATCCGAAGCATATTCGCGATACCGGAGCTGCGCAAGCGGATCCTGTTCACGTTCGGTCTGCTCGTGGTCTATCGCATCGGGGCGCACATCCCGACGCCGGGCATCGACCTCGCGGCGCTCGACGCGTTCTTCGAAGCCTCGAAGGGGACCCTGCTCGGGTTCTTCGACATGTTCTCGGGCGGCGCGCTGCGGCGTTTGACCATTTTCGCGCTCGGCATCATGCCCTACATCGACGCGGCGATCATCCTCGAACTGCTCAAGGTGGTCATCCCGCACCTGGCCCGCCTGGCCAAGGAGGGCGAGGCGGGGCGCAAGAAACTGACCCAGTACACCCGGTACGGGACGATCGTGATCGGCATCGTCCAGGCGCTCGGGATCTCGATCGGCCTCGAGAGCATGCAGGCGCCGGACGGCGCGGCGATCGTGCCCAACCCGGGCCTGGCGTTCCGGCTGCTGACGATCATCACGCTGACCTCGGGCACGGCCTTCATCATGTGGCTCGGCGAACAGATCACCGAGCGCGGGATCGGCAACGGCATCTCGCTGATCATCATGGCCGGCATCGTCGTCCGGCTGCCGATGGCCATCGCCAACACGTTCTCGCTCTACAACTCGGGCAACATCTCGCTGGTGATGATCATCTTCCTCGCGGTGATGATGGTCGCGGTCGTCGCGCTCATCGTCTTCGCGGAGAGCGGCCAGCGGAAAATCCCGGTGCAGTACGCGCGGCGGGTGGTCGGCCGCAAGATGCTCGGCGGCCAGAGCACCTACATCCCGCTGAAAATCAACACCGCCGGGGTCATCCCGCCGATCTTCGCCTCGGCGATCATCATGTTCCCGGCGACGATCCTGCAGTTCATCAACGTACCGGCACTCCAGAACCTCTCGACCTATCTCTCGCCGGGTTCCGCGCTGTACGAGGTGCTCTTCGTCTTCTTCATCCTCTTCTTCTGTTACTTCTACACCGCGGTGGTCTTCAACCCCGAGGATCTCGCCGAGAATCTGAAGAAGTACGGCGGGTTCATCCCGGGCGTCCGTCCGGGGAAGAAAACCGCGGAGTTCATCGACAAGGTGGTCACCCGCATCACGCTGGGCGGCGCCATCTACGTGGCTTCCATCTGCGTGCTGCCGGACCTGCTGATCTCGAAGCTCAACGTGCCCTACTACTTCGGCGGAACGTCGCTGATGATCGTGGTGGTCACGGCGCGCGACACCATGACGCAGATCGAGTCGCACCTGTTGACACGTCACTACAAGGGTTTCCTGAAGAAGTAGCATGATCCAAATCAAGACGGCAGGGGAGATCGAGCGGATGCGGCAGGCGGGGCAGGCGGTGGCGGAAACCCTGGGAGGGATGCGCGACATGGTGCGCCCGGGACTGACCACGCGCGAGTTGGACCGCTACGCCGAAGATGCGCTGCGCTCCCGCGGGATGCGCCCGGCCTTCAAGGGGTACCGCGGTTTCCCGGCGAGCATCTGCGCCTCCCCGAACGAGGTGGTTGTCCACGGGTTCCCTTCGGACCGCCCCCTCGTCGAGGGCGACATCCTCAGTCTGGACCTGGGTGCGGAGTATCAGGGGTACTTCGGCGACGCGGCGCTGACGGTCCCCGTCGGGCGGGTCTTGCCCGAGGCGGAGCGTCTGCTGCGCGTGACCGAGGAGGCGTTGCGCCGCGGGCTGGAGCAGGCGCGGCCGGGCAACCGGCTCCACGACATTTCGTGGGCGATCCAGAGTTTCGCCGAGGAGGCCGGGTTCGGGGTGGTTCGCGAGTACGTGGGTCACGGCATCGGGCGGTCCATGCACGAGGACCCGCAGGTCCCGAATTTCGGCCGGGCGGGCAGCGGACCGCGGCTGCAGGCCGGCATGGTTCTGGCCATCGAGCCGATGATCAACGCCGGCACGGCGGCGGTCGAGCTCCTTGAGGACGGTTGGACGGTAGTGACCGCCGATCGGCGTCTCTCGGCGCATTTCGAGCACACAGTGGCGATCCGGGAGGAGGGTCCGGAGATCCTGACCCTCCCGTCACGGTCGTAGGAAGAAGGCAAGAGCATGGCGAAGGAAGAACCGATCGAGGTCGAGGGCACCATCGTCGAGCCGCTCCCGAATGCGATGTTTCGGGTCGAGCTCGAGGGGGGGCACCGGATTCTTGCCTATATTTCTGGTAAGATGCGGATGCACTATATCCGGATCCTCCCCGGGGACAAAGTCAAGATGGAGCTCTCGCCCTACGACTTGAGTCGCGGCCGGATCGTGTTCCGGTACAAATAGGGCTAGGGCGTCAAGGAGGCGAGGGACGCATGAAGGTCAGATCGTCGGTGAAGAAGATTTGTGACAAGTGCAAGGTCGTCCGCCGCAAGGGCGTGGTGCGGGTGATCTGCGACAACCCCAAGCACAAGCAGCGTCAGGGCTAACGCGGACACGCGTCCCCAGCAAGGAGGGCATTGGACGGTGGCTCGTATAGCGGGAGTGGATCTGCCTCGGGAGAAGCGCGTCGAAATCGCGCTGACTTACATTTTTGGGATCGGACGCACGACGTCCAACAAGATTCTGGCGGCGGCGAACGTCAGCCCGGACATCCGGGTGAAGGACCTCTCCGAGGACCAGGTCAGCCGCGTCCGCCTCGTCATCGACCAGAACACCAAGGTCGAGGGCGAGTTGCGCAAAGAGATATCCCTCAACATCAAACGCCTGATGGACATCGGCAGCTACCGCGGGCTGCGTCACCGGCGCAATCTGCCGGTGCGCGGTCAGCGTACGCATACCAACGCCCGGACCCGCCGCGGGAAGAAGCGGGCGATCATCCGGAAGAAGCCCACAACCGCGCCGGCCAAGGGCTAGTGCGGCGGCCAACGCGAGCGAGGACGAACGAGCATGTCGAAGGATAGGGTTCGCAAGAGTACCCGCAAGAAGAAGGAAAAGAAGAACGTTCCGACCGGCCTGGCCCACGTCCAGTCGACGTTCAACAACACCATCATCACGATCACCGACCTCGAGGGCCGCGTGGTCTCATGGTCGAGTTCCGGCGCCATGGGCTTCAAGGGTTCCCGCAAGGGCACCCCGTTCGCGGCGCAGGTCGCGGGCGAGGACTCGGCGCGCAAGGCCAAGGAGCACGGCGTCAAGCGCGTCGAGGTCTACGTGAAGGGCCCGGGTTCGGGTCGCGAGGCCGCGATTCGCTCGCTGCAGGCCGCCGGATTGCAGGTGAGCATCATCAAGGACGTGACACCGATCCCCCACAACGGCTGCCGCCCGCCCAAGCGCCGTCGGGTCTAGGGCGCGGGGCTGTCCAGGGCGGGTTCGAACGGGAACGGGAGCCGAGAGGAGGAACAGATGGCGAGATATCGTGGAGCGGTCTGCAGAATTTGCCGCCGCGAGGGTATGAAGCTCTTTCTCAAGGGAGAGCGGTGTTACGGGACGAAGTGCTCGATCGAGCGGCGCGCGTACGCGCCGGGGCAGCACGGTCAGCGGCAGCGCAAGGTGTCCGATTACGGGCTGCGCCTGCGCGAGAAGCAGAAGGTCAAGCACATGTACGGGCTGCAGGAGACGCAGTTCCGCAACTACTTCATCAAGGCGGCGGCCTCGCGCGGGATCACCGGCGAGGTGCTGATCCAGTCGCTCGAACGGCGACTGGACAACGTGGCCTACCGCTGCGGCTACGCCGGATCGCGGCGTGAGGCCCGCCAGCTCGTGCTGCACGGGACGCTGCTCGTCAACGGCAAGGCGGTGAACATCCCGTCGTATCTCGTCCGCAAGGACGACCGCGTCGAGCCGGTTTCCGGCCACAAGCGGACGGCCGCGATGAAGGAAGCAGTCGAAGTGGCGCAGCACCGCGGGATGCCGTCCTGGATCGAGTTCGACCGGGACAAGCTCGTCGGCCGGATCATCGGCCTGCCGAGCCGCGACGGGGTCGGGCTGGTCGTGAAGGAACAGCTCATTGTCGAGCTTTACTCCAAGTAGCCGCTGCACCGGCAAGGAGCGAACGATATGGAAAAAGGCGTGATCACCAAACCGAAGCGGCTCGAGGTCGATTCCGAGACTCTCACCGCCTCCTACGGCAAGTTTACCGCCGAGCCCCTGGAACGCGGGTTCGGCACGACCATCGGCAACAGCCTGCGCCGTGTGCTGCTCTCCTCGATCCAGGGTGCGGCAGTCACGAGCATGCGGATCGACGGGGTCTCGCACGAGTTCTCGTCGCTGCCGGGCATGAAGGAGGACATCGCGGATTTCGTCCTCAATGTCAAGCAGCTGCGCGTCAAACTGCACGGCAGCGAGCCGCGGGTCATCCGGATCGACGCGACCGGTCCGCGGGAAGTCAAGGCCGGGGACATCACCACCGACCCGCACGTCGAGGTGCTCAACAAGGGTCTGCACCTCGCGACCCTCAACGGCGACGGCAAGCTCAAGGTCGAGCTGACCGTCAAGCCCGGCCGCGGCTTCTCCGTCGCCGAGCGCAACAAGGAGGAGTCGCAGCCGCTCGGGGTGATCGTCATCGACGCCTTCTTCACGCCTATCGAGCGCGTGAACTATCGTGTCGAGAACGCCCGCGTCGGCCAGGCCACCGACTACGATCGTCTCGTGATCGAGGTCTGGACCAACGGCGGCGTGGGCCCCGAGGAGGCGCTCGCGCACGCCGGCCGCATCCTGCGCGAGCACCTGGCGATCTTCGTCGGCGACGAGGAGGAGTTCGTCTCGGAGGACCGCAGCGGTGAGGTCATCGGCGAGGACGCGCTGCGGAACCTTGACCGCAGCGTCAACGAGCTCGAACTCTCGGTGCGCGCCGCCAACTGCCTGAAGAACGTCGAACTGCAGACGATTCGCGACTTGGTGCTCAAGAGCGAGAACGAGATGCTCAAGACCAAGAACTTCGGGCGCAAGTCACTCAACGAGATCAAGGAAGTCCTGGAGCAGATGGGGCTGCGCCTCGGCATGAAGCCCGAGGACCTTGAGCCACGCGGCGAGAAGGAAGTCGAGGACGCCGAGTAGGGCGCCGTCGGCAACCCGGTAAGGAGCAAGCATGCGACATCGTATCGAAACAAGGAAGCTCGGGCGCTCGTCGAGTCATCGCGACGCGATGCTGCGGAACATGGTGACCTCCCTGATCGACAAGGGCCGGATCACCACGACCCTCGAGAAGGCCAAGGTGCTGCGCCGGGTGGCCGACCGGTTGGTGACGCTCGGCAAGCTGGGTGACTTGGCCGCGCGCCGGCGCGCCGGCTCG
>JANOHV010000099.1:0-2007 GCA_031406795.1 Candidatus Rokuibacteriota bacterium
CATTCGCGGTGGCACCGGCAGCGTCCGACGGCGCGGCGGCCGCCGTAGGTATTCGGATCGTGAACACGGTGCCGGCGCCGACCGCGCTCGCGACCTCCAGACGCCCCCGGTGGTCGAGGATGATGTTGCGCGAGATGTAGAGACCGAGCCCCGTCCCCTTGCCCTCCGCCTTGGTCGAAAAGAAGGGCTCGAAGATCTTCTCGATGATCGGCGCCGGGATCCCCGAGCCGTGGTCGGCGATCCGGACGGTGACTTCCGGCCCTGCGGGCGCCTCTCCGACCGCCGCGCACGACCACCCTCCCCCGCCGCCGGGCAGGGTTTGCGCCGCGCTCCCGGGCCCGAGTGTCTGCACCTCGAGCTCTCCCCCCTCGGGCATCGCGTGCGCGGCGTTGACGATCAGGTTGAGAAAGACCTGCTTGAGCTTTTCGCCGTCGCCCCAGACCGACGGGGCCGCCGGGTCCAGCAGCGGGTGCGCTTTGACCTTGCCCTTCTTGAGTTCGTACTCCACCAGCCCGAGGGTGTCCTCGAGCACGCGGTTGACGTCCGTCGCCTTCATTTCCGGCTTTTGCGGCCGCGCGAACGAGAGGATGTTCTGCGAGAGCCGCAGGATGCGCTGGGCCTCCTTCTGGATGATGTCGGCGTACCTGAGGGTCTTCTCCGGCAGGTCCTTCGTCGCGACGATGATGTCGCTCATCATCATGATCGA
Organism: Candidatus Rokuibacteriota bacterium; assembly: GCA_031406795.1. Classification (GTDB taxonomy): domain Bacteria; phylum JAUVQV01; class JAUVQV01; order JAUVQV01; family DATDCY01; genus DATDCY01. Next base: position 707 of record JANOHV010000099.1, read on the forward strand.
GGTCAGCGGGTTCTTGATCTCGTGGACGATGCCTGATCCCATCCGCCCGATCTCCGCGAGCTTCTCCGACTGGATGAGCACCTCGAGCATGTGCTTCTTCTCGGTCAGATCCTGCGAAATCGCCGAGGTGCCCACCACGCCCCCCGCCGAGTCGCGGATCGGCGAGAAGGCGATCTCCACGGGAATCGCGCGGCCGTCTTTCGCAGCGAGGGCGACCTCGAAGCTTCCCGGGGAACCGCCGGCGGCGAGGTTCGCGAGGGCGGTTTCGACGGCCCCGCTGGCCCCGTCGGTGAGCAGAAAGCGCCAGCTCCGGCCGAGCGCTTCGGACCTGGTCCAGCCGTAGAGGCGCTCGGCGCCGCCGTTCCAGCTGTCGATCGCGCCGGCCGGGTCGAAGCTGAAGATCGCCTCCGCGGCGGACTCGACGAGATGCCCGAGATACATCAGGCGTTCGAGGGCCCGCTGCCGTTCGGCGCGGGCCTCGATGTACTGGGCGGTCGTGACGAGCACGTAGGCGGCGAGAATCGCGGTCAGCGGCGCCACGAGCGGCACGAGCCAGCCCCCGTGGTTGAAGGCGGCGACGGCTCCGGCGACATACGCGCCGCCGGCGAGGGAGGTGAGCGCGAGACTCGCCGCGGGGCGGAAGCTGAAGGTGAGCACGCCGAGAGAGGCGCCGAGCAGCAGGCAGACGGCAAGGGCGACCCACGCCGGCGGCCGCCGCGGAAACTCGCCGCGCAGGATGTTGTCGATCATCGTCGCCTGGATCAGGAACATCGGGTAGGCCGTCGAAAATGGGGTCGGCTGCAGGTCGGCGTTGCCCGCGAAGGTCACGCCGACGATCACGACACGGTCCTTGAGGAGTGAGAGATCGACGACCCCGGCGCCCGGGTGCGCGTCGGCCTCGAGGACCTGACGAAAGGAAAACTGCACGGGAAAGGCCTCGAGTCCGCCGGCGAAACCGACCGGCGTCATGCCGTCGGCATCCACCGGGATGAGAATGGGGGACCTGCCGGGCGGGCGCATTTCCAGGTCGCCGCCCGGGGTCAGCCGGAGCGAGCCCCGCGGGACGCCGAGGACGGCAGCCGCCGCGCTCAGCGAGGCCGCGGGGTACAGCCCGCCGCCGCGGCGCACCACGAGCGGCAGCCGTCGCGTGCCGCCGTCGGCGTCGCGGATCGCATTGGCGTGCCCGACGCCGCCGGCCGCCGCGCTCAGCGCCGCCAGCGGTTCGGTGAGGGCGCCCCCGGTGAACAGCTTGTCGTCCGCCGACGCTTCGGGCGGCACGAGCCTGGCGAACGACGAGATGA
>JANOHV010000102.1:0-6607 GCA_031406795.1 Candidatus Rokuibacteriota bacterium
TCTGCCCTGGTGGCGCCGGCGCGCCCCGATTCTGTTCGGCAACTTCCTGCGCATGGCCGAGTGTGTCGGCCGATCGACCTGACGACCCGCCTGACGCGGCCCGGGCGGGCCGCACATCGGGCGGGCAACCGTTCACTGAAGGAGGGGACGATGGATTTCTTCGAGAATCTATCGCCCCGCCGCGCTCGGGGCTGAAGAGCGCTGGTTCTCCGAGAACATACCAAAACAACTTTTTCGTTCAGATCAGGCCATCAAAGCTACCGCAAGGTTGTAATTGTTGAAACGCGCGACATTCGAGAATTTATTGATAATAGATAGTTTTAGCAGCAACATCAAGTCCTTACATCACTCCACGCACCGTCGCTCCCGTTGCTGGCACACGCCTTGCTAACTCCCTCGCCAACTGACATATCACAACAACGGAGGGAGCGGCAGATGGAAACGACGGTCGGCAAGGCACGAAGCAGCATTTTCCCCCTGATCTTCTTCCTCATCTTCCTCGGGATCACGGCTCTCGCCACCGTGGTCGCGGCGGCTGACGAGGCTCCCAAGGTCGACACCGGCGACACGGCGTGGGTGCTCATGGCCTCCGCACTCGTGCTGCTGATGACCCCCGCGCTGGCGTTCTTCTACGGCGGGCTCGTGCGCCGCAAGAACGTCCTCTCGGTGCTCATGCAGTGCTTCCTGATCATGTGCCTGATCTCGATCCAGTGGGTGCTCTTCGGCTACACGCTCTCGTTCGGGCCGGACATCGGCGGCTGGATCGGCGGGCTGGACTGGTTCGGACTCAAGGGCGTCGGTCTGGAGCCGTTCGCCGGCTATGCCGGGACCATCCCGCACCAGGCGTTCATGATCTTCCAGATGATGTTCGCGATCATCACCCCGGCGCTGATCATCGGCGCCTTCGCCGAGCGGATGAAGTTCGCGGCCTTCGCGGTCTTCGCGCTGCTGTGGGCGACCCTGGTCTACGACCCGGTCTGCCACTGGGTCTGGGGCATCGGCGGCTTCATGCGCAACTGGGGCGCGCTCGACTTCGCCGGCGGCACGGTCGTGCACATCAATGCCGGCATGGCGGCGCTGGTCGCGGCCATCGTGCTGGGCAAGCGCATCGGCTACCCGGACAACGTCGCGCCTCCGCACAACCTGCCCTTCGCGGTGCTCGGCGCCGGCCTGCTCTGGTTCGGCTGGTTCGGTTTCAACGCCGGCAGCGCTCTCGGCGCCGGCTCGCTGGCGACCAGCGCCTTCGTCGTGACCCACATCGCCAGCGCGGCCGCGGGCCTGACCTGGTCGCTGATCGAGTGGATGCGCCACGGCCGGCCGACCGTGCTGGGCATCATCACCGGCGCCGTGGCGGGGCTGGTCGCCATCACCCCGGCATCGGGGTTCGTCACCCCGGTCAGCGCGATCTGGATCGGCATCGGCGCCTCGGTGCTCTGCTACCTCGCGGCGGTGATCCTGAAGGCCAAGCTCGGCTACGACGACACCCTCGACGCCTTCGGAGTCCACGGCGTCGGCGGCATCTGGGGCGCGATCGCGACCGGCTTGTTCGCGACCAAGACCGTGAACGCCGCCGGCGCGGACGGCCTCTTCTACGGCAACCCGGCTCAGCTCTGGATCCAGGTCAAGGTGACGCTGGTAACCGTGGTCTGGGCCTTCGTGATGAGTTTCGTGCTGCTCAAGATCGTCAACGCCATCATGGGCGCGCGGGCAAGCGAGCACGAAGAGCGGGTCGGACTGGATCTGACCGGCCACAGCGAATCAGCCTACACCGTGCTGGACTGACACGAACCATACGTAGGGGCGGGGTTCACCCCCGCCCATGTGGCAGGAACGGGAGGGGATGAACCCCTCCCCTACTACGACAACGTTGGAGAAGGAGAAGACTTCAATGAAATACATTATCGCGATCATCCAGCCGGACCGGGTGCAGGACGTCCTCGCCAAGCTCGAGGAGAAGGAGATCCACCTCGTCACCGTCTCCCAGGTACTCGGGCGCGGGCGGCAGAAGGGCATCGCCGAGGTCTACCGCAGCCACAAGGAGCCGGGCAACCTGCTCAAGAAGGTGAAGCTCGAGATCGCCGTCAACCAGGAGTTCGTCGCGGCGACCATCGAAGCGATCACCTCCGGGGCGCGCAGCGGCCAGATCGGCGACGGCAAGATCTTCGTGCTCGATCTGGCGGAAGTCGTGCGGATCCGCCCCGGCGAGACCGGCGGGGTGGCGATCGGTTAGGCGGCCGCCCGCCGACGGAACCAACACCGGGGGGACGCACCTAGCGTGCGTCCCCCGCTTCATTCCGCGCGCTGCGCGGCGAGAGGAGAGAAGCGCGATGCCGCACGACAGAATCCGTGAAGTGACGGCGCTGTACGAGATCGCGCGCCTCACCGCGGCCTCGCTCGATCTGGAGGCGACCCTCGCCGCGATTCTCGGGGCACTCGCCGAGCACCTCGTAATGGCGCGGGGCACGCTCACCCTGCTCGATCCGCAGACGGGAAACCTGGCCGTGCGGGCCTCGCACGGCCTGACAAAAAGCGAGATGAAGCGCGGCCTCTACCGGGTCGGCGAGGGGATCACCGGCCGGATCTTCGCCTCTGACGCACCGTTCGTCGTCCCCGACATCGGCAAGGAGCCGCTGTTCCTCAACCGCACCGGGTCGCGGCGGGAGCTGGCGAAGGAGAACATCTCCTTCATCGGCGTGCCGGTCGCCGTGCGCGGCAAGACCATCGGCGTGCTCACGGTCGATCGGCTCTTTGCTCCGGACGTCGACTTCGAGGAGGACATCCGGCTGCTCAAGACCGTCGCCTCCATCGTCGGGCAGGCCGTCAAGCTGCACGAGATGGTCGAGGCCGAAAAGGCCGCCCTCGTCCAGGAGAACCAGCTGCTGCGCGAGGAAGTCGGCAAGCGCGTGAGCCTGCCGAACATCGTCGGCGGCACCAAGCGCATGCAGGACGTCTTCCGGGCCGCCGAGGTCGTCGCGAAAAGCCGGGCGACCGTGCTGCTGCGCGGCGAGAGCGGCACCGGCAAGGAGCTCGTGGCGAAGGCGGTGCACCACCTGAGCCCCCGGAGCACTGGCCCGTACGTGCGTTTCAACTGCGCCGCGGTCCCCGAGGGTCTCCTCGAGAGCGAGCTGTTCGGCCACGAGAAGGGGGCGTTCACCGGCGCGATCGGCGCGAAGAAGGGGCGCTTCGAACTGGCAGACCACGGCACCATCTTCCTCGACGAGATCGGCGATCTGCCGCTGGCGCTGCAGCCGAAGATCCTGCGCGTGCTCCAGGAGCAGGAGTTCGAGCGCCTCGGCAGCGAGCGCACCGTGCGCGTCGACGTGCGCGTCATCGCCGCCACGAGCCGCGACCTGGAGCGCATGCTCGCGGCCGGACAGTTCCGCGAAGACCTCTACTACCGCCTCAATGTCGTGCCGATCTTCCTGCCGCCGCTGCGTGAACGCCGCGAGGACGTCCCGGCCCTCGTCGATCACTTCGCGCGCCACTACGCCAGGGAGGCGGGCAGGTCGGTGCGCTTCACACCGGCCGCCGTGGCGCTTCTGGCGTCGCAGGAGTGGCCGGGAAACGTACGGGAGTTGGAGAACACCGTCGAGCGTACCGTAGTTCTCAGCAGCCGGGGCGTGATCGACGCCGCGGATCTCAAGATGCTCACGGCCGGGGCCCCCGTCGTCGCCACCGCCGCCGGCGACGGGCTGCCGGGAACCGTGCACGACATCGAATTGCGGATGCTGCGCGAGGCACTCGAGGCGACCACGTGGCGCCAGGCGGCGGCGGCTCGAAAGCTGGGCATCACGCCGCGGCAGATCGGCTATCGGATCCGCAAGTACGGGCTGACGCCGCCGGGAAACACGAAATAGGCGATCTCCCGAGCGGAACCGTCGCGAGGCACCCTGCCTGAAAGACTCCTGGTACCCGTCTAGGCGGCGGGGTCCTGGCGCTGCGGACCACCATCGACCTCGCTCCGCTCCGTCACTGGAGACCTCCCCTCCGCGCCACCCCTTCGCCACTACAGTCTGAGAGCAACGCTTTCAATCTCTTGCAGCCTCACGCGTCGGTGCGGATCACCCTGAAGGGGACACCACCGCTTCAGAGGAAAGCAGCACCATCCGCTGGGCACAAAATTGTCTTGTCACGACGTTCGTGTCGTACGGTCGCCGAATCAACGAGGCAAGCCGGAAGATCGGAACCACCCGATATCGTGAGGATATTCTCCACAAAAGCGTTGTGGCACGGCCGTTGCTGTTGTAGCTGCGCAGAGTGACGGACCAACCAACGACCGACGAAGGAGGAAACGCGATGCGACAAATTGCGATCTACGGCAAGGGCGGTATCGGCAAGTCCACGACGACCCAGAACCTCGTGGCGGGGCTCGCGGAGGCGGGCAAGAAGGTGATGATCATCGGCTGCGACCCGAAGGCCGACTCGACGCGGCTGATCCTCCACGCCAAGTCCCAGACCACGGTGATGGATCTGGCGCGCGAGCGCGGCAGCGTCGAGGATCTCGAACTTGGGGACGTGCTGCAGATCGGCTACCGCGGCATCAGGTGCGCCGAGTCCGGCGGGCCGGAGCCAGGCGTCGGCTGCGCGGGCCGCGGTGTGATCACGGCCATCAACTTCCTGGAGGAGAACGGCGCCTACGGAAACGACCTGGATTTCATCTTCTACGACGTGCTCGGCGACGTCGTCTGCGGCGGATTCGCGATGCCGATCCGCGAGAAGAAGGCCCAGGAGATCTACATCGTGACCTCCGGCGAGATGATGGCGATGTACGCCGCGAACAACATCTGCAAGGGGATCCTGAAGTACGCGATGAGCGGCGGGGTGCGGCTCGGCGGCCTGATCTGCAACTCGCGCAAGGTCGACAAGGAGCTGGAGCTGATTGCGGCGCTCGCCGACAAGCTCGGCACCCAGCTGATCCACTTCGTGCCGCGCGACAACGTCGTGCAGCGCGCCGAGCTCAAGCGGATGACGGTGATCGAGTACGAGCCGGGCGCCGACCAGGCGGAGGAGTACCGCCAGCTGGCGCGCAAGATTTCGGAGAACAAGAACTTCGTGATCCCGAAGCCGCTGACGATGGACGAGCTGGAGGAGCTGCTGATCACGTACGGGTTCATGGATGCGGAGGAGGTGAAGGCGTCGTGAAGACCGCGGAGTTCGTCCAGGACCTGCTGAAGAAGTACCCCGAGAAGACGGCCAAGAAGCGCGCCGGGCACATTATCGTCAAGGAGACGACGACCGACGAGGCGGGCGCGCCGAGCTGTTCGACCTGCGCGGTGAAGTCCAACGTCAAGTCGATCCCCGGCGTGATGACCGCCCGCGGCTGCGCGTACGCCGGCTCCAAGGGCGTGGTCTGGGGGCCGATCCGCGACATGGTGCACCTCTCGCACGGCCCGGTCGGCTGCGGCTACTACTCCTGGAGCACGCGACGCAATCTGGCGCAGGGCACGCCCGGCGTCGACAACTTCGTCCCCTTCCAGTTCACCTCCGACTACCAGGAGCGGGACATCGTCTACGGCGGCGCGCAGCGGCTCGAGATGATCGGCCGCGAAATCCGCTCGCTGTTCCCGTTGGCGAAGGGGATCTCGATCCAGTCCGAGTGCCCGGTCGGCCTGATCGGCGACGACATCGAGGCCAGCGCGAAGAAGATGCGCGACGAGCTGGGGATCGACGTGATCCCGGTGCGCTGCGAAGGCTTCCGCGGCGTCTCGCAGTCCCTCGGCCACCACATCGCCAACGACGCGATCCGCGACCACGTGCTCGGCAAGGGGACGCTGCCCGACGCCGGCCCCTACGACGTCGCGATCATCGGCGATTACAACATCGGCGGCGACGCCTGGGCGAGCCGCAAGATCATCGAGGAGATGGGGCTGCGCGTGGTCTCGATGTGGTCCGGCGACGGGCAGCTCGAGACGATGAAGGTCACCCACCTCTCGAAGCTCAATCTGATCCACTGCTACCGCTCGATGAACTACATCGCGCGGCACATGGAGGAGGCCTACGGCATCCCGTGGATGGAGTACAACTTCTTCGGGCCGACGAAGATCGAGGCCTCGATCCGGGCGATCGCGGCGCGCTTCGACGACACGATCAAGGCCAATGCCGAAAAGGTCATCGCCAAGCACCGCGCGGAGATGGACGCGGTGATCGCGAAGTACCGCCCGCGCCTGGACGGCAAGTCCGTGATGCTCTACGTCGGCGGGCTGCGACCCCGGCACGTGATCGGCGCCTACGAGGACCTCGGGATGCAGATCACCGGCACCGGCTACGAGTTCGGCCACGCCGACGACTACCAGCGCACGCTGCCGCTGCTCAAGGACGGCACCGTGATCTACGACGACGCCACCGAGCACGAGATGGAGGAATTGGTCAAGCACCTCAAGCCCGACCTGGTCGGCGCCGGGATCAAGGAGAAGTACGTCTTCCAGAAGATGGGCGTCCCCTTCCGCCAGATGCACTCGTGGGACTACTCCGGCCCCTACCACGGGTATGAGGGCTTCCCGATCTTCGCCCGCGACATGGACATGGCGATCAACTCCCCGACCTGGAAGCTCGTCAACGACCCCTTCGCCGCGTAGGGCCTGCCCCCTGCGCTACCGAACGCCCGCCG
>JANOHV010000127.1:0-2528 GCA_031406795.1 Candidatus Rokuibacteriota bacterium
GAGCCGGTCGAAGGGCAGGGGACTGCGACGGTGCTGGTCGGCGAAAAGCGCTTCACGGTCCCGCTGAAGGACCTTGCGCGTCGCGCGGAGACCCCGGCCGGCGGGGTCGTCAAACGTGCTGCGGCAAGGGGACGCTACAGCTACGCGGTCCCGGAGATCGCGACGACGACCCTCGATCTTCGCGGGCAGCGCGCCGAGGCGGCGCTCGCCGAACTCGAACGCTTCCTCGATGCCGCGGTGCTCAACGGCATCGCGCGGGTTTCGATCCTGCACGGGAAGGGGACGGGACGGCTTGCCGATGCCGTGCGCAAAGTCCTGGGCGAAGACCGTCGGGTGACCTCGTTCGCGTTCGCGCCGCTCGAGCAGGGCGGCGCCGGTATCACCGAGGTGACCTTGTCGGCCTGAGAGAGTACTGCTGCGGTGCCCGAGGTCTCAGCCTCCGATCTGCCACGCGCGACCGCACCTTGATCGTCTTCCTCTTGTGCTCGTCGGTGAGGTGTATGTACCTCTTGAGCTAGGTCTCGTTGCCCAGCATCTCGCCGACCGTGGACAGTTCAACGTCAACAGGTAGGCTTTCACGGTCTTCGCCTCTCCAATGAGAAAAGTGTGACTTCCTGAGGATGTCAGATGGCCGGCAGTCTGTGCAGGAGTTCTCGAACGCTATTCACGCCTCATGACACGTGCCACAAAACGCTCGACGATCTCCCGGGTGATGTGCGTGGGATTCGTCCCGTGAATCTTTTCAGCGACGGCGACCGCCCGTTTCGGACTGAGACCGTGGGATGTTACGAGCTCCACCATCAGCTCCAGCCCCCACACGGCCCTGATACCGGCGGTCGCGCACGCTTTCCGGAGGGCCCGGTCGTTGGTGGCGCACTCCCAGCCTTCCTTCTTCGCGATGAGGAGGCAGAGGTGATCCTTGAACGAAAGTTGTCCTCCAGCGGCTGTAGCTTCCATGACTTGATCCAGATCCGGTTCGACAATCTGGAGGCCAAGCCGCGTACATTCAGCCGGGTCAAGCCCCTTGACCTCCTCAGCCACGGTGACGCTTGTGACGTGCAGGACACCGACATGGCGGCCGGCCAGCTGGAGAATTGATTCGTCGGTCTTCAGGTAGTCGATGAGGACGTCGGCGTCGACCAGCAGATGACGCTTCGGCCGCGGAGCCACAGGCTCACCCGGCCCACGACGCCGCAAGCTCCCGCATGTCCTCAGGGGGACAACGCAGGATCTCGCCACCGCGGGACAGGCTGATCACTCCGCGCTCAACGCCGACCCGCACCAGGCGCTGCAGGCGATCGACCGTGAAGTCGATCTTCAAGAGGTGCTCCGGCTCCTGAGATGCAAGACCCTCCGGAAAGCTAGCCCGGAAGGCGTCGCCCACCAGCGCGTTTGGCTCATCATCGCGCAAGAGGGTCTTTCCGTAGCGCCGACGATGGTCCGCCTGGAAACGCATCCATACCCCGCGGTCACCCTGCTGGGAAAGGCGATAGAGAACCGTCCGGTAGCTCACGAGGAACATGCGCTTGATCTTGAGTACCCTGTCGACGAACGCCAATCCGCTGGTTTCCGCCCACTCTTTGTCAAAGACCCGGTGCGGCATCAGGAAGGCGCTAGCGAACGCGTTGGCCTCGACCTCATGCTCTTCTGACTCGTCGGTTTTCCCGACATCGTAGTCCGCAAGGTGCAGCACGAGATGTCCGAGTTCGTGCGCTGCAGTGAAGATCCACCGCTCGACGGAGATACGATCCCAGGTGTTCACGACGATCGCCGGGCCGCCGTCGGAGGGGGCGACCGATAAGCCGAAGAAGTGCGGTGATGCGACGGGCACCCCCCGCACCTTGATCCCGCGTGCCTCGAGCAGTCCGCAGATGTCACGAATCGGCTCGTCCTCACCCAAGTCGATAGCTTCACGGATTCGGGAAGCGGTCCGACCAGGAAGATCTTTCGCTTTTCGGTCGCGAACGACGATTTCACGAAGGGAATAGGGAACACGGTCGCCGAGGAGTCCCTCAAGAGTGTTGAAATCTTCAAGCCACCGGCCGGCATCGGCGAGAATCTGACCGCGGTTACGCAACTTCTTCAGCGACCGGAATCTAACAGCCTTGAGTTCGCGGACCGGGGCCGCGAGATCCTGGATTCCGACGCCGAGCGCCTCAGCAAGAGACTGAAGGGTGTTAACCCGCGGCACCGATACGCCGCTCTCAATCTTGCGGTAGGCAGCGAGAGAGAGACCGGCCCCCTCCGCGACGGCCGTCATGGTGAGCGATCCGGCCGACCGTAACCGGCGGATGTTGGCAGATATGGCGTCGATGTTTTTCATGGTGCTGTACCTAAAGTATGCTTCGAGTCAGTTATTGTCAACATGGATACTTTAGCTCGCCCTGAACGGATCCTTCTGTCCGGTTTCTGCCTTCACACGTTGACCCTGTGGGTCGGGGCCTTGTTTTCACTTCCTTGGCGCGTTGGGGGGCTTGTTCAGTTTGCGTTTTTGCCAATCACAAATCACGTATGAACCGTAAGGCACC
>JANOHV010000128.1:0-20429 GCA_031406795.1 Candidatus Rokuibacteriota bacterium
GCTCGATGGTCATGATGCGGGTCGGGATCTGGCGGAAGACGGCGCTCACGCCGTTGGTCTGACGGAAATAGTTGGCGCGGAAGCGGCCGATATCGGCCAGCTCATAGGCGAAATCGACATCCCCCGTCTGCTCGAACTGCTGGAGCTTGTTCGCCGGGGCGACCTCGGCGAGCATCGCCATCAGCTCGTCGGTGCCGAGCTCCTTGAATTTCACCGGCTCGAGCTCGCCCTGGATGCGCAGGCAGGGGGCACACCCGGCCGACAGATGCAGGTCGGACGCGTTTTGCGCATGCATCAACCTGAAGAACGCGTCAATCTTCGCCATCGTTTACCGTTCGCCCGGGTCGCTGAGGAGGGCTTTTTGCGCCCTGGCGGCGGTGGTGACGTTGCCCCCTGCGAGCGAAGCGAGTGGGGGGAACGTGCGGCGGGCACCAGCCCGCCTCCGCGCGCCCATCCCCCCGGCCTTGCCAGGACGCAAAAATCCGCTCCTGATCGACTCGGGCAGCTTATCCCCTGACAACGGCGTTCGCATGATCAATTCATATTCCCCGCGTAGCACTTTGTCAAAGGGGACGAGGCGCACGCCGCATATCCCTTCAATGAACGGTGGCCCAATCAGTACCGTTCGCCCTGAGCCGTGAGCTTGTCGAACGGTCGAAGGGCGCTTGTATGAAGACTTCCCGTTCGTGGTTAGACCGTTCGTCAAGCTCACGGCTCACCACGAACGGGAAAAGTTACCGCACTTCACTGAAGGGTTACCACGCCGCATCGAGACGTTACCGCAGGGGTGCCAGTTCCACCGTTTCGGACTTGATCGGGTGACCCATGAAGATTTCCGCGAGGTGATCGAAATGCTCGCTCGCGTCGGTGGTCAGGTAGCGGCAGCGGCCGGTTCGCGCGAGGCGTGCGTCCATCTCCGGATGGCGCTCCAGGTAATCCGCGAGCCGGGGAGCGACCAGGTCATCCTGCGAGAGCACCCGCACCCCGGGCGGCAGCAGCGCCTCGATGCGGCGGCGGATCAGCGGATAGTGCGTGCACCCCAGCAGCAGCGTGTCGACCGCCCCGCCCTGCCGTCGCGTCAGCTCCCAGTACTTGCCGATGAAGTGGTCGAGACCCGGCCCCGCCAATTCGCCGGCCTCGATCAGCGGCACCAGCAGCGGGCAGGCCTGCTGGGTCAGGGACACACGCGGCGCGTGCTTGCGCAACTCGATCGCGAAGCTGCCCGACTGCACCGTCCCCTGCGTCGCCCAGAGGGCCACCGCGCCGGTGGTGGAGTGGGCGTCGACGGCCTCGACCGTCGGGCGGATCACGCCGAGGACGCGCCGGTCCGGGCAGACCGCCGGCAGGTACTGCTGCTGGATCGAGCGCAACGCCTTGGCCGACGCCGTATTGCAGGCGATGACGACGAGCGGGCAGCCGAGGCCGAAGAGGTGGGCGACTCCCTCGAGGGTGAAGCGCAGCACCGTCTCGAAGGAGCGATTGCCATACGGCGTGCGCGCATTGTCGCCGAGGTAGACGTAGTCGTGATCCGGCAGCACCTGCCGGATGCCTTTGAAGATGGTCAGGCCGCCGAAGCCGGAGTCGAAGATGCCGATCGGGCCGCGCGTCATATGATCTCTCGTTTCCGTGCAGGCTGCGGGGTCCTGTCGCTACGGACCTCCGTCGTGTTTATGCCCCCCGAGCGGGCACTCGCTGCGCTCCGCCGACGGAGACCTCCCCTCCGCGCCACCCCTCCGCCCAGTGAATTCTCCATCTCAGTGATTCTTATACCGCAGGCCGCTCAAACAGGTCCAGATGCAACGCCGCAGGTGGGCCTGTTTCAGCGGCCTGCGGCCGCCAGGCCGTAGGCCCATTTGCGGGTGTGCGAGATCGAGATGCGGACGTTCGCGAGCACGACGCCCTCCGGCGCCGCCACGAGCCGCGGCGCGCCGCTGGCATGGTGCCCGAGATGGAAATCCCGGGGAGCGGCCGGAGCGGCCGCGCCCGCATCGGACCACAACCCGACCAGCGCGCGCTTGAGCGCCAGAAATCCCGCGAGACTCTGCACCCGGCGACTGCCGAGATCGGCGATCTCCGGGCGCGAGAAGTGCTCCTCCTCGATCCGTTCACGGCCGGCCGACACCGCCGCGACCTCGAGTGCCTCGCGCCGCGAACCGCCGAGGCGCACCAGGTACGCCTCGACCACGATCTCGCCGCGCCCGGGGAGGAACCGCTCGTCGAAAACCACCCGCACCGCCTCGATGCCGTGCCGCTCCTCGAACCCCGGGGTCAGAACGATCTGCTGCTCGGGGGCTCCCGAGCGGTACAGGCATTCGACTTCCGGGAAGGAATACGCCGCGCCGAGCGCCTTGCAGAAGGCCTCCTTGCAGCAGAAGGCGGCGCAGAACGCCTGCGCAGCCTGCGGCTGGGCCGCGAGGTGCCCGGCTTCGCGCGCGGAGTAGACGTGCCGCCAGGGCTTGTCGCCGGCCGCGAGCTTCTCGAAACGCGCCACCTGTTCGGCGTCCAGGCCGATCCCGGGCAGCACGCGCGCCGGGGGGGCCTCGTCGTTGCGGCAGGGCACTGCCGTCATTTCACGCCACCGTCAACCCGCACCTCGCACCCCTCGCCTCTGTTCGGCCCGCATATCATAGCCGATCGGGCCGGGGCGAATCCGCCCCGGCGGGTGAAACCGTCGATGTCATCCGCCCCAAATCCGCGAGTAACGCGCGGATCAGTTGAGGCAGGCTTGTTGGCTGGTCTTGTTTTTCGGGTCTGGCAGGCTGCTGAAAAATGGTCAAGGAACGTCATTGCGAGCGTAGCGAAGCAATCTGATCACTTGTAAAACGCCTGGTATTCATCAGATTCCCGCTTCGCTTCGCTCCTCGCAATGACAGCAGTCAGGGTTTTTCATCATCCTGCTCGTACTACTGTGTCATACCGGCCTGTGCTGCCCGCTGCACGCCTTGCTTGACCGCTGCTGTGATAGCATAAGCGCACTTTGAACGATCGGAAGCAGACCGCATTTCACGACCTGACCCCGGACAGGGTGATCGCCCTGGTCGAGACGGCCCTCGAGATCCGCTGCACCAACTTGTTCCGTCCCCTCAACAGCTACATCAACCGCGTCTACGAACTGGAACGCGAAGACGGCGCCGGCCTGGTGGCCAAGTTCTACCGCCCGGGGCGCTGGTCGAAGGACGCCCTGCAGGACGAGCACGATTTCATGCGCCGGCTGGTGGAGGCGGAGGTTCCCGTCATCGCCCCGCTGCCCTTGCGGGGCGGCGGGACGCTCGGAAGCCACGACGGCATGCACTTCGCCGTCTACCCGAAGAAGAGCGGCCGCACGTTCGACGAATACACCGATGGGCAGTGGCTGGAACTGGGGCGGCTGCTCGGCCGCGTCCACGCCGTGGGGGCCGCACTGCACCCGCGGGACAGAATCACGATGGCGCCGGACCGATCGACGAGGAGCCAGACCGACTACATCCTCGCGGGCACTTTCATCCCGGAGGAACTGACGGGACGGTTCCGCGACCTGACGAGCACCCTCATCGAGGAGATCGCCCCGATGTTCCGCGACGCCGAGATGATCTGCATCCACGGCGACTGCCACATCTCCAATCTCATCCACCGCCCCGGCGAGTCCTTCTTCATCATCGACTTCGACGACATGGCGGTCGGCCCGCCGGTCCAGGACTTCTGGATGCTGCTGCCGGGCTACCGGGGCGAATCGCTCGCCGAAATCGACATCTTCCTGGAAGGCTACGAGACGTTCAGGCCGTTCGACCGGCGCACCCTGCGGCTGATCGGGCCGCTGCGGGCGATGCGCTTCATCCACTACATGGCCTGGTGCGCGCACCAGGTCGCCGAGGACGGACACTCCCGCGTCGCCCCGGACTTCGGGACCCGCGACTACTGGCTGCGCGAGCTGGGGGATCTGGAAACGCAGCGGGAGCGGATCAGGACGAGCTTGCGCCGAAACGAGGAATAGCGGCGGCGTTCAGGGTGAAGCGGAAGGTGGCACCCTGGCCTTCGCCGGCGGATTCCACCCAGATCCTGCCGCCGTGCACCTCCACGATCCGCTTGACCAGCGCCAGCCCAAGGCCCGTTCCCGAGGTGCCCGGATCGAGTTTCTCGAACGAATCGAAGATCTTCGTCTGGTGCCGCGAGTCGATCCCGCCGCCGTTGTCGCGCACGAAGATCACCGTCTCGCCCCCGTCGCGTTCGAAGCCGATCTCCACGCGCGGCGCGCGCTGATCGCCCATGAACTTGACGGCGTTGTCCACCAGGTTCTGAAAGACCTCCACCAGGCGCGGACGGTCGCCGTGGAGCACCAGCGGTTCCAAGGCGACTTTGATCACGACGCCCCGTCCGGCGACAGACCCGGCAACCGCGTCGAGGGCCTCCCGCACGACGTCCTGGAACGGCGCATCCACGTGCGGGTTGTTCTGGTGCCCGACGCGCAACAGGCCGCTCAGCTCAGCCAGCAGCCGGAACATCTTGTCCGCCGCCTTGCGGATGGCTTCCAGGTTGTTGCCGATCGCTCCGGCGTCCTGCTTGCGGATGTCCCCGACCAGAAAGCCGAGGTAGGTGGAGATCGTGCACAGGGGGCTTTTCAGGTCATGCGACACCGCGGAGGTGAAGCGCTCGAGCACGGCGTTTTTTTCCGCCAACTCGCGTTCGTGATCCTGCAGCACCTCCTCCACCCGCTTGAGTGCGCTGATGTCGATCAGCACCGCGCGACACACCGGAACGCCGCTCCCGGGATCCCGCCGCATCGTTGCGTCGATCCGCGCCCAGAACGGGGCGGCCGCCGCGCACCGCAGGCGCAACTCGCACCCCTGCGGCGCGCCCGTGGCGAGGAGCCTCGTCCGGTGCGCGTGGTAGAGGCCCTGATCTTCGGGGAGGACGTAACGGGCGAGCGGCTGCTCCAGCAGGGCGCCTCTTGCCACGCCCAGCATGGCGCTCGCGGTGAGATTGGCCTCCAGGATCAGGCCTTGCTCGCTGAGCGTGCAATAGCCGACGGGTGCCAGATCGTACAGGTCGAAATACCGCGCGCGCGAGGCTTCGAGTTCCTCGTGCGTCCGGCGCAGCTCCTCGTTCTGCATCTCCAGTTCGATCTGGTGCACCTGCAGCTCATGAAGCAACTTCGGATCTTCCTCGGGGGAAACCGCCGCCAGGTTTTCCGGGCTCCGCGTGCTTTTGCCCCGGATCTTGTCCTCTGCCCGCCGGCGGAGATCCCCCGGTTTCGCCTCATCCACGGTCGACACGTGAGCCCTCACCCCCGGTATTCATGCTGGCGCTCGCCATCCGCAATGGCTGGTGTCCCGCCGGTGACCAGACGGGCATGTTCACCGATGCACACGACTTGAGGTCTCCCGCAGTCGCGTTATTCCTTGATTCCGCGGATCATCCTACCGTCGATCGAGGAAGTCAATGTTCGGTATTCGTGGCGAGTAACCCTTCAATGAGCGGTGGCCCGATGAGTACCGTTCGCCCAGAGCCCGTCGAAGGGCGCTTGTGGATAGGGCAAATTTCCGTTCATGGTTCGACAAGCTCACCATGAACGGAAAGAGTTTCCGCGCTTCACTGAAGGATTACCTTGCCAGCTCGAGCCTTGACGGTAACTGAAGCCGACTGCTATAGATACGTTGATCGTGTGTAGTGCCGTGTGGCGGTGGAAGCCCATGGTTTGATGCTCTCACTCCCGACATGGGGGAAGGACGCGGCAATGGACTTTCCGAAGAGCGGCGATCTTAGCGGAGGCACTCCGCCCCTCCACGCCGTCTCCGGGAGCCGAATGTGAAGAAGAGCACGAAGATCGCGAGCCGTGATCGCGGGGCGCCGGAGATTTCGCCCGCCAACAGCCAGCAGGCGGCGGGCGCCGCCGCCTTCCCGATCGTCGGCATCGGCGCCTCGGCCGGCGGACTCGAGGCGCTGGAACAATTCCTCGGCCAGGTGCCGGCCGGCAGCGGGATGGCCTTCGTCATCGTCCAGCACCTGGACCCGACGCACAAGGGAATCATGCCCGAGCTGCTCCAGCGCCGCACGCCGATGGCGGTCGCGCAGGTCAGGGATCGGATGCGGATCAAGCCGGACAGCGTCTATGTGATTCCGCCCAACAAGGACATGACCATCCTGCACGGGGTGCTGCATCTTTTCGAGCCGTCAGCTCCCCGCGGCCTGCGGCTCCCGATCGATTCCTTCTTCCGCTCTCTGGCCGACGACCTGCAGGGATCGAGCATCGGCGTGATCCTCTCGGGCATGGGCTCCGATGGCACGCAGGGGGTGCGGGCCATCAAGGAGAAGGGCGGGCTGGTGCTCGTGCAGGACCCCGCCTCGGCCAAGTTCGACAGCATGCCGCGCAGCGCCATCGACCTCGGGCTCGCCGACGTGGTGGCCCCGGTGGCGGAACTGCCGGAGAAGCTCATCGCCTGGCTCCGGCGCGGCCCGCACCCGACCGAGGGCGAACCCGCCGTGGCGACGCGGGACCAGGGCGCCCTCGAGAAGATCGTGATCCTGCTGCGGGCGCGCACCGGCCAGGACTTCTCCCCGTACAAGAAACAGACCTTGTACCGCCGTGTCGAGCGGCGGATGGGCATCCACCGGATCGACAGGATCGCCTCCTACGCGCGCTACCTGCAGGAGAACCCCCAGGAGGTCGACCTGCTCGCCCGAGAACTGCTCATCGGCGTAACCAGCTTCTTCCGCGACCCGGCGGCCTGGGACCTGCTCCGGGAAAAGGCCATCCCCGCGCTGCTCTCGGGTCTTCCGAACGGGGGGACGCTGCGCGCCTGGTCGGCGGGTTGTTCGACGGGGGAGGAAGCTTATTCGCTGGCCATCGTCTTCAGGGAGGCCCTGGAACAGCTTAAGCTCAAAGGGCGGTTCTCCCTGCAGATCTTCGCCACCGACCTGGACCGGGATGCCGTTGACAAGGCGCGTCAGGGATTCTGGCCCGCCGCCATCGCCACGGATGTTCCCGCGGAGCGCCTGCAGCGTTTCTTCACCCGGCAGGAGGGCGGCTTCCGGGCCGTCAAGGAGATCCGGGAAATGGTGACTTTCGCCACGCAGAACGTGACCATGGACCCCCCGTTTACCAAACTGGATATCCTGATCTGTCGAAACCTGCTGATCTACCTGACGCCCGAAGCGCAAAAGCGGCTGATCTCGCTCTTCCGTTACTCCTTGAACGCAGGGGGGTATCTGTTTCTGGGGAACTCGGAAACGATAGGCAACGCCGCAGGTCTCTTCACACCGCTGGATGCGCGGTCCCGCATCTACCGGCGGCGTGAGAGCGCGCCGCAGTTCGAGCCGGCGGCGCTTCCCGATTGGTATCGCCGCCCCGCTCCGGGGGTGTTGCCCGAGGCGGGGCAGCCCGAACCGCCGTCCAACCTGCAATCGCTCACCGAGCAGGTGCTGCTGCACCAGTATTCCCCCCCCGCCGTGCTGGTCAGCGACAAGGGGGACATCCTCTATATCAGTGGGCGCACGGGCGCGTATCTGGAACCGGCGGCCGGCAAGGCCAACTGGAACGTCTTCGCCATGGTCCGTGAAGAGCTGCGCTTCGAGCTCTCGGACGCCTTCCAGAAGGCAACCCGGGACAGAATTCCCGTCACGCGCTCCGGCGCCCGGGTCGCGCAGGACGGGAGGCCGCACGCGGTGGAGGTCACGGTCCAGCTGCTCGAGAAACCCGAGGCGTTGCGCGGTCTGGCGCTGATCGTCTTCAGGGATCTGCCGACGCCCCCCGAGAAGAAGCCACCGGGACACGCCGGAGCCGGAGCGGCCGGCGGTGCCAGGGTCGCGGAGCTGGAGCAGAAACTCCGGATGGCCCGCGACGAGCTGCTCTCCACCCGCGAGGAGATGCAGACCGCGCTGGAAGAGCTCAAGTCCGCGAACGAGGAGTTGCAGTCCACCAACGAGGAGCTGCAGTCCACCAACGAGGAGCTGACCACCTCGCGGGAGGAGATGCAATCCCTGAACGAAGAGCTCCAGACGGTGAACGTCGAACAGCAGGCCCGACTCGACGAGTTCCAGCGGCTGAGCAACGACATGAAGAACCTCCTCGAGAGCACGGAAATAGTCACGTTGTTCCTGGACAACGAGTTACGCGTGCGGCGCTTCACCAGCGGGGCGAACAAGATCTTCAAGCTGCTTCCGGGCGACGTCGGGCGGCCGCTGACCGACCTCACCGGCGTGCTGGTCTACCCCGAGCTGCCCGAGGATGCGCGCGAGGTGCTGCGGACGCTCATCTTCTCCGAAAAGTCGGTCGCCGCGAGCGACGGGCGCTGGTTCACGGCGCGGATCATGCCCTACCGCACGGTGGAAAACGTGATCGACGGCGTGGTGTTCACGTTCGTCGACATCACCCTCGCCAAGACGCTGGAAGCGCAGCTGCGCGCGGCGGCGGCGCCCCCGCCGGCTGCCGGGAGCGCGCGATGACCGGCCGCAAGCGCCCGGGCGGCCCGCGCCCGCCGGACGATCTGCGCGCGGGCGCGGAGGAGCGGGCGCTGCAGGCGGCACCCCCGCCGCTCGTGAACCGCGAAACACCGTCGCCAGCGCTGACCGGGCGCCTGGACCACGAACTGCAGATTCACCAGATCGAGCTGGAGATGCAGAGCGAGGAGCTGCGCCGGCCGCACGCGGAGCTCGAGGCCTCCCGCGCCAGGTACTTCGACCTGTACGATCTGGCGCCGGTGAGCTATTTCACCGTGAATGAACAGGGGGTGATCCTGGAGGCCAATCTCACCGCCGCCACACTGCTGGGCGTCGAGCGCGGCAGCCTGATCGATCGCCCGCTGGCCGCTCATGTGGTCCGCGAAGACCGCGAGATCTGGTTTCAGCACTCCCGGCAGGCCTTCGCATCCGGTGAACTGCTGGACTGGGAGATGCGGCTGGCGCGCGCAGGGAAGCCGGCCTTCTGGGCGCACCTCGAGGCGGTCGTCGGCCCGGATCCCGTGACCGGGCAGAACATCTGCCGCCTGGTGGCGAGCGACATCACCGAGCGCAGGAATGCGGAAACGACGCTGCACGAGAGCCAGGAGCGCTATCGGATCATCGTCGAATCCTCCCGCGATCTGATCTTCTTCCTCGACCCGCAGGGGCGGCTGCGCTGGCAGAACCAGGCCTCCCGGGAGCTGCTCGGCCCCGTGCCGGCGGATGGCGAACTCTTCGACGGCGTTCACCCGGCCGACTCGCCGCAGTTCACCGACGCCTGGCGTTCCGCGCGGGAGGAAGGCGGGGGCCACGCAAAGGTCGGTTATCGCCTCCGGGTGCTCGACGGCGATTACCGGAACCTCGAGAGCAGCTTCCGCAAGATCACCTTCGCGGGCGAAGAGCTGTGGTGCGTCATCTCCGCGGACGTGACCGAGCTGACCCGGCTGCGCAGGAGTGTCTCGGCGCAGCGGGGGATCGCCGGGATGGTCGGCCGCGACCCGCAGATGCTCGAGCTCAGCGCGTCGATCCTCGAGCTGGCGGGGGAGGACGTCCCGGTGCTGATTCTCGGGGAGAGCGGCACCGGCAAAGAGCTCGTCGCCTCGGCGATCCACCGCGCGGGCCCGCGGGCCGCGAAGAACTTCGTCGCCATCAACTGCGGCGCCATGCCCGACACGCTGCTGGAGACCGAACTCTTCGGGCACGTGAAAGGCGCCTTCACCGGGGCCATCCGCGACAAGAAGGGCCGCTTCGAACTGGCGGACGGGGGCTCGATCTTTCTCGACGAGGTGGGGGATCTGAGCCTCGCGATGCAGGTCAAACTGCTGCGCGTCCTGCAGGAGGGGACGTTCGAGAAAGTCGGCGACGAGAAGACATGCACGGTGGACGTGCGGGTGATCAGCGCCACCAATAAGGATCTGCGGCGGGAGGTCGCGGCCAAACGGTTCCGGGATGACCTTTTTTACCGGCTCAGCGTCGTTCCCCTCACGATCCCCCCGCTGCGCGAGCGATTGACCGACATTCCGTTGCTCGCGGCACACATCCTCGCAGAGGAGGCTCGTCGCTCCGATCGCCGGCACGATCCCGCGCGGCCTCCCCGCAAGGTCACCCTCGCCCGCGAGACGCTGGCCGTGCTCATCGCCCATCGTTGGCCAGGCAACATCCGCGAACTTCAGAACGTGCTGCGATTCGCCCTGATCAAGTGCAAGGGCAACGTCCTCCAGCCCGGGCATTTGCCGCCGTCATTGGCAGGGCTGGCCGACGAGCGTTGCAGAGTCCTGGGGCGCAAGCCGAAGATCTCGGAAGAGGCGGCGATTGCGGCGCTGCAGCAGGCGGGCGGACACCCCGGGGAAGCGGCCCGCAGCCTGGGCGTGTCCCGGGCCACACTCTACCGGCATCTGCCGAAGGAGCGGAAGTTTTGACTCCGGAATTGCACAATCAGACAGCATCCGGCCCCGATCACCGCCGGTCGTCTCGAAATGCAGCCGGCGGTCCAACGCCTCCACCACCCGTCCAACAGACCTGAGACTGAATATCGCCCAACATTTCCGGCAGTTGCGTGATGGCTCGGCATGCGAGTGCCCAGCAGGCACAGTTGATGCAAATCGATCCCAATAGCAACTCAGGCACTTGGCACCGGGTTCGACGTGGGGAGGGATTTCGCAAAGCAGGTCTTTGAGCTGGCCTATGATCCAAGAAATGGAGTAAACTGGAACCATACCCTGGACTTCGGCCGTCGGCGAAGCCACGAACAAGGAGGAGACGATGTTGAAACGAAAGTTTATTCTGGTATTGGTCGCCTGTCTCGCAGTAGGCTTTTCAACCTCGGCTTCCGCGGCCACAAGCTGGAAGCGGCTTGGCGCAAACCCGTTCAACCGTCCGCCGCTGAGTTCCGAGGCCGACCTCAAGCTCCTGGTGAAGAATCGAAGCGTCGACCTCAAGACCGGTTTCACCAAGGCGGGTTCCCCTGAGCTCTACCCGGCGTTCATGGAGCAGTTCCCCACGGCAAGAATCGACTCCGTCACCGTGGCGCCCGGGGACACGTTTGTGTGGATCGTCTTCAAGAAGAAGGCCACCGGGAGGGTCTCGGTGCTCAAGGACGCGACCTGGAAGGGTAGCGCCCCTTTCGACGCGTACCGTTTCACCATCGACAAAGACGGCAAGCGACATGAATTCGTGGTTCCGCTTGCCTGCGGCAATGTCGCGTTGAGAAACGTGACCCCCATTCCTCCGCCCCCGGTGGCCGCTGCTCCGAGACCGCCCGCGCCCCCGGCGCCAGCCCCGGTTGCCCCCGCGCCGGTTGCGCCGCCGCCGCCAGTCGCAGCGCCTGCGGCAGTCGTCGCCGCGCCGGCCCCCGTTGCGCCGCCGCCGCCGGCGCCCGTCGTGCCGAAACCGATCGCGGCCCCCCCGGCGCCAGTTGCGACGGCCGCGGTTGCCCCTGCTCCGCCGCCGCCTCCTCCCCCGCCGCCTCCCGTGAAGCCCCCGTGCGGGCTGCTCTTCGATGTGGGTTTTGCCCGCCAGCCTGATCCGGCAAACTATGCGTTTGCGCGCGTCGGCTATGAGTTGCCCCTCTTCGACCGGCTCTATCTGATGGGGCTCCTCGGCGGTTCCGTTCGCTGGATGGGCAACGATGGCGGGAGCGCCTTTACCGCAGACCTGCTGCTCGACTACCACTGGTTGGGCGGGTTCTCCTTCGGCCTGGGTGCCGGGTTCTGGTCCGGCAACGATGGCCAGATCGACCTGTTGGCCGATGTCGGCTATCTGCTGACCGGGAGCCCGGACAGCAGGAACATGTCCTTGCTGCTGGAAGCGCGGCAACCGGCTGACGAACTGGGAAGCTTCAACGAATTCGGCCGGATTGGCCTTGGCCTGAGATTCAGGTTCTAGCACTCCAGCAACCGGCTCACCCGGCGGACGCCCGGGTGAGCCGGTTCTCCCCCTCCGGCATTTCTCGACAGACGCGATCGGGTCCCGAACCTGCGGCAGGTCTTTCACCAACGTTGCAAAGACTGGTTCGTTGTAGCAAATGTTTCGAAATTGCATTACGAGACAGCCACGGCCGTTCTTGAAGGCGAAGCGCCGCGGGAAGACCGGAGTTCCAGCGCATTATTGCCGCGGGAGACCGGAAGCGACAGACCCGCCCGCCCGTCTCATCGCACCGCTGAAAAACGCACCACTCCTCCAGTTGCATCCTACGGAAAATCTCATATCAGTCGGCAGTTCCAGTAGATGTGCGATCTCTCGGCTCCGTCGAACCGGCGAGTGGCACATTTGATGCAATCTCTACCTAGGCAAGGAGGTCAGAGAAAGAATTGACGAGCGAATTCGAAGTTCAGATTGGCTCAATTCTGGAAATGGCCGAAAGAATGATCGTCATTTCGGAGCAGGGGTTCGCGACCTGCAATGACGATGGCTGTCTGCTGCTCAACGGCCTGGTTCGCGAGTGCGCCTACCGGCTCAGGGATGCCGCCGAGCGGGAGCGAGCCGTTCATGCCACGAAAGCGAAGGGAGGCCACGCATGACCCTGGGAACGATCCTGCTGGTCCTCATGGGAAGGTTGTAGGGCCGGAAGGACCCGATGGACTTAAAACCATGTGCGCAATCCCGTGCACGCTTACGAACAACAACGTCACCAAAGGAGTCAGACCATGCGTAAGATACTTGTTCTCGCGGCTTTCACGTTCACGCTCGCGTGTCTCATGCCGGTTCCGGCAGTCCTTGCCGCCGAGGCTGAAGGGGGAGTCGTTCTCGCCGATCCCGGACCTCCGGGTCCGCCCCTGGTCATGGGCAGAGGCATGCACCGCATCGGCCTCGGGGTGAACTACTGGAAGACGATCGACAATCTCGATCAGGACGTCACCTCCGACGGCTTCTCCTACATCCTCAGCTACCAGTACGCCCCCGTCTGGTTCGTGAAGGTCGGGACCAACCTGGAACTCTTCCCCGACCTGGCCGCCTCGACGGACCCCGTGATCGCACCTGAGCTCTTCGTGACCTTCGGCGGGCTCTTCTACGGCGGCGTGGGGATCGGCATCTACTATCACGACGGCAACTGGGGCAATGCGCCCTTCTACATGTTCCGCGCCGGTCTCGACCTGCCGATTCTCCCCCGGCTGTTCCTGGACATCAACGCCAACTACCGCTTCAACGACTGGGACACCCTCAATTTCGCGAAGGACATCGGCACCGACACCATCCGCCTCGGCGCCGCCGTCCGCTTCGTTCTGTAGCAGGGGGACGCGATGAGCGAGAAGGAACTGTACCGGCAGAAGTACCAGGCGCAGCTGGACGAGTGGCAGGCGGATCTCGCCAAGCTCAAGGCCCGGGCAGCCGGGGCCAAGGCCGACGCGCAGATCGAGATGAACAAGCACCTCAAGGAACTCGACCACCGGATGCATGACGCGAGCGCCAAACTCGCCGATCTCGCCGCGACGAGCGAGGCGGGGTGGGACGCCGTCCGCAAGAACGTGGAAACCACCTGGGATGCGCTGAAGGCCGGCGTCAGCGCCGCTCGTGCGAAGTTCAAGGAATAAGGAGAAACAACATGAATCCGATGCGCTTGATCGCGGTAGCGGCGGCATTCGCTGCGCTGGCACTGACCGGCGGGCCCGTGTCCGCCTCCGAGACAGACGAGCAGATCGAAAGAACCGCCAAGAATTCGTTCGTCTTCAGGACCTATCTGAAGAACGATGACATCAGAATCAAGTCCAAGGACGGCGTCGTCACGTTGACGGGGACTGTTTCCGAAGAACCCAGCATCTTTATGGCGCAGGAGGCCGTTTCGAGCCAGCGCGGCGTCAAGAGCGTGGACAACAAGCTGGAAATCAAGGGTCTGCGCCCTGCCGAGAACTCGGATGGGTGGATTGCCGCGCGCGTGAAGACCGTGCTCTTCTTCCACCGCAGCGTCAGCGGCATCAAGACCGAGGTTTCCGTGAAGGACGGCGTCGTCACCCTGGGCGGCGAGGCGCAAACCCAGGCGCAGCGGGAATTGACGACCGAGTATGCCAGGGATGTCGAAGGGGTCAAGGACGTCAGGAACCAGATGACGGTTTCGAAGGCGCCGAAGGCAGGCAAGGAAACAATCGGCGACAAGATCGACGATGCTTCCATCACCTCCCAGGTCAAGCTGTCGCTGCTGTTTCATCGCTCGACCAAAGTCCTCAAAACCCACGTCGAGACCGACAACGGCGTCGTCGTGCTGACAGGGACCGCCGGGAGCACCGCGGAAAAGGATCTGGTGAGCAAACTCGTCGAGGACATCAACGGTGTGACGAAGGTCGACAACCGGATGACCGTGTCGGATTCCAAGTCAAAGGCGAAATGAGCGAATTGCTCCCGCACCCGATGAACGATACCAGGAGCACCGGGGAGTCCTGGCCGAAAGCGGCTGATTCGGCCCGCCCCGAACTTGCGGAAGGAGTGACGTCATGCCTTTGATCAACCTGGTCGTGGTCCTGGTTGTCGTCGGGGTCATTCTGTGGGTCATCAACAGCTACATCCCGATGCAGTCGACCATCAAGCGGATATTGAACGTGGTCGTGGTCCTGGTCGTGATCTTCTGGCTGCTGAGTGTCTTCGGGCTCATCGGGGACATCTCGAGTATTCGCGTCGGTAAGTGAGCGGTCGGGAACCACATTACTCACCTGAAAGGAGAACGCCATGTTGTGGACTATTGCGGTGATCCTGATCGTTCTGTGGTTGCTCGGGATGGTGAGCAGTTACACGATGGGGGGGTTCATTCACATCCTGGTCGTGGTAGCCGTGGTGATGGTGCTGGTCAACATCATCGGCGGACGCCGAGGCTAGCTGCGGAAGGTTCTCGCCCCGCAGGGCGGCAACGGAAAGGCGGAGCACCATGAAAATTCTGGGCATCCTGCTGATCGTGATCGGCATCGTCGCCTTCGCGTATCAGGGAATCAACTACACGACCCGGGAGAAGGTCGTCGACATCGGGCCCATCCACATGAGTGCCGACAAGACGAGGACTCTGCCTCTGGGACCGATAGTCGGGGTTGCCGCGCTCGCGGGCGGTATTGCATTGCTGGTCCTGGGGAACAGGAAGAGTTGACGGGAAGCCCTTCACCGGGCCGAAAGGAACGATTCGCGATGAAGCTGAAATTTGCTTTGCCCTTGTTCGCGTGCCTGGCACTCACGCTCAACGCCCCTGCCGCGAGCGGCCAGTACATCTCCCGCGACGGGGCGCAGAGCAGCGCACAGAGCGGAACCGCCGGCAACCCCGGGGGCCTCGGGCTGGCGTTCGTGACCTACTTGAGCGGCGAGTCGCTGCTCATGAGCGAGGAGGACGAGGACTGGGTCGCCCTGTCGACGAATCTCTCGCTGCGGATCGGCGACCGGGTCTGGGCCCAGGATGACGCCAAGATCGAGATCCGTTTCCCTCTGGGCGCGACGGCCTGGGTGAACTACCAGTCCGAACTCGACCTGACCCGGATGGAGCGGGGCAGCCGGGGCGAGATCGTGCAACTGGCCCTCGTCTCCGGCGAAGCCGCCTTCGACGTGAAGGGATTCGGCCGGTCCGGCTCCGTCTTCCAGGTGGATCTGCCGAATGCCTCGATCCGCGCCACCCGTGCGGCCCGCTTCCGGGTCAACACGCTGCCCGACGGCACCGCCCAGATCGGCGTCATCAGCGGTTCGCTCGTGCTCGAAACCCCGGACGGCCTCACCGATGTGAGCGGGGGCCATCTGGCCGAGGTCCAGCCCGATCAGCGGGTGCTTCTGGATTTCCTGCCGGTCGAAGACGAGTGGGACGACTGGGTGCGGTCGCGAGCGGCAATCTACGACCGGCCGGCCGCCAGCAAGCGCTATCTCCCGGCCGATCTGTCTTCGTACGCCCACGAGTTTGACGCCTCCGGGCGCTGGGTCGCCGACCGGACCCATGGCTCCGTCTGGGTACCGGCTGTCGAGCGGGGCTGGTCGCCGTATTCCAACGGCCGCTGGGTCTGGCAGGCGAATGACTACGTCTGGTTGTCGTATGACCCCTGGTACGCCCCGTTCCATTTCGGCAGGTGGAGTTGGGGCGCTTCCATCGGCTGGTTCTGGATCGTCCCGCAGGGAAGAGCCTACTGGTCGCCGGGTTACGTCGGCTGGTCGGTCGTCGAGGACGAAGTCTCCTGGGTTCCCCTCGGGCACAACGAGGTCTACTACGGGTACGGGAACTTCGGTCCCCGCAGCGTGAACGTGTCGGCGACGACCAACGTCAACGTGACCACGGTCTATGTCAACAGCAGGGTGACCAATGGTGTCGTGGCGGTCAGGAAGGACAATTTTCTGCGCGGCAGGATCAGGGAGGAGCGAATCGCCCCGGCGCGAAACCCGTTCGATCGACCTGGTTCAAGAGAGGTGAGCATCATCGGCCGGCCGCCGGTTCGGGAAATCAAGCCGATTCGGGAAACCCGCCAGCCGCGGCCGGAAGTCCAGATCAAGCCCAGCTCATTGCCGCCGGTGCGACTCCAGAGGGAGTCCCTCGCCATCAGAAAAAGGGTCGTCGCCCCGACCAGGGAGAGGTCGGTTTTCAAACCCGGCAACAAGCCGTCGGTCCTCCGGAACATCGTGAAGGAGAAGGAACTGGAGCAGTGGGTTGCGCCCGGGAAGCGCAAGACGCCTCGGAGCCCGGTCGCTCCTCAGTCGACGGAAGCCCTGAAAAAGGTCCGGTCGCCCGAGAAGCCGGCGGTGCCGGCCGGCAAGCGCCAGTTCAAACGGCTGCCCGAGCCGCGGGGAGAGGAAAATGTGACTCCCGCCTCAGCGCGAGAACCCGAGGAGCGACCGAATCGCGAAAAGGACAAGCGGGGCTCCGACGAGTCGCGCAAGAACGAAGACAAACGGGGCGGCAAGGGCAAGAAGTGATCGAGGGTGTGGAGAGACCTGGACCGTAATGTCGCCGACGTTCGAGCGGGACAAGACCGTGCGGATCGAGGCGTTCAGCGATGGTGTTTTCGCAATCGCGATCACGTTGCTGGTCCTCGGGATCACCATCCCGAGGACCAGCGACCTCGATGCCGGCGGCAGTCTCGGCTCGATGCTGATGAAACTGTGGCCCCACTACCTGGCTTTCGTGACGAGTTTCATCACCATCCTCGCCCAATGGGTCAACCATCACCGGATCTTCAGTTTCATCCAGAGAACCGACCACCAATTCCTCTACTGGAACGGCTCGTTGCTGCTCTTCATCACCTTCATGCCGTTTCCGACCGCCCTGCTGGCGGAATTCCTGCTGCACTCCGAGGCTCGGATTGCCGGCTCGGTATTTGCGGGCACCTACGTCGCGACTGCGTTCGCGTTCAAGGGGCTGTGGCACCACGCTTCGAAAAACGGCAGACTTCTGGCGCAAAACGTCGACGGCAATGAAATCCGGCGGATTACCCAACAATACCGGTTCGGACCGTTGTTGTACCTTGCGGCATTTGCGCTGTCGTTCCTGTCGGTCTATCTGAGCTTCGGAGTGTGTTTGTACCTGTCGGTGTTCTTCGCCCTCAAGGGCTGGCCGACAATCCGTGCCGCCAGGTGCCGCGCCGAGCGGTCCGTGACGGACCCGGTCGACCGGCAGTCCGGGGCGGCACCGAACCCAGGGGAACGGGGATAAGCAGCGGAACATTCGCAGGCACCGGCTCCACAGTTCCCGAGTCCGGCCCGCACTTTGTTATGGTACATTCGACCGGGTCCGCCGACGGGCAGGCGGGGAAACGGGGGGCACATGGGTAGAAGAACGATTACGGTCGACGGGTGCGCAGCCTGCGCGCACGTCGTGCACGCCACGAACGAGATCATCACGATCTATCCGATCACCCCTTCCACGCCGATCGCGGAGATCTGCGACGCCTGGAGTTCCGCCGGCCGCAAGAACATCTGGGGAAGCGTCCCCCGGGTCAGCCAGATGCAGTCCGAGGGGGGCGTGGCCGGCGCGGTGCACGGCTCGCTGAGCACCGGCGCGCTGGCAACGACGGTCTCCGCCTCCCAGGGACTGTTGCTGATCATCCCCGCGATGTACAAGATCGCCGGCGAACTGACCCCGGCCGTTTTCCACGTCACGGCCCGCTCACTGGCCTGTCAGGGCCTCTCGATCTTCGGCGACCACTCCGATGTCATGGCCGCCCGCGGCACCGGCTTCGCGATGCTCTGCTCGCGCAGCGTCCAGGAGACCATGGACTTCGCGCTGATCGCGCAGGCCGCGACGCTCGAGGCGCGCATCCCGTTCCTGCACTTTTTCGACGGCTTCCGGACGTCACACGAGATCCGCAAGATCGAAGAACTGACTTTCGACGACATGCGGGCGATGATCGACGACGCGCTGGTGATCGCCCACCGGACGCGGGGGCTCTCCCCCGACCGTCCGATGATCCGGGGGACGGCGCAGAACCCCGATGTCTACTTCCAGGGGCGGGAGACCGTGAACCCCTGGTACCAGGCCGCCCCCGGGATCGTCGCCCGGGCCATGGAACGGTTCGCCGGCATCACCGGCAGGCGCTACGGGCTCTTCGATTACGCCGGCGATCCCGAGGCCCGGCGGGTGATCGTGCTGATGGGCTCCGCCGCGGAGACGGCGATCGCCACCGCCGAGGCGCTGAACGCCACGGGCGCGCGGGTCGGCGTCCTCACCGTGCGTCTCTTCCGCCCCTTCAGCGTCGAGGCTTTCGCGGCGGCCCTGCCCGCCTCGGTTCGCGCGATCGGGGTGCTCGACCGCACGAAGGAGCCGGGCGCCGCCGGGGAGCCATTGTACCTCGACGTGTGCGCCGCGGCCGGCGAGGCCTTCGCGAGGGGTTTCGCGCCCTTCGGCGCGCTCCCGCGCATCGTTGGCGGCCGTTACGGCCTGGGTTCGAAGGATTTCACTCCCGCGATGGTCAAGGCCGTCTTCGACACCCTCGCGGCCGAGGAGCCTCGCCGCCACTTTACGGTCGGGATCACCGACGACGTGAGCGGCACGAGCCTGCCCGTCGACCCGGGCTTCGTTCTCGAGGAGCCGGGCGCCTTCCGCGCGTTGTTCTTCGGCCTCGGCGCCGACGGGACCGTCGGCGCGAATAAGAGCACGATCAAGATCATCGGCTCCAAGACCGCGAACGCCGCACAGGGCTACTTCGTCTACGACTCGAAGAAATCCGGCGCGATGACCGTCTCGCACCTGCGCTTCGGCACCGAGGAGATCCGCCACCCCTACCTGGTCCCGCAGGCGAACTTCGTCGCCTGCCACAACCCGAGCTTTCTCGAGCGGTACGACATGCTCGCCGGCGCCGCCGCGGGCGGGGTGTTCCTGCTGACGACGGCGCATGGCAAGGACGAGGTCTGGGACACGCTGCCGCGCGAGGTCCAAGAGGGGCTGATCGCGAAGCGGATGCGCTTTTTCATCATCGACGCTATCGCCCTCGCCGAGGAGCTCGGCCTTGGCGCGCGCATCAACATCATCATGCAGACCGCGTTCTTCCTGATCTCGGGAATCCTGCCGAAGGAGGAGGCCCTCGCGGCGATCAAGCAGCAGATCGGCGCGACGTACGGCAACAAGGGCCAGCGGATCGTCGACATGAATTATGCCGCCGCCGAGCGCGCGCTCGAGCGGCTCGTCGAGGTGCCGGTGCCGCCGGCAGCGACGAGCACGCGGCGCCTGCGGCAACCCGTTCCCGACGACGCCCCGGAGTTCGTGCGCGCGGTCACGGGCCGCATGATCGCCGGCGAGGGGGATCTGCTGCCCGTCTCGGCGATGCCTCCCGACGGCACCTGGCCGACCGGGACCACGCAGTACGAAAAGCGCAACATCGCCGTCCAGATCCCGGTCTGGGAACCGGGGATCTGCATCCAGTGCGGCCAGTGCTCGTTCGTCTGCCCCCACGCGACGATCCGGATCAAGGCCTACGCGCCCGAGTCTCTGGCGCAGGCGCCGCCGACTTTCAAGTCCGTGGAGGCGAAGGGCAAGGCGCTCGCCGGGCTGCGCTTCACGGTCCAGGTCGCGCCGGAGGACTGCACCGGCTGCGGCCAGTGCGTCGACATCTGCCCGGCACACGGCAAGGACGCCGCCGGGGCGAAAGACCCGGCGTTCAAGGCGATCAACATGCGGCCCCAGGAGCCGCTGCGGGAGTCCGAGGCTGAGAATCTGCGTTTTTTCCTCGCGCTGCCCGAAACCGACCCGGCGCGCTTCGAACTGCTCACCGTCAAGGGCAGCCAGCTCGTCCGGCCGCTCTTCGAGTATCACGGCGCCTGCGCCGGCTGCGGCGAGACCCCGTACATCCGCCTGCTGACCCAGCTCTTCGGCGACCGGCTGCTGATCGGCAACGCCACGGGCTGCTCCTCGATCTACGGCGGCAATCTGCCCACGACGCCCTACACGAAGCGCGCGGACGGACGCGGCCCCGCCTGGTCGAACTCGCTCTTCGAGGACAACGCGGAGTTCGCCCTCGGCATGCGCCAGACGGTGGACCGCTTCCGCATCCAGGCGCTGGAGGCGCTCGAGCGCCTCGTCGCGGGCGGCGGCGGCGGCGCCGACCTCGAGGAGCTCGCGCGCGCGATCCGCGCGGCCGACC
>JANOHV010000150.1:0-3554 GCA_031406795.1 Candidatus Rokuibacteriota bacterium
CCCCGCGACTGTTTTGTAATATTCGGTGCCGGGGGCATTCTGGTGCGTAAGGATGCGTTCGGGCAAGGCGGCGAAATCGGCGCGGGGTGGCGATATCGGTGTGCGCCGAACATGCGACGCGCGGAGCAACGCCGCCGGGGCGCATCAGGGCCTCCTGAATGCCCCGGGCGTCCACGGGGAGCGCGCCGATGCCTAGGCAGGCGCGGACGGACATCTGGCTGGTGCTGCCGGTGACGCTGCTGGTCATCCTCGGGATCGTGATGATCTACAGCGCCAGCGCGTTCGTCGCGGTGAAAAAGAACCAGCCGCAGTACTACTTCCTCGTGCGCCAGCTCCTCTGGACCGCGATCGGCGCTGCGGCTCTGGCGCTGGTCAACCGCGTGGACTACCGCTCCTACCAGCGTTGGGCCCGGCTCTCGGCCGCCGGGGTCGTCCTGCTGCTGGTGGGCGTGCTCGTGCCCTTCATCGGACACTTCAAGGGCGGGGTGCGCCGCTGGATCGGGCTCGGCCCGGTCGACTTCCAGCCCTCCGAACTGGCCAAGATCGGGCTGATGATCTTTCTCGCGGCGGTGCTCTCCGCCAAACGCGAATCCTTCCTGAAAAAGGGCTGGAAGGCGATCCTCCCGGAGCTGGGGGTCGTCGGGCTCTGCCTCGTGCTGATCATGTTCGAGCCGGACCTCGGCACGACCATCACCCTCGCCGCCTCGCTCGGCGCGTTGCTTTTCGTCGGCGGGCTGCGTCTGCGCCCGCTGCTGCTCTGTGGGGGGGGCGGGCTGCTCGCGGTCGGCCTTTCGCTTTATTTCAACGCCTACCAGCGCGCCCGGGTCAGCACTTTCCTCGACCCGTGGAGCGTGGCGCAGGGCAAGGGTTACCAGACGGTGCAGGCCTTCCTCGCGCTCGGCCGCGGCGGCCTCTCCGGCACCGGGCCCGCGGGCAGCCGGCAGAAACTCTTCTTCCTGCCGGCCCCGCACACGGATTTCATTCTCGCGGTGATCGGCGAGGAACTCGGTTTCATCGGGCTGGTGCTCGTCGTCGGGCTCTTCGGCGTCATCCTCTGGCGCGGGATGCGCATCGCGCTGCGGGCGCCGGACCTGTTCGGCACCTACCTGGCGTTTGGTCTGACGTTCTGTCTCTTTCTCCAGGCCGTGATCAACATCATGGTCGTCGCCGGTCTGATGCCGACCAAGGGGTTGACGCTGCCGTTCCTGAGTTACGGCGGAACCTCGCTGGTGGCGAGTCTGGTTTCCGTCGGCATCCTGCTGAACATTTCTCAGCACGGCGTGTCGGTCAAATCGGACGCAGCGTGATGCAGACGCAACGGACCTTCGGGCTGGCGGTGGCCGGCGGCGGGACGGGGGGACACATCTTCCCCGGCCTCGCGGTGGCCCGCGAATTCCGCCGTCGCGAACCGGGAGCCCGGGTGCTCTACCTCGGCGCGGCTGGCCGACTCGAGGAGCGGGTCGTGCCGCGCGAGGGGCCGGCCGTGCGTTTTCACGGCCTGCGGGTGCGTGGTCTGAAGGGGCAGGGTCCGTTGGGGGCCGTCACGGCTCTGGTGCTCGCTGCTCGCGCCGTCGCGGAGTGCCGCCGCGAAATCGCCGCGTTCGGCGCCGACCTGCTGCTCGGCACCGGCGGCTACTCCTCGGGGCCTGCGGCAGTTGCCGCCCGCACGCTGGGCATTCCCGTGGTGCTGCAGGAGCAGAACGCCGTCCCGGGGTTGACCAACCGTCTTCTCGGCCGAATCGCCCGGAAGGTCTTCATTGCCTTCGAACCGGCGCGGCGCTTTTTCCCCGCAGGCCGCACGATCCTGGCCGGCAACCCTGTCCGCGAGGAAGCGCTGGGCGCGAGAACCGAAATCGGTCGCGGTGCCGGCCTGCGCCTGCTGGTGCTCGGCGGGAGCCAGGGGGCCCGGGGCGTGAACCGGCTGGTGGCCGGCGCGCTGCCGTCGCTGGCGGCCGCGGGGCTGGATCTCTCCTTTGTCCACCAGAGCGGCGAACCCGAGCGCGAGTCTGTGGCGGCCGCCTACCGGGCGGCCGGTCTGTCCGCCGAGGTCGCTTCGTTCTTCGACATGATGGGCGAGCGCTACGGCGCGGCCGACCTGGTTATCGCGCGGGCCGGCGCCGGGACGATCGCCGAGATCGCGGCCAACGGTCGTCCGGCGATTCTCATCCCTTACCCGCACGCGGCCGGGGATCACCAGCGCGTCAACGCCCGCTGGCTCGCGGATCGCGGCGGGGCGCTGCTGGTCGAGGAGCAGGCCGCCGACGCACCGGCTGAACTGGCCCGGGCGATCAGCGTGCTGGCAGGCGACCGGGAGCGGCTGCGCCTGATGGCGGGCGCGAGCGCCGCGGTCGGTGTGCGCGACGCCGCGGCGCGAATCGTCGACGAATGTCGGCGCCTGCTCGGGCGAACGTAGAGGGGAACGGGACATGTTCATCAGAAAGGTCAAGCGCATCCACTTCGTGGGCATCGGCGGGATCGGCATGAGCGGGATCGCCGAGGTGCTGCTGAATCTCGGCTACCACGTCAGCGGGTCGGACCTTGCGGCGACCCCGGTCACCGAGCGCCTGCGCGTGCTCGGCGGGCGGATAGCCGCCGGGCACGACGCGGCCAACGTCGAGGATGCCCAGGTTGTCGTCATCTCCTCCGCGGTGCGTCCGGGCAACCCCGAGGTGCGCGAGGCCCACCGTCTGCAAGTCCCGGTGATCCCCCGGGCGGAGATGCTCGCCGAGTTGATGCGCATGAAGTACGGCATCGCCATCGCGGGCGCGCACGGCAAGACGACGACCACCTCGCTCGTCGCGACGATCCTCGCCGCCGCCGATCTCGACCCGACCGCGGTCATCGGCGGGCGGCTCGACGCCTTCGGTTCGAACGCGCGGCTCGGGCAGGGTGAATTTCTCGTGGCCGAGGCCGACGAGAGCGACGGCAGCTTCCTCTCGCTGACGCCGACCTGGGCGGTGATCACGACGGTCGACCGCGAGCACCTCGATTACTGGGCGGATCTGGAAAGCATCCACGAGGCGTTCGCGATGTTCGCGAACAAAGTGCCCTTCTACGGCGCCGTGATTCTCGGTGTCGACGACCCGGGAGTGCGCGCGATCCTGCCGAAAGTGCGAAAGCGGGTGATCACCTACGGTCTCGGGGTCGAAGCCGACGTACACGGCAGCGAGCCGGCCTACGAGAATTCGGTCTCCTCGTGCACGGTGCACGCGGCGGGACGGGAACTCGGTCGCCTGCGGGTCCCGATCCCGGGGGCCCACAATCTCTCGAACGCGCTCGCCGCCGTCGCCGTGGCGCTCGAACTGGACCTCGCCCCGGAAACGATCTTCGGCGCGCTGGCAACGTTCCGCAACGCGCACCGGCGCTTCGAGCAGCGGGGGGATCACGCCGGCGTCCTCGTCGTCGACGACTACGCCCACCATCCCACCGAGGTGGCGGCCACCCTCCAGGCGGCCCGCCAGACCTTCCCGCGCGGCCGCATCCACGCCATTTTCCAGCCCCACCTGTTCAGCCGCA
This sequence comes from Candidatus Rokuibacteriota bacterium, assembly GCA_031406795.1. Classification (GTDB taxonomy): domain Bacteria; phylum JAUVQV01; class JAUVQV01; order JAUVQV01; family DATDCY01; genus DATDCY01. The sequence continues at coordinate 3,517 of JANOHV010000150.1, forward strand.
CCCGCGACCTGGCCGGCGATTTCGGCCGCTCTCTGATG